>JBBRUV010000048.1:0-18360 GCA_038247465.1 Cytophagales bacterium
AGTTTATCGGAATATTGGTTGCCATTGGGCAGCGAGCCTTCGTCAACGTTGGCCACATAAATCACGGGTTTCACCGTCAGCAGGGCCAGGTCGCCGATTGCCGATTGCAGTTCGTCGGGCGTAGCCTGCACGGTTCTGGCACTTTTACCGGCTTCAAGCGCGGCTTTTATCTGTTTCAGGAGTTCAAGTTCGGCTTTTGCGCGGGCATCACCGGCGCGTGCGGCCTTTTCGGTCTTCTGAATTTTTTTCTCAACCGAATCTAAATCTTTGAGTTGGAGTTCGGCATCAATAATTTCTTTGTCGAAAACCGGGTCAACGCGGCCCTCAACGTGAACGATGTTATCGTCTTCAAAACACCGGACAACGTGAACAATGGCATCTACCTCGCGGATGTTTGCCAGAAACTTGTTGCCCAGCCCCGCGCCCTGACTGGCTCCTTTGACCAATCCGGCAATGTCAACAAACTCAATGATGGTTGGCACAATACGCTGCGGATTCACCAGTGTTTGCAGCGCATCAAGCCGCTCGTCTGGTACCGTCACCACGCCCACGTTGGGCTCTATTGTGCAAAACGGGTAGTTGGCAGCTTCGGCCTTCCCGCTCGAAATGGCATTAAACAAGGTGGATTTGCCCACGTTTGGCAAGCCCACAATTCCGCATTGTAGTCCCATAATAGCTAGAGGCTGGTGATTAGTGCTTAGTGTCTGATGCTGCGCAGGTTGAGAAACCGGCCTCCAGCCACCGACAACCGGCCACTGTTTTTCTGCAAAATTACAACAAAAAACCCTCGGCTTTTGGCCGAGGGTCAGGTTTGGGTTAGGGTAGTCAGGTATTCGGTAATGGCTATTCCCACTTCAGGTCACTGCCCAGGTCGTCGAGCGGCTGGCGGACATGACCGTTTTCGTGGGGTTGATGTTCGGGCTGATTAGCGAACTGCTCGAAGTCATAATCGGGCATAAGTTCAGTTTTGACGTAATCAATTGTTTGCTGTAAGGCTTCTACAAATTTATTGAAGTCTTCTTTATAGACAAACATTTTGTGTTTTTCGTAGGTAAACCCGTCGCCCTGCGGCTGTCGTCGGCTCTCGGTGATGGTCAGGTAATAGTCATTGGCACGGGTTGATTTTACGTCAAAAAAATACGTTCGTTTCCCTGCTTTCACCCGTTGAGAGTAAATTTTCTCCCGGTCGCGTTCTTCCACAATCAGCTTTGGTTTTTAGAAATATTCGTCAACGCCAAAGTAAGCGGAATCGTATGAGTTCCGAAAGAAAGTTATCGAAATAATTTTCTTTCGGGTGTTAAAAGGCGGCAAAAAACAGAAAAGCCGGGCCAATCTGGCCCGGCTTTTACTTAGCTACTGGTTCAACTTCTCTAATTCACAATTACGTACGGTTTTGCATTGGCTTTGGACTTTTTCTACCGGCCAATCGGTATCGAATAGCCGAGCGATACGCCCATTCCCCGGTTCCGGGCATTTATCTGCACCACCGGGACCCGCACCGCCCGCGAAAAACCGTGTTCATAGCGGCCTTCTACAAAGAATCTGCCCGCGCCCGCTTCAATGGCGAGACCCAGACCGGCCATGCCGCTGATGTCCCACCGATTCAGCGCACCGCCGTAATCAACGTCAACATCAAGGGGTTGGCTCCGAAAAATACCCGTTGTGCGGCTCCTGACCCGGCCATCGAGCGCGTAACTCACCGCCGGGCCAACCAGCAAATAGGGCTGCACGGGGCCATCGGTAAACTTGATCTTTGCCAACAATGGCACCTGAATTTCCTGCGATTGGTAGGCCACCCGCGCTCCAACTGGCAAGTTGATGAAACCGAGGTTAATATTGGTGCTTTCGCGAATCAGGAAACCCTTCTGAATATAAGCCACTTCGGGGCGGAACGACAGATAATTACCGACCGGAATATCTAAGAAAATGGCTCCCGTTGCGCCGGGCGAAGCCTGAAACGTTGGCACGAAAGACATATTTTGCAGGAAGGTGGGCTTAGACACCATGCCCCAGTTGGCTCCACCTCGAACACCAATCTGAACCTGAGCCAATATAGGCTGGGTAATCAAGAGCGAAAAGGCAACAACAGCGGGGGTAATGAATCGCTTTAACATGGCGTTAGGGGGCGTTTAAGTTTGTTTACGCCGGTTTGACGCGCTACGGGGGGCGAAGGATTAATGGGCCGATTAACTTTTTTTTCGTGTAGATTTACCCATTCCGTTTGTAGCCCTTAGCCCATGAAGTTTATAAAACCAACCAAGTTCAGCTACCTGCCCCGGTTTTTGGCCCCGCTCGATGTGCTGGGTATCTTTGAATGTGATCCGTTTCGTAACTCACTGCTCGTCAGACGGTTAATTGTCGGCATTCTGGGTGCTATTATGTATAGCCGCTACACGGTGGTGAACCGCATCAAGATCGAAGGCACCGAAAACATTGAAGGGCTACCGATTAACAATGTGCTTTTTCTCTCGAATCACCAGACATACTTTGCCGACGTTATCTGCTTTTTCGAGATTTTTTGCGCCGTAAAATGGGGATTTCAAAACACGCTCGTGCCGCCGGTTTATCTGCTCGGCCCCCGCGCCCGGCAGTATTACGTGGCAGCCGCCGAGACAATGCAGAAGGGGATTTTGGCCCAGATTTTTGCCCAGGGCGGAGCCATCACCATCGAACGGTCGTGGCGAGCCGACGGGCGCGACGTGAAACGCACGGTGGATACCTCAGCGGGCGATAAAATCGGGATTGCCCTGAAACATGGCTGGGTGGTTAGCTTTCCGCAGGGAACCACCAAACCCTACGCCCCCGTCCGCAAAGGCACCGCCCACCTCATCCGCGACCACGACCCGATTATTATTCCGGTGGTTATCAACGGGTTTCGGCGGGCATTTGATAAGAAAGGATTGCGGTTTAAGAAACGAAACACGCAGTTACGGGTGCAGTTTAAACCCCCGCTTATCATTACCGACGATGAATCGTTAGACGACATCGTGGCAAAAGTCCAGACCGCCATTGAGCAAGACCCGCCGAAATGGACGAAGAATGATGAAAACACTATCCCCGGCTGACTTACTGGTAAGTCAGCCGGGGATAGTGTCCGCGCTTCACAAATACCAAATCCCCGCTTCATTCCTCACGCTGTCCAGCAAATTCATCAGGTTTTGTGAGTCAGTCAAAGACCACGTTGGGCTTTCGGTCAGGTGCTGATTCAGGCAGTCCATCACGTGCCGGGCTTCGTAGTCGTAGCCGTGCGTCTGGCGCGGATACGTGATCGTTTCGGGTTCGGCACCGGGTCGTTCGAGGGTAACGGCGGTGCTTTCGTGGAAACGCCCGTGAATCCTGATCGTGCCGGTTTCGCCTTGAATCAGGCCAATGCAGTCGGTTTTGAGCATAAACGTGCTGTCTAAAACCGCCATTGCGCCGGTTGAGTAGGTCAGCACCATGCTGCACTGCTCGTCAACGCCGGTTGCGCCGATGTTGGCCGAGGCTTTGAGCGTCTGCGGCATTCCGAGCATGAGGTACGAGAGAAACAGCGGATAAATGCCGATGTCGAGCAACGCGCCCCCGCCGAGGTCTTTGTTAAACAGCCGCGCATCGGGCAAAAACGGAGCCTGAAATCCAAAATCAGCCGAGAGCCGACGCACCGGGCCAATGGCTCCAGCCTGCACCCATTCGTGCGCTTTTTGAATCGTCGGCATGAAACGGCTCCAGAGAGCTTCCATCAGAAATATCTGCTTTGTTCGGGCGGTTTCGATCATGTCGGCCACTTCACCAGCGTTCATGGCAAACGGTTTTTCGCCCAGCACGGCAATCCTGGCGTTGAGCAGCATGAGCGCGTTGGCATGGTGCTTCACGTGGGGGGTTGCCACATACACCACATCTAAACCGCCGGGGCAGTTAAGCAAGCCCTCGTAGGTGCCGAACGCATGAGCCGCGCCATATTGGGCGGCAAACTCGTCGGCACGGGATTGATCAGATGCGGCTACGGCTACCAGCTCTGCACCTGGCAAGGTAAGCAGGTCGGCGGCAAATTTATGAGCGATGCGGCCTAAGCCCAGAATTCCCCAGCGTGTCATAGTACAGGCGTTGATAGTTAAAAACGGCCTAAAGCTACTAAAAACGGCTGTTTCAAAATCGCCGATAGCAAATCAGGTCAAGGTGTGCTAATTCTGTCCGCGTCTTTCTTCTGAATCAGGCTATTCAGACACGAATACGCCCATTCGGTGCGAAACCGCACAAGGTGGGCGTATTCGCACACATCATGCCCGGCAATTATTTGCTATTCAGCTGATTAACAGGCAGTAAGATGATGGCATGGGATTGGCAGACTGTGTAAGCAAAACGCCTGTATTCAATGGATCGTGACCTTGCCCCTGAAATCGTTACCCGCTCCCGCCGAAAACCCTGGTTTATGGGCCTGATTACGGTTATTGGCCTGATTGGTGCAGTTCTGGGGATGCGCTCATTGCTGAAAACATCCATTGATGCCGCTAAAATCCGCACGGCGGTGACCCAGATCGGCCCGGTCGAGAACACGCTCAGCGCCACGGGCGAGGTGATTCCGGCTTACGAACAGATTATGACCAGTCCCATCCGGGCCAGTATCCGGCGGGTGCTGCTCACGCCCGGTGCGCGGGTTCGGCCCGGCCAGGCGATTGTGGAGCTTGACAAATCGCTGACGCAGATCGAGTACGAAAAACTCCAGGATCAACTGGCCCTGAAACAAAACGGTATCGAACAACTGCGGATGCGGTTAAACAAAAACCTGTACGACGCAGACATCAACGATCAAATCAAACTGCTCAACATCAACAAGTTGAACGCCGAGGTTGACGACGCCCGGCGACTGCTGAAAGTGGGCGGGCAAACCCCCGAAGACGTTACCCGTGCCGAAAACGCCCTCCGCATTGCCCAACTGGAAAAAAAGCAATTGGAGAACGACCTAACCTACAATCGTCAGTCAATGGGGGCGAGTTTGCGCGAAACCCAGCTACAAGCCCGCATCGAAGGCACCAACCTGAACGTATTGGCCCTGAAACTCCGGCAGGCCGATATTCTGGCCGACCGTGCCGGCGTACTGACCTGGGTAAATGAAAACGTTGGCTCGGCGGTGAGCGAAGGCGAAATGCTGGCAAAAGTGGCCGATTTGGGCAGTTTCCGGGTCGAAGGGTCTTGTTCCGATGCCTACGCCGATCAACTTCGGGCGGGCCTTCCGGTGATTGTCCGTATCAACGAAACGGATTTGCGCGGCCTGGTAACGCAGGTGAAACCATCGGTGCAAAACAACACCATCAAGTTCGCGGTCTCGCTGGACGACAACCGCCATGCCTCGCTCCGACCTAATCAGAAAGTGGAGGTTTTCGTGGTCACCAATCGTAGCGCAAAAGCTATCCGCGTGGCCAACGGCCCGGCCTTTAAGGGCAAACGGAAGCAGTCGGTGTTTGTGTTGGGAGCCGACAACGTGGCGCGTCGGCGGGAAGTCGAAATTGGCCTGACCAACTTCGATTGGGTCGAGATCAAAAGCGGGCTGCAACCGGGTGAGCGGGTCATTGTGACCGACCTGAGCGAGTACGAACATGTACAGGAGATCACCATTAACCCCAAAAAGCCGTGACGATACGTTGGATAAACGAAGCCGTAGGTATGGAAACGGTGTCGCCCCATCGGGACCAAATGTTTGTAGAAAGAAGCATCTCGCAGGGAATTCAGTGTGCCGTAGGTACGCAACAAGGCTCGGTAACGTCGCGTACCTACGGCACGCCAGATCGCGCGTCGGTCATGGATTGCTACAAATATTTGACCCCTGCGGGGTCGAACTGGCGAGTTGACACCGTTTTTAAATGCTTGACTTTAATTCTGCTTCTTACCTTCCAATCCACCGCCCAACCGACCCCTCGAACCGCCCTGAAACTAACGCTCGGAGAAGTCGTGCAACTAGCTCGTGAGCAATCCATTGCGGGCAAACAGGCGGCTACGGTACAGAAAACGAACTACTGGAAATATCGGGCGTTTCAGGCCGATTTCAAGCCGCAACTGAGCCTGAACGGGTCATTGCCGGGCTTCACCCGCTCGTTTATCCAGGTGCAGCAACCCGACGGAACCATTGCTTTTCAGCCCGTATCGAACAATAATTCGCTGCTCAATTTATCGCTGAGTCAAAACATTCCGCTCACGGGTGGGTCGGTTTACGTGCAGCATCAGTTGCAGCGATTCGATGATTTTCTGAACCGCAACACGCTGTATAATGGTATCCCGTTTGCCGTTGGCCTGAGTCAGCCGCTGTTTCGGTTCAACCCGATGAAGTGGGACCGCCGGATTGAGCCGCTTCGGTATGCTGAAAGCAATCAGCAGTTTATCGAGGGCATGGAGCAGGTAGCTTTGGATGCAACAGGCCTGTATTTCGATCTGTTGGTGGCGCAGGTGAACCTGCAAATTGCCGAAACCAACCGGGCCAACAACGACACGCTGTTTACCATTGCCAAACACAAACTCGAACTCGGCAAACTCTCCCGCAATGACCTATTGCAACTGCAACTGAGCGTGTTGAACGCCCGAAAAGACCTGGCTTCGGCCCGGCAAACCGCCGAAATTGCCTCGCTGAAACTGAGGTCGTACATCAATAGTCAGGCCGAAAACGGTTCGGTTAGCCCGTTTGACTTGGTCATTCCCGACAAAATCAGTCCGTTTTTAGTGGAAAGTCAACAGGCTATTGATCAAGCTTTTGCCAACCGCTCCGATGCTATCGGGTTTCAGCGCAAACGACTCGAAGCCGGCCGCGAGGTGGAGCGGGCCAAAAAGGAAAATGGTCTTAACGCCACGCTCAACGCCGATTTTGGCCTCACCAATCGGGGCAGTCGGCCCGGCGATGTGTACATGCAGCCACAAAATCGGCAATTTGTCGAGATTCAGTTTACGGTGCCGATTATGTCGTGGGGACGACAGCAGGCCCGCACCGAAACGGCCCGCGCCAACCAGCAACTGACCGTGCAAACGGTAGAGCAGGCCAAACAAACCTTCGAGCAAGAGATTTTCACGCAGGTAACGCTGTTGGACATGCTCCGGCAGCAGGTGAAACTCACCGCCGAAGCCGACGGGATTGCCCAGGAACGCTACCAGATTGCCCAGGACCGCTTTAAACTCAGCAACCTGACCGTTACTGACCTCGGCATTGCTATTCAGGATAAAGATCGCGCCCGGCGCGATGCCATCCTCGCCCTCCGCGACTACTGGCAGTCGTACTATTTGCTCCGGTTGTTGACCTTGTATGATTTTGAAACAAACCAGAAAATAAAATGAATCAACCATGATCTCCCTCAAAAACATCGAAAAGGTCTATCGAACCAGCACCATCGAAACGCTGGCTCTGACCAACATCAACCTGTACATTGGGGCAGGCGAATTTGTCTCCATTATGGGGCCGAGCGGCTGCGGCAAATCCACACTGCTCAACCTCATGGGTTTGCTCGATACACCCAGCGCGGGACAGGTCGAGATTGACGGACAGACCGTGACGCAATACCGCGATAAAGACCTGGCCCGGCTCCGTAACCAGAAAATCGGGTTCATTTTTCAGAGTTTCCACCTCATCAATGACCTTTCGGTTCTCGATAATGTGGAGATTCCACTGCTGTACAGGAAGGGCGATGCCGTGGGGCCATCACGTCGGCAACTGGCGCAGGAAGCCCTCGAAAAAGTGGGCCTGAGTAACCGCATGAAACACTTTCCGGGGCAGCTATCGGGCGGGCAGAAGCAGCGCGTAGCCATTGCACGGGCCATTGTGGGGCGGCCCAGCATTATTCTGGCCGATGAACCAACGGGTAACCTCGATAGCGCGATGGGCAACGAAATCATGGCCATTCTGCATCAACTCAACGCCGAAGGCAGCACGATCATCATGGTCACGCACGACGAAACAATGGCTAAAAAGACGCACCGGCTGATTCGATTGTTCGATGGCGCGATGGTTGGCGATTCGCAACTAATGCACAACGAATAACTAAACAAATATGCTATGAAAGCAACACTAACGACTCTTTGCTTCTATCTCTCGCTGACGGCTTACGCGCAAACGGTTGTAGAAAGCATGCAAACGGCTAATAACGACAAAGTCCTGTCTATAAACATAGTAGGCAAACGTGATGGCCAGACGTTTCGGCATACGCTCCGTTTCGACGTAACAGGATTATCGCAAGCACAGCGAGATTCGCTCCTCTACCAGTCCCGTCGCATACTAAATATGCTGGACGTTGACAATGTACCACCTGGATTATTGAAATCTTCTGAGGAAATAAAACAAGAATCAGCAGTAACCAGTGACCGTACAACGTTCCGGTATGAAAACTGCACGGGCAGGGGCCGCATAGAAGTTTACGGGGACAATTGGCTATCAACCCGTCAGTTTAACACCCGGCGAGATAGACAGCCGCTCTTCCCACTCACCATGCGTCTGGCTCCCGGCGATTACCGTTACAGGCTTCGGCGTAATGGTACGTGGCGAACTGAAGAATCTTTTACAGTAAAGGCGGGCGAAGACATAGTTGTGATACTTAAATGAGATTTCATTATGCTAACCAACTACATTAAAATCGCCTGGAAGGTATTGCTGCGGCATCCGTTCTACACGTTTATTACGCTCTTCGGCATCAGCCTCACGCTGACGGTACTGATGGTGCTGACTTCGTTTATTGACCATTTGGTGGGGAGCCACTACCCTGAAGGAAAACGCAGCCGGTCGCTGTATCTGATGCAATTGGGCATCACCGACTCGACAAATAACTCGCGAAATCAGAGTAGTTTAAGCTACAAGTTTTTGAAGCAGTTTGTACTACCCCTCAAGACACCGGAGAAGATTTCGATTGTATCAGCCGGAACGACCACTAACAGCTACGTGGGCAGTAAACGGCTTAAACTGGAACTCAAATTCACGGACGCTACCTTTTGGGAGATCACTGATTTTGCGTTCGTCGAGGGCAAGCCGTACCGCCAGCCAAACGTAACCAACGGCGACAACGTAGCGGTTATCTCCGAGTCGTTTCGGGATGATTATTTCGGCAGGGAAGCGGTCGTTGTGGGCAAATCCATTGAGGTAGACAATACGCGATACCGCGTACTGGGCGTGGTGAAGAGCGTACCCGCTACACAACTATTCACTTCCGCCGATGTATATCTACCGTACACGGTGCCAAAAAGCAATTATTTGACCGATGGCTATTTAGGCATGTTTCAGGTCATTATACTGGCCCGCGATAGTCAGCAGATGGCCGCTATCAAGCAGGAGTACAAAGAGGTTATCAGCCGTATTCCGGTGCCGTTTGTCGATAACGGATTCAAAGCCTATCATGTTGAAACAGAAGCTAAAACGCACTTCGATACATTCGCCAATACGCAGGCAGGTGGCCCCGATATCGCCACGTTTTTAACGTTAGTCGTCCTATTTGCCCTGATGTTCATGCTGTTACCAGCCCTGAATCTTGTCAATCTCAATGTGGGCCGGAGCATGGAGCGAGCATCGGAAATCGGTATTCGTAAAGCGTTCGGGGCACCCATCACTACGCTGCTGGGCCAATTTATCATTGAGAACCTGTTTATTACTCTCCTCGGTGGACTTATTGCTTTAGGGTTGTCGTGGATCATCATTACGCTCATTAACCAAAGCGGCTGGATTGCCCACCTCGACATGACCATCAACCTTACCGTATTGATTGTCAGTACGTTGCTTACCCTCATCTTTGGCGTTCTGTCGGGCATTATTCCGGCCTGGCGCATGGCTAAACTCTCCATCGCCGACGCGCTAAAATCATGATACGCCATCTCTTCACCCTCATCTGGAACAAGAAGCGAAGCCAGGCTCTGCTACTTGTCGAAATCCTGGCTTCCTTTCTGGTGCTGTTTGCCGTTATGAGTCTGGTGGTTTTCAAGGTCGGCAATTATTTGTCGCCTATTGGCTATCAGTACCAAAACCGCTGGGCCATTACGCTCGATTGGGGCACCCTGCCCGACTCGCTGGCCGACCCGATCCGTCAGCGACTCAAACAACGCGCCCTCGCTTACCCGGAGGTGCAGGCCGCCAGTTTCTCGTCGGGTAACACGCCATTTGCCAATTCTACCTCCAACGGCGAGCATCACTGGAACGGCAAGGTGATAAACAGTTTTCACTTCTGGACCGACGACGACTTCGCCCGGACAATGGATATTCCGGTGCTGGAAGGCCGTTGGTTCAATCGAAGCGACGCTACGGCTACCATTGAGCCAATTGTTATCACGCAGACCTTCCGCCAACAAGTTTTTGGCAGCGAAAACGTGATTGGGCGGGTCCTGGTGGCCGACGATGACCCTAAATCCAAGTCACGCATCATTGGTGTGATTGGTAACTACAAACGGGCGGGTGAGTATGAAGAAAATACCCCCGGTACGTTCTATAAGTACCAACGCGACAGGTGGCAAAATACGCTGGTGTTGCGCGTGCGTCCCGGTACCGATGCCCGGTTTGAAGCCCGGCTCGTAAAAGATTTCGGTAACATCGCCAAAGACTGGAGTTTTGCCGTGAATTATATGGCCGATCAGCGCGAAGCAAAACAGAATCAGGAGGTTATACAAATCGCTACGTTTCTGATACTAATCACTTTCCTGCTCATCAACGTGGCTCTCGGCCTGTTCGGTGTGCTCAACGTCAGCATTGCCCGCCGACGGGGCGAAATTGGTCTGCGCCGGGCATTGGGGGCTACGGAAAGCTCAATTTCGTGGCAGTTTATCGGAGAAATGTGGGTGCTGGCTACCTTTGCGCTGGTGCTGGGTCTGTTGCTGGCCGGACAATTCCCGCTGCTCAACGTGTTCGACCTTGATGCGGGTGTTTATCTCGTGGCGATGGCCGTTTCGGTGGCCGTGATCTACGCATTGGTTACGCTCTGTGCATTTTATCCGGGTTGGCAAGCCGCTAAATTGCAACCCGCCGTGGCCCTGCATGAAGAATAGAGACGCAACTATGCGTCTCTACACATCAAATCCCCATGCTCTTAATCATTGACGACGATATTGCTATTCAAACGTCCCTTTCGCTGCTTTTCAGGAAGGAGGGCTTCGCCGTTCGCGTGGCCGACGGGCCGTTTGAGACGCGGGAGATTCTGGAAACCGAAACGCCGGAAGCGATTTTACTCGACATGAATTTCTCGGTCGATACGTCGGGGGAGGATGGGTTGCGGATGCTGCGCTACATTCGGGAGCGGTTGCCCAATGTGCCGGTGCTGCTCATTACGGGATGGGGTAGCATCGACCTCGCCGTGCAGGGCATGAAAGCCGGGGCGAATGACTTCATTACCAAGCCCTGGCAGAATAATCACCTGGTGCAGTCGGTTAGAACGGCGATAAAACTGGCTGGGGGGACACCCGCTTCGGCAGGACGGAGGCAGTTGAACGAGCAGTTTCAGTTCGAGAACATTGTGGGCGAAGACCCCAAGTTGCTCGATATTCTGACCACCATTGGCCGCATTGCCCCCACCGACGCGCCCGTGCTAATTACGGGCGAGAGTGGCACGGGCAAAGAACTCATTGCTGAGGCCGTGCATCAGAACAGCAAACGAAAGCGGCAACCGTTTGTGAAGGTCAATCTTGGGGGTATTTCCAGCACCCTGTTCGAGAGCGAATTATTCGGCCACGTCCGCGGAGCATTCACCGATGCCAAAACCGACCGCGTGGGTCGCTTTGAACTGGCCAACAAAGGCAGCATTTTCTTAGACGAAATCGGCGACCTCGACCCGGCGGCTCAGGTGAAACTGCTCCGGGTGTTGCAGGATCGCACGTTTGAGCCGCTCGGCAGCAGCAAGTCCCGCACGGCAGATGTGCGGGTAATTTGTGCGACCAACCGAAATCTGGAAGAGATGGTCGCGCAAGGCACCTTTCGCGAAGATTTGTTTTACCGGATCAATCTCATCACCGTGCGTCTGCCCGCCCTCCGCGAACGCCCGGCCGACATTCCCCGATTAGTCAGTTTCTTCACCGACAACCTGAAATCACTCTATGGGCGACCTAATTTGCAGGTGAGCAAAGAGGCTCAGCAGTGGCTAAAAGGACTTTCGTTACCCGGAAACATCCGGCAACTCAAAAATTTAGTGGAACGGGCCGTTCTGCTTTCACCGGGCGACACCCTCACCATCCCCGATTTCGAAAAATACCTGCCCAATGCCTCTCCTTCTACCCCCTCAACCCTACCCCCTCTCCCCTATTCCCTAACCCTCGACCAAATGGAACGGCAGATGATTGAGCGGGCTATGACCTACCATCAGAACCGAATTGCCAACGTAGCGCGGGCTTTGGGCATCACCCGGTTTGCGTTGTACAGAAGGCTGGAGAAGTACGGAATAGATTGGGAAGGAAAAGGGGATATTTAGGCTTAGTGTGTACATTTGGTAAATGGCCAGCGTCAACTACTACTATGTTCGATACCCTCGACTTCGCAGAAGATATTCTTGCTCAGGAAGCTGACCGAATGCCCGGCCAAACGCCATTGAACCGTCAGCACCTGACTGCTATTGTATCGCATCGTATCAGCATCTCACTGATAATTGGGATGAGGATGAGGTCATTGCACCAGTTCACCAAACCGTGCTCACTGCCCTCGATATGGCACTGTTGCTCACTGTAACCGGGCGACCCATTTATCACACCTCGCCCGGTCCAAATGGCGAAATCATGATTAACTTACGAAACGGAGCAACCTCAGTGGAGTTATTAGCCTATCCGGGCGGACGAAATAAATTTGTTCAAATTGGGCTGGATGAGCCGCCACAACAAGGTACGCTAACGCCCGACAAACTCCGGGAAACTCTGCAATGGATTAATCAATAGTATAGAATGAACAACTCCCTCGTAGCCAACGATGACTATCTCTACCGAAGTATTTACCGCACACCCTGGCATAATCCGGCTCATGCCTATATCTGGGGGATGGAGGAAGCCGACGACCTGATGCCCGCTCTTCTGGCGCAAAAGTCAGTCGTGATATTGAGGTAAAGCGGCATTGCAGAATGAAATTCCGTACCCGCTATCTGCTCTACATTCTTGCCCTGCATATCGTGCTGGTTGGCCTGACCTTTCAACTTTTAAAGGACAATAAGCCCTGGTTCATTGCGTCGGAAGTGCTGATTACGCTGTCGTTATACAGCGCGATTCAGATTTACAGATCGTTCCGGCAACCGTCGACGTTTATCTCGTCGGGCATCGAAGCCATTAAGGATAAGGACTTTACGGTCAAATTTGTGCCGACTGGAAACCGGGAGGTGGACGAACTGATTCGGGTTTATAACGGGATGATTGATCAGCTCCGCACCGAGCGCACCCGGCAGGCCGAACAGCAGTTTTTCTTGGATAAGTTGGTGGAAGCCGCACCGATTGCTCTTCTGATTCTTGATTTTGACGAGCGCGTATCAGCCGTGAACCCCAGAGCGCGGCAGTTGTTGCGGTTGTCAAACACAGACTTACTGCAAAAGCCGCTATCAGCCATTCAGCATCCGTTGTTTGGCCACCTCGCTCAATTGCCACCCGATCAGCTTTATACCATAAAGTTAGCGGGCGTAGAAACCTATCGGGTGTTGTGCGGGCAGTTCATTGACCGGGGATTTCGGCGGCAGTTTCTGTTTATCGAGGAGTTGACCGCCGAGATTATCGAAACTGAAAAAAAGGCATACGGCAAAGTCATCCAAATGATGGCCCACGAGGTCAACAACTCCATCGGGGCCGTCAACTCCATTCTGCACATCGCCGAGCCAGACGTGGCCGATGCCGATGTGCAACAGGCCGTTCGCATGGCTATTGAGCGCAATGAGCGACTCAATGGGTTTATGCGCCGGTTTGCCGATGTCGTCCGGCTTCCTGCGCCAAGCCTCACCCCGGCCAATGTGAATGAGATGGTAAAAAACGGATTACAGCTCATGCGCCCTCAGGCACAGCAACGGGGTATTGTGCTGACCTCGCATCTGCCCGATTTGCCTGTAAATCAACTGATTGACGTTGGGCAGATGGAGCAGGTTCTGGTCAATATTGTGAAAAATGCGCTGGAATCCTGCCAGGTGGGGCAAACCGTAGAACTTGTTCTGACCAACCGCAAACTACTTATCCGCAACAACGGCCAACCCATCACCGACGACGTAGCGGCCAACTTATTCGACCCGTTCTACAGCACCAAGCGCGACGGGCAGGGTATTGGCCTGACGCTCGCCCGCGAGATTCTGCTGAATCATGGTTTTGGGTTCTCCCTGAAAACCGAAACTGACGGTTGGACGGTGTTTCGAATTGACTGGCAGCCAGTCAATAGTCGCTAATCCAGTTTGTTAAACCTACCAAAAGTCAGATCACCGCCGATTCGCAAATGTAGGTGGGAATAATGCCGGTGCTTTGAATTCTGACGACGGCTTCGTCGGCGGTGGTATTGCCCGTCAAAACCAGAGCCGTGTCTAATCCAAATTTATTGCCACCCAGAATATCGGTGCGGAGTGTATCGCCGATCATTAAAATATCGCGTTTACCAATGCCGAGGACCGGGCTGATCTGCTCGTAGGCCAGCATAAAAAGTTGAGCGTCAGGCTTGCCGAACCGAATAAATTGCTTGCCCACAATCCGCTCGATCATGTCGGCCACCCCCCCGATAGCGACCGCCACCTGATTTTTGGTAATGGGATAGGTCGTGTCGGTATTGGCAACGACAACCGGGATATTCCGCAGCCGGAGCAGGTTGATGGCTTTGTTGAGGTCGGTATTCCAGTCGAAACCTTCATCGTCTAACAGCACCAGGGCGTTGATATCAGCGAGGTGATCTAAATCTAACTGTCTGATAGACAGTGTTTTTAGCCCTGCCGTTTCGATATAATGGGCCGAATTTTCGGTGCCGAGGTAAGCTACCGTTCCGTGCGGCACTTTGAGCGACAGGTACTCGCGGGCGAGCATCCCTGAGGTGATTATGCGGTCGGGAGTGATAGCCGACAGGCCCAGCCGGTAGTATGATTCGGCCATGTCGTCGGGGCTGCGCGAGGCATCGTTGGTTAGCACATAAAACATCCGGTTGTTGGCCGCGAGCCACTCGAATGTTTGTGCAATACCAGGAATCAGGCCCCGGTAATTTTTCAGTACGCCAAAGGCATCGAAGAAAAACACGCGGTAACGGTCGGCAATGGTGGCGAAATTGGTCAGGTTCATTGGTTTACGAAGTCAGCAATCACGGGCTGCAAGACCGGCAGAATAGCTTCGATCTGTGTTTTTTCGTTATCAGTCCAGTGCCGGGGTTGCCCAAACAAACACGGTTGCAACACCGCCCACAGGTGTCCTCCGCCCGTGACGTGGGCATGAATCAGGGCGCGATGACCGAAGTTTTCGGCTTCAAACGCCTGATTAACAACATCCGAACCGGCAGTTTCTACATCATCCACGTAAACAGACGGTTGCAGTGTGATAGCCGCCCTGAACAGCGGGTCTTTGTCGGCCACATTGGTATCCTCCCGCCAGTCGGGTTGAAACGCATCAGGAATCGTATCGTTTTTGCGCCAGCACATTGCCACCCGGCCCCGTTTCAGGAGCGGCTGACGGAGGTACAAAAAGCAGCGGTCGGCGTTTAACCACCGGCCTACCTGTTCAACAACCTGATTAAGTGTTGTTTCGGGTGCCTGAGCCTGCCCCACGATGCTGGCAATTTTTTCGGAAAGTGTTTCTGAATTAATCATGTATGTTGAGATAAAACTACGTTGAGTTACTAAAGCTAAGTCTCACAACCCCAATGCCCGCAAGATTTTTTCGGCCTTGAACTCTCGCTCAATAGACGGCAGATAAATCCGGTGGGCTTCCTGTTGGAGTTTAATAGCGTACTGCGGGTTGAAAAAATAGGGGCCGTACTTAATCACGTAGTTCAGAATAAAAAACCGGTAGGCTTCCTGCATAAAACGCACCTCGTTTTCGGTAAGCGGGTAAATGGCGTGATATTCCTTCAAAAACAACAGAAACCGGTCTTCCATTAACGGGCCGATGAAATAACTGAACACCGTTCGGTCGCCCACGTCGGAGACCACCCGGCTGAAAAAATAAAAGTCCATCACCCGGTAACTGATTCTAAACCAGTCGTAATCCCAGCGCGAGAAGAGTTCAAGGTTGTCGGTTACGGAGAAGTTACCGATGTTCCAATCCACAAAAACGGGCATCGTCTCGACCTGCCCGGCCACGAGTTTCTGGCGGTTGTTCAAGAATTTATGACACTGCAGCCGGAGTTCGCCCGCGTGGCCCCGGTGTTCATAGTGGCCTTCTTTGGTGTCTAATAAATCTATCAGGTCGCGCACGTCGGAGCGCAGTGTTTTCGATGATTTAGGCAGCACCGGGGCCACCTTAGCGCAGGCCTTGTGGAACCTGGCAACCTGCACGGCCAACTGTTTGATTTGGTCGTCATTGAGCCGGCTGGGCATTCGATTTTGTACCCGAATCGGGTTATAGAACACCACCCATGCGTCAATAAGGCTGTCCTGATGATGGTAGGTATAGACCTGGTTATTTTTCAGGAGCGACTTTGCCAGCACGTTCTCAAACGGATAAAGCAGGTTGTTAGACAGGGCCTGAATAATGCGGTGGTCTTCCTTAAAATGCTCATACTTACCGAAGTACGACAGCTTGGCAATCACCATATCGCCCCCGTCGAGCCGCACCCGAAACACGTGATTAGTGGACACCCGTGCCGAAATATCTTCGATGGCCTTTACCGCCTGCGAGGGGTCAAAACCGGCCCACGCCTGCCGGATAATGGCCGGATAATCAATGAGTTTCATATAGTTTCAAAATACCGTTTCAGTTCCCAATCGCTTACCTGCCGGGCATATTGCCGCCATTCCCAGTTTCGGGTACGGATAAAATGGTCAACAAAGGCGGCTCCAAACAGTTCGTCAGCCACCACTGATTCGCGCATGATTCGGGTGGCCTCGCCAAGATTACCGGGCAACATACCCTGTTGTTTATCCTGATAGCCATTGCCGGTAGTGGCCGGAATAGTCAGTGGCAACTCGTGCCGGATGCCATACAGCCCCGAAGCCAGCGCAGCCGCCATTGCCAGATACGGGTTGGTATCGGCCCCCGAAACCCGGTGTTCTACCCGCGTAAGTTGCTCCGATAAATTCAACACGCGCAGGGCGGTGGTGCGGTTGTCTATGCTCCAGGTCACGGTGGTTGGGGCCCAGGCTCCCTCCACGAGCCGCTTGTAGCTATTGACGGTGGGTGCAAACATCGGCAAAATATGCGGCAGGCAATGGAGTTGCCCGGCGATGAAATGCCGCATTAGATCGGTAATTTTTTGCGGTTTGCTATCATCAAAAAATAGGTTTTTGGTTTGGTCTGTGTTCCAAAGACTCTGGTGAATGTGGCCGCTGCAACCGGGCAGGTCGGTGTTCCATTTTGCCATGAAACTCGCCAGAATCCCGTGCCGGTACGCAATTTCTTTGACCCCGGTTTTGAGCAAGACAGCTTTGTCAGCGGCTTGCACGATGGCATCGTGCCGGATAGCGGCTTCATAAACGCCGGGGCCGGTTTCGGTGTGCAGCCCTTCGAGCGGCACATCAAACCGGGTCAGCAAATCAAATAAATCGGTAAAATAGGGGGTTTCGAGCGAGGGCCTCACCTGCGAATAACCAAACATACCGGGCGTGAGCGGTTCGGGATTCCGAAATCCTTTTTCGTGCAGCGATTGGGGCGTTTCACGGAAATTAAACCACTCAAACTCCTGAGCATATTCGGCGTGATAGCCCATCCGGTGGCAGTCGGCAGCAATCCGTTTCAGCAGCGAGCGCGGGCAGGCCGGCAGGTCTTTTGTTGAATCAGCGTGGCTAAAATCGGCCAAGAAAAACGGCGTGTCGTTTTCCCACGGAATCCGGCGCATAGTTGTTGGGTCAATTCGGACGATAGCGTCGGGGTAGCCCGTGTGCCAGCCAGTGGTTTGGCCGTTATCGTAGGGCGCGTCGGCAACGTCCCAACCCCAGACCACATCACAAAAGCCGTAGCCCTCGGTCAGGCCGTCCATAAATTTTTGGCGTGAGATAATTTTGCCCCGCAACACCCCGTCAATGTCGGCGAAGGCGTATTTGATTTTATGGTCGTCGGGCAGGAGCAGGTTAGTCATTAGATTCATTGACACGGGTTGAGATTGCCAAAGGTAGTTTTGTCGAATAAAATTAGTCTGAAACAGCAGTTTATTCCGCACAATGGGTAGCTCTTGAAAACTCGGCAAAAGTGTAAAATTCTGATAATGAACGAGTTAATTTCTTTCACCCGTAGAATAGTTGGCATACTGTATCTTTGCCAGCATGATGCAACAACTTGACACATACATAGCCCCGCTTTTATCAACCTTCA
>JBBRUV010000049.1:0-18132 GCA_038247465.1 Cytophagales bacterium
CCCCCCCCCCCCCCCCCACATTTCCAAATTAACAAATTGTTAAGTTATCCAACGGTAATTTTCACTCATTACAGCCTGAAAACGGTGCTGAGTTGCGCGTTCAGACCGAATTTACAGGCGAAATAACGGGTAAAGCGTACCTTTACAAAAAAAACAATGCACAATGAACTGGCGCGATTACATTCATGCTGACCCTACAATCCTGCAAGGGAAACCTGTTATCAAAGGCACTCGCTTGTCGGTCGAACTAATTCTTGGCCGATGGGCCGACGGCTGGACGGATACTATGATTGTTGACAGCTACCCGACCTTGCCCAAAGAAGCTCTACAGGCCATTCATGCCTTTCTGTTAGACACTATCAAAGATGATGTGTTTTTTATGTCAACGCTTCGTCAGGCTGCCTAATGGAAGAGCCACTCCGCTGGCTTGCTGACGAAAACTTCCCAATGCCTTCGTTGCTTCTAAATGACCCTTGCCTTTACCATCTGCTCCGTTAATTATTTGGCCCAGGCCCGTACCCTCGGCGATTCACTGCGGGCCACCAATCCCCACTGGCAATACATAATCGGGCTGGTTGATGACCTTGACGCGGCTAACTTGCCGCCCGAACTCGTGCCGGACTACGCCATGCTCGACGTGGCCCGGATTGGGATTCCCGACTTTGCCGCGATGTGTGACCGCTACGACATCACCGAACTCAACACCGCTGTGAAGCCGTTTTTCATTGATCATTTCTACGAAACGCACCCCGACATCACGCAGGTCATTTATTTTGACCCCGACATCATTGTGTTTCAGCCGCTTACCAAACTGCAAAACGACCTCGACCGGCACAGCCTTGTGTTGACCCCCCACACCGTTGAACCCAACCCCGACGAACTGCTGCCGAACGACCAAACCCACCTGAATACTGGTATTTTTAACCTCGGTTTCATCGGCACCCGGCGCACCGATGACGCCCGGCAATTTGTTACGTGGTGGAAAGAACGGCTCGTGCATGAGTGCCGGATTGACCTTTGCGCCGGGTTGTTCGTAGATCAGCACTGGGTGAATTTCGCGCCCGTTTATTGCCAAAACGTACACATCGAAACCCACCGGGGCTACAACGTGGCCTACTGGAACCTGCACGAACGGCAGTTTTCAGTGGATGCCGATGGCGTTTGGTACGTGAACAAAACCACCACTGATCCGGGCTATCCGTTGCAGTTCTTTCATTACAGCGGCTACGGCCCGGCCCGGCCCGAAGTTGTCTCGAAATACCAAACCCGGTATGATTTTACGCAACGCCCCGATGCGTGGCCGTTGTTTAAACTTTACGGGCAGCGGCTTTTGGCGAATCATAACGAAACGTACCGGCGGTATCCGTGCGCGTATATCAAGCCCGACGCGCCGGTGCGCTATCAGCAAACCCGCCGACTGCTGCAAAAACCATTGCATACGCTCATTACCCTGCTCGAACGCTGAGGTGTTACCTTTGTCCCCGTTATGAGCGAGTCGCCCGTTGTTTGTGTCGTAATCCCGGTTTATAAGTCAACATTGACCGACTATGAACGTATTTCGCTGATACAGTGTATGCGGGTTTTGAATCGCTACCCGGTGTTTCTGGCCGTGCCGACGGGGTTAGACGTGTCGGGACTGACGCAGGAATTTCCGGCTTTGCAAGTGAAGCGATTCGATGCCGCGTTTTTTGCCGATATTCAGGCATACAACCGGCTGATGCTGTCGGAGACGTTTTACGGGGCCTTTGCCGACTTTGCCTATATGCTGATCCATCAGTTAGATGCGTTTGTGTTTGCTGATGACCTCGCCACCTGGTGCCGCCGGGGCTACGATTACATCGGCGCACCCTGGCTGCGCGACATTGATTTTCGGGACCGAACCGACGAACTGGTGTTCAATGCCAAAAAACAGGTGGCTACCTGGCTTGATTTGAAAAAACCGGATGGCATCACGCCCCGCGAAATCATCGGCCAAAACAGCGTGGGTAACGGCGGGCTGTCGCTCCGGCGAATCCCGGCTTTTTTAGCTATCCTGGCTACTGATGCGGCCCGCCGAAAACTGGCGGTTTATGCTGAAAATCAAGCCTATCAATACAACGAAGACGTGTTTTGGGGCATCGAGGTAAACCGATACGGGCCGCGTCTGCGCGTTCCTGATTTCAGAACGGCCCTGCGGTTTGCGGTTGAGTTTTACCCCGAACGCGCCATTACCACCTACAATCAGGGTCAACTGCCGTTCGGTTGCCACGCCTGGGCTATTCATGAAACAGACTATTGGCGCACTATCTTCACCCGCTTTGGCTACGACATCTGACATATCTATCGCGCTTTGCACCTATAACGGTGCGGCCTACCTGCCCGAACAGTGGCAGAGCCTGCTGCAACAGGAACGCCTGCCCGATGAGGTGATTATCTGCGACGACGGCAGCACCGACAACACCCGCCCGTTGCTACGTCAATTGGCCGCCGACGCGCCGTTTCGGGTCGAGGTGATCGAGAATCCGGTGCGTCTGGGGTTCAACAAAAACTTCGGACAAGCCCTAAGCCGCTGCACCGGCGATCTGGTGTTTCTCTGCGATCAGGACGATTTCTGGATGCCCCAAAAACTGCGGCTCATGGCCAAGTTTATGCAGCAGAACCCGGCGGTGCAGGTAGCGTTTAATGATGCCGACATTGCCGATGAGTCTCTGCAACCCACCAACGAGCGGTTCTGGACCCGGGTTTATTTCGACGCAGCGATGCAGCAACGCTGGCTGGCCGGCCGGGCGATGGATGTGCTGCTCGATGGCAACCGCGTGATGGGCTGCGCCACGGTGATCCGGCAACCGTTGCTGACCACCCTCCTGCCTATTCCCGACGATGTGCCGGGCTACATCTACGACGGCTGGCTGTCGCTCCTGGGGGCCGGGTTGGGTACTATCTCGTTCGTGAACGAGCCGCTGCAACTGTACCGCACGCACCCCACGCAGCAAGTGGGCGTACACGAAAAACCACCCGGCCCGCGTGTGCGGCTCCGCGACCGTTTTATCCGCGACCGCACCCTGAAACTCGCGCCCCTGCGTGGGCAACGGCAGCAACTCGCCGGTATCCGGCAACTGCTCCTCAGCCGGGGTGTTCCCGTTGATACGCCTGGTATGAATCAATTAGCGCAGCGATTGGCTCATTACAGCCTGCGGAGCGAACTGCCCGACAACCGGCTTGGGCGCGTAGGGCCGGTGCTGACCGCGCTCCGAGAGGGAGACTATCACCGCTACGCCAACGTCGCTGCCGACTGGTATAGCCCATATCTGGCTGCGTTGGGTGATTTGCTCGAATAAGCCAAACCCGTCAGCAATGCATTTCTTCGTACCTTGCGACGTTAAAACCAGCACAACATTTTAGCTTTGAAAAGCTCCCGACGACGTTTGAACTCCGCTTTCTCGTACCTGCCGAATGGCAACGGTGCTATGATTAATCCGGCCCCGGCTAATGCGCCATATATTTCTAATGACCTCGACCGTGATTTTCCGATGGCCCCGCACTTTGTGAAGACCTTCGGCGCGTATCCCAACTACCTCTATTTCAACGATGATTTTATGCCCACAGCCCGCGAACTGGTGCTGAGTCGGGGCTTTGTGATTATCAACTCGTCGGTCAGGATGGGCGAAAAAGGCTGGTACACCGTTGAGCAAATTGTGCAGCACAGCAGCGGTATCCTGCTTAAAGTGGAAATGCTGGGTGAGACCTTTATCAGGATGCACGGCCTATACACCAACGAGGTTGGAATGCGGGAACTGCTCGACGGATTGGACAAACTCAAATTCGAGCATGAAGAAAATCAGACTAATATATACCTGATTCAGAGTGGATTAGGTGGCCTGCATACCGAGCGCGTTGAGATTACACCCCCGCAGATTGACCTCGAACTGCAATACAACGACGACTTTCTGCCCGTTCACGAACGGCTTGTTACGCTACTTGGTCAGCCCAAAAGCAAGGGACTGATTCTACTGCACGGCGAACCCGGCACCGGCAAGACCACGTATATCAAACACCTCAGCTCGTTAGTCAGGAAGGATATGCTGATCCTGCCGCCCTACATGACCAATTACCTGACCTCGCCCGAAATCATTCCGTTTCTGCTCGAAAACAAAGAGTCGGTGCTGATTATCGAAGATGCCGAGCGCATTCTGCAATCGCGCGAGGCCGGGGGCGACACCAACAGCGTATCCAACATCCTGAACCTGACCGATGGCCTCCTGGCCGACTGTATGCACATTCAGGTAATTGCCACCTTTAACGCCAGTAAGAGCCTCTTAGACAAGGCATTACTCCGCAAGGGACGGCTCATGGTTGATTATGCGTTTGGCAAGCTGCACCCCGACAAAGCCAACCGCCTGCTCGACCACCTCGGGCTGACATTCCGCACGAACGATGCCATGACCCTGGCCGATATTTTTAACCTCGACGAGCAGACCGTCTCCGGCGAACGCCCCGAAAGTGCCAAAGTGGGGTTTTAAGGCTGTCAGCAGCAGTCGGTATGCGGTAGCCGACTTTTAACGTTTACCCTCGGATTTTAGTAATTTCTCCCGGTGTCGGGCTTCGGCGTGTTCGGGGTACGGGTTTCGGCGATACGCTCGTCGTTGTCGGCTAAATCGGCCAGGCGGTAAAAATAGTCCCGTAGCGTTCGGAGTTCATCTTCTGATAAATCCTCGATAATCAATAGCCGATTACTGGCTGCGTTGGTGGCGGCAATGAGTTCGTCTAATTTTATCTGAATCGTCAGCGAGTCTTTATTTTGAGCCCGATACGTCGGCCCGGTTCTGAATCAGAAACACCATCAGAAATGTGACGATGGTGGTTCCGGTGTTAATCACTAACTGCCACGTGTTCGAATAATCGAAAATTGGCCCGGTAATAAGCCAGACAATAATAACCAACAGGGCCACCAAAAACGCCGTTGATGACCCCGTGAAGCGGGCTACGACCGATGAAAACTGCTCGAAGAGCCGGGAAAATGATTTCTTTTTCATAAATTGAATCTTGTTTTATACTGGGGTAAAGGTAAGCAATCAATACATTTAGGTCGAGCAAAGCATGAAAAACTGTGCCATAAATCGCACCATAACGAGCGGCCTCTTGCTCATCGTATTGGTTTCTGCTTCTCAGGTTCGCGCCCAACGTGCCGACAGCTATGCCTTTACCGAATCAATAACAATCATAAGCCCCGCAACACCCATAACGCTTTCGGCCCCGGCAACGGCCATCGCCGTCGCCATCGAACAACAACAACAATGGCCCGCTAACAGCCAAACCGGGCGCATGGTGATTGCCGGGCAACAAGCTAAAAGCGACACGGTGATCCTGAGCCACGATGCCCATGCTAACGCGCCTACCTCGGCATTAGTCGTGTTCCCGCGCTCAACAACGACGCTGACGCTGCTCGATTTCACGCCCGGTACGGTTGTTACACTGCACTTGGTTTATGCTAAACCCCTGACAATGAACACCACAATCCAGCAATGGCGTACATTGGCCGACGATTGCGGCAAACCGCCCGTAATCCCCGTCGGTACGTGGCGCACCGGCCTGACTCCGCCTAAAGACCGGCCCGTTGCCACTGCTGTTCGGTTTGTGATTGTGCATCATGCCGAAGGCTCAAACACGGCCACCGACTACGTGAATGTAGTCAGGAGCATTTACGTGTATCATACGCAGAGCAACGGCTGGAATGACGTAGGCTACAACTTTCTGATTGCCCAGGACGGAACCGTATTTGAAGGCCGCGACGGGCAGGGGCTGCTGGACGGCGACAATGTGCAGGGCGCGCATTTTTGCGGTAACAACGGCGGTACGATGGGTATTTGTCTGCTGGGTGGCTACATGACTGCCCAGCCTACCGATGCGGCAATGGCCGCGCTCACCAAACTCACCGCCTGGAAACTCAACAAAGAAAATGGCATCCAGCCGATTGGTTCGGCGTTTCATGCGCCGTCGGGTAAGACACTGGCTACCATCTCAACGCACCGCGACGGAAGCTGCGCCACCAATTGCCCCGGTGATAATCTCTACGCCCGGCTGAACCAACTCCGCACGGCAGTAGCCTCGCAAACCTGCGTCACGGCGGGAACTACGCCAACGCCACCAACCGTGATTGTGCCAACGGTTTTGGCAACCGACCCCGGCCCGGAGCCATTCGCGTTGTTCCCAAACCCCGCCCAAAACGGGCAGTTTACCATCGAACATAGTCGGGTCATTGTTGCTGTGATCGTCACCGATGCCACCGGACGGGTTGTTTCGGCAACCATCACCCGGCAAAATCCGGGGCGTTGGCTGGCAAACATACCAACCTGGCCCACGCCCCACCTGCTCGTAACCCTGCGCGACGACACGGGCGCACTGCTCACACAGCGGGTGTTGGGGCGGTAAAATCAGTAGGGGAGGGGGTGCCAAATTGCTGGCTGGCCCGAACCAAAACCGGCCCCGTGTTGTCAGTAAACCATGACCACGCCCACCACTACACCACCCCGTTTGGCCGGGTTGCCACCCGCCGAAAATTCATCTCCCCGGCCTGCATCGGCACAGCCGGGAACTGCGCAACCCGAAACCCCACTAACATCCTGGCGAGACCGGTTTGCGGCCTTAGGCAACCTGCCGGCGTTTTTCAGGATTGCCTTTGAGACCGCACCCGGTCTGTTTATCGGCAATGCACTCGTGCGGCTCGTGCGGGCGGCTGTGCCGGCTTCGTCGCTCTACATCGGTAAGCTGCTGATTGACGAGGTAATCCGGCTGGCGGCTCAACACGACACCAACACAACCTACCTCTGGACGCTGGTACTGGCCGAGTTTGGTCTGGCGATTGGCTCTACCGCGCTGGGCCGCGTTACGTCGCTCATTGACGGACTGCTGGGCGATAGGCTCTCGAACAGCGTGTCTATCAAACTCATGGAACACGCGGCTATGCTTGATTTGGAACAGTTTGAGGATGCCACGTTTTACGACAAACTCGAACGCGCCCGGCGGCAGACAACGGGCCGGACGGTGCTGCTTTCGCAGGTATTCGGGCAGGTGCAGGAAGTGATTTCGGTGGCGTTTCTGGCCGCTGGTCTGGCCGTGTATAACCCCTGGCTGCTGTTGCTGATTCTGATTGCCGTTACGCCCTCGTTCATCGGCGACAACTATTTTAACCGCCAAAGCTATTCATTATCAAGAAGTTGGACTCCCGAACGGCGTGAACTCGATTACCTCCGCTACGTGGGTGCGAGCGACGAAACGGCCAAAGAAGTTAAAATTTTTGGTTTGTCTGACTTTCTCATCAGCCGGTTCCGGGATTTGTCGTGGCAATATTTCGTCAAAAACCGCGCCCTTGCCGTTGGTCGCGCCGGGTGGGGAACGCTGCTCACGGCCCTCGGCACGGCGGGCTACTACGGGGCTTACGTCTGGATTGTGAGCCGCGCCATTGCCGGGCAAATCTCCATTGGCGACCTCACGTTTCTGGCCGGGTCGTTTCGTCAGGTACGGGCCTCGCTCGAAGGTATTCTGTTGCAGTTCAGTAGTTTAACCCAGGAAGCCCTCTATTTGCAGGACCTGTTCGATTTCTTCGCCATCAAACCCAATATTGATTCACCCGATAAACCACTGTCTTTCCCGAACCCGATTCAGCAGGGATTTACGTTTGAGGATGTCGGTTTTAAGTACGCCAGTAGCGAACGCTGGGCCATTCGGCAACTGTCGTTTACGCTCGAACCGGGCGAAAAATTGGCTCTTGTGGGCGAAAACGGCGCGGGTAAAACCACCCTTGTCAAACTCTTAGCCCGGCTCTATGACCCCGCCGAAGGTCGGATTCTGCTCGATGGCCGCGACCTCCGCGACTACGACCTGACCGACCTCCGGCGCAACGTCGGCGTGATTTTTCAGGATTACGTCCGCTTCAAAATGTCGGTCGGCATCAACATTGCCATTGGCGACATTGACGAGCGTGGCAATCAGCCCCGCGTGGAGACCTCGGCCCGGCGTAGTTTGGCCGATAGCGTGATTGCCAAACTGCCCGGTGGCTACGGCCAGCAACTCGGCAAGAGCTTTAACAAAGGCGTTGAACTCTCCGGGGGCGAGTGGCAGAAAGTGGCCCTGGCACGGGCCTATATGCGTGATGCTCAACTGATTATTCTCGACGAACCAACGGCGGCTCTTGATGCCCGCGCCGAATTTGAGGTGTTTCAACGCTTTGCCGAACTCACCCAGGGCAAGAGCGCCGTGTTGATTTCGCACCGATTCAGCACCGTTCGCATGGCCGACCGGATTTTAGTTCTCGAAAACGGGCAGGCCTTGGAAATCGGTTCGCACGAAGAACTACTGGCCCTCAACGGTCGCTATGCCGAACTGTTTGCGTTGCAGGCGCGGGGGTATCAATAGCGCGGGTGGGCCGGGCCACGCCACAATGCACCGGCTCACAGCGATTTGCGGACGATAAGCTGAAACGGGTTTTCGACGTGATCGGTGCTGTTTTCCTGCACCAGCCGGGCGGCTGTGCGGCCCATCCCGGCAAAATCAGTTGATATCACGGTGATGCCATCCAGCAGTAGTTCTTTCAACGGCGTTTCGTTGTACGACAAAATCCCGACTTCCGCACCGATTTTATAGGCCGTGTCTTTAATGCGTTTGATGAGGGCCACTAAGTCTTCTTCGACGAGGTTGATGTAGGCGTTTTGGGGCATGATGGTTTCCTGCTCAATGCCGGATATGACGCGGGCGGCAAACTGATATTCGTGGCAGAATTTGTAAAA
Source organism: Cytophagales bacterium (assembly GCA_038247465.1). GTDB lineage: Bacteria > Bacteroidota > Bacteroidia > Cytophagales > Spirosomataceae > JBBRNH01. The sequence goes on from JBBRUV010000049.1 coordinate 8,763, forward strand.
TCCGGTCAGAATGGCTTTTGGGTGGTAGTTATGAAACGGAAACAGAATATTGAGCGTGTCGTATTTGCGGAGCAGGGGCAGGGCTTCGGTGAGGGATTGGTAGAGGTCTTTCTCAAAGTTCTGATACACCGCTCCGTAGCGGCCCGTGATGCCGTCGGGCAGTTTATCCAACAAAATTAGTTTGTGCTTGGGCAGCGTGTTCAGGAGTTCGTAGGGTTTGTCGTCGCCGTCAATAAAATGGGCGATAATCACATAGTGCGTGTAATTGCGGTTCTGCTTCTGAATCAGTCCTTTAAAAAGTCGGTAATCGTTGTTATACACAAAAAAATCAATGGCCGTGCGCGACCCCAAGGCCGCTACAAAGGCATCATAAATCATTTTTTTGTGCGTACTGAGTTTGTTGAACAGCAGGAAGATTTTCAGATTCTGGCCCAGACTCGTGTGGTTAATGTAGTAACCTTTGCCTTTGGTGGCATTAACAATTCCGTTTTCGCGCAGCAGGTCGTAGGCTTTTTCGACGGTTCGTTTTGCCACATCGAATTCATCGCAGATTTCCCGGATCGAGGGGAGCTTATCGCCCGGCACGATGTCTTTATTTTCGATGCCGGCAACGATAGAATTGTAAATCTGCTGATATTTGGGCGTTCGGGAGTGTATGTTGACCGTGATGGACTGGAGCATAATCGGGGCTTGTTGAACTATAAGGGTCAGCCGACGGCAGATTTACCCGTCATATCCTGGCTCTGTGATGTAACGGCGGCCAACACGGTCAATGCCCTTTCCTTTATCCGGGTGTCGGGTAGGGCAGTGTAGGATAGGCTGCATGGAACAACCCCTTACTTTCGACACAATTTATACTTCCTGTCAACCAAACCCTTAATCTGGTTGATTCACCAATTTCCTGTTGTATGACTCTAACGATCTCCTTCCGGCACGTCAGCTATCTTTGGGACGATGCCAAAGCCGCCGAATTTGACGCGCTGCCCCAACCCGACCGCGAGGTGGCCCTGTTGCTATATCGCTCCAACCTGCTCGGTGCCGACCTCCGGCTCACCAACTACGGCGGGGGCAACACCTCCTGCAAAGCCCTGGCTCCTGACCCGCTAACCGGCCAGCCAACGCCCGTGATGTGGATCAAAGGCTCCGGCGGAGACATCGGCACCCTCAAACGCAGCGGGTTGGCCGCGCTCTACATGAATCGGCTGCTCGCGCTCGAAAACCGTTACCGGGGGCTGGAATTTGAAGATGAAATGGTAGCTCTGTTCAATCACTGCATCTACGATCTGGATTCAAAAGCCCCGTCTATTGATACGGCCCTGCACGGGTTTTTGCCCTTTGCCCACATTGACCACCTGCACCCCGACGCGGCCATTGCCATTGCTGCCGCTAAAGACGGCAAGCGCATCACCGAGGAGTTGTTTAACGGGCAGATTGGGTGGGTAGGCTGGCAACGCCCCGGTTTTGATTTGGGGCTGCAACTGCGGCAGTGTCTGACCGAAAATCCGGGTATCCGGGGCATCATGCTCGGCTCGCACGGGTTGTTCACCTGGGGCGATACGGCCTACGAAAGCTACATGAACACGCTGGAGGTGGTGGAACGTTGCGCCGACTATCTGGCAGAAAACTATGGCAAGAAAAGCCCGGTTTTTGGCGGGGCAAAACTCGATAGTCTGCCAGCCCCTGATCGGCTGGTTCAGGCCGCTGCACTGGCTCCTATCCTGCGCGGATTGTGTTCGGCAGCCAGCACCGGCGCCGGCCTGGGCGGTATGGTCGGTCATTTTACCGATGATGCGCGGGTGCTGGACTTTGTCAACAGCCACGACCTGAGCCGGCTGGCCCCGATGGGAACATCCTGCCCCGATCACTTCCTGCGAACCAAAATCAGCCCGCTCGTTCTTGACCTCACCCCCGATGAAGTGGTGGCCGATACCTCTGCTATTCAGCAGAAACTCGCCCCGGCTTTTGAAAAATACCGCGAACTGTACCGGGCGTACTACGATACGTGTAAACACGCCAACAGCCCTGCCATGCGTGACCCCAACCCGGTGGTGGCACTATGGCCGGGCGTGGGGATGTTCACCTTCGCCAAAGACAAGCAAACGGCGCGGGTAGCGGCTGAATTTTACATTAACGCCATCAACGTCATGCGCGGGGCCGAAGCCATTTCGGAGTACACGGCCCTGCCCCGGCAGGAAGCCTTTAATATTGAATACTGGCTGCTCGAAGAAGCCAAACTGCAACGGATGCCAAAGCCCAAATCGCTGTCAGGCAAGGTCGCGCTTATCACCGGCAGCGCGGGCGGTATCGGCAAGGCAATCGCCAAACGGTTTGCCCAGGAAGGAGCCTGCGTGGTGCTGAACGACATTGACCCCGACCGGCTGGCGGGCGCGAAAACCGAGTTTGTCGGGTTGTTTGGCAAAGACGTGGTAGCAACTACGGCCCTCAACGTCACCAACCCCGATAGCATCAATCAGGCATTCGACGCGGCTTGTCTGGCCTTTGGCGGGGTTGACATCGTGGTCAATAACGCCGGTATCAGCATCTCGCGCTCCATTGCCGAGCATACCATCGAAGAGTGGGATCGGCTGTACGATATCTTAGTGAAGGGTCAGTTTATGGTGACGCAATCGGCGGTGTCGGTGCTGCGGAAACAGGCATTCGGGGGCGACATTATCAACATCGTATCCAAGAACGCGCTCGTGGCCGGGCCCAACAACGCGGGCTATGGCTCGGCCAAAGCCGCTCAATTGCACCTGAGCCGCCTGAATGCCGCCGAACTCGGCCCCGACCATATCCGGGTCAACGTGGTAAACCCCGACGCGGTGATTGCCGACTCGAATATCTGGGCCGGGGGCTGGGCCGAGGGCCGTGCCAAAGCCTACGGTGTCACTGTTGCCGAATTGCCCGCGTTTTATGCCAAACGAACGTTGCTGGGCGAGACCATTCTGCCCGACGACATTGCCAACGCCTGTTTTGCCTTTGTGGGCGGTTTGCTCAGTAAATCAACCGGCAACGTGCTGAATGTGGACGGGGGCGTGGCGATGGCGTTTGTGCGGTAAAAGCTTTTCCCATGAACCCTAACCAAATCAGCGACTATAACGCCAGCCGTCTGGCCGCGCATCAGCGCAAACTATCGCCCTGGACGGACTTGATTGATCAAACAGAGCCGATTATCCAGAAACTGATCGAGTTCCAGATCGCCATTCCGAGCTGGGCGTTAGGCACGGGCGGCACCCGGTTTGGGCGGTTTGCGGGCGGGGGAGAACCCCGCAGCCTGACCGAAAAACTCGATGATGTGGGGCTGCTCCACGCGCTGAACCGCTCGTCGGGGGCCATCTCACTGCACATTCCCTGGGACATCCCGACCGATGTAGCCGCTATCCGGCAACAGGCCACCGGGCTTGGGCTGCGTTTCGACGCGGTGAACTCCAACACGTTTCAGGATCAGCACGGGCCTCGTTCGGTCGGGGCCGACCTGAGTTATAAATTCGGGTCGTTGCAACACACCGACGGGGCCGTTCGGCGGCAGGCCATTGACCATAACATCGAGGTTATCCGGCACGGCATGGCATTGGGTTCCGACGCGCTCACGGTCTGGCTCTCCGACGGGTCTTGTTTTCCGGGACAACTCAACTTTCGCAATGCCTTTGCCCGGACGCTCGACAGCCTCCACGAGATTTATGCTGCCCTGCCCGATAGCTGGAAACTGTTTGTGGAATACAAAGCCTACGAACCCAATTTTTATTCGATGACCGTTGGCGACTGGGGCAGCAGCTACCTGTATGCCAGTAAGTTAGGCCCCAAAGCCTACACCCTCGTTGACCTCGGCCATCACCTGCCTAATGCCAACATCGAACAGATTGTGGCAATCCTGCTGAACGAAGGTAAACTCGGCGGGTTTCATTTCAACGACTCTAAATACGGCGATGACGACCTGACGGCGGGCAGCATCAAACCGTATCAACTGTTCCTGATTTTCAACGAGTTGATTGACGGAATGGACGCTCGCGGCATGAACCACGCCACCGATCTTGGCTGGATGATTGACGCCAGCCACAACGTGAAAGACCCGCTCGAAGACCTCCTGCAATCCGTGGAGGCCATTCAGATTGCCTACGCCCAGGCGTTGCTCGTTGACCGCGTTGCCCTCGAAGAAGCCCGCGAAACGAATGATGTGGTGCGGGCGCAGGAGTTGCTGCAGGACGTGTTCAGAACCGACGTGCGCCCCCTTGTGGCCGAAGCCCGGCTGCGGGCCGGTGGTGCGCTCGACCCACTCGGTTTATTTCGGCAGGCCGCTGTCCGTCAGCAGCTTATCCAGCAAAGAGGGGCTAAAACGATAGCAACGGGATTATGAACGTCATCGCCATTTTCGACGTAGGCAAGACCAACAAAAAGGTCTTTCTGTTTTCTGAACGCTACGACATCGTTTGGCAGCAGTCGGTATGTCTGCCCGAAACGGTGGACGACGACGGCGACCCCTGCGAAGACATAACCGCACTAACAACCTGGCTAACAGAGACCCTGCGGCAGATTTCGTACCTGCCCGATTACACGGTGCGGGCGGTGAATTTCAGCGCGTACGGAGCCAGTCTGGTGCACACCGGGGCCGACGGTATGCCGATTGGCTATCTCTATAACTACCTCAAGCCGTTTCCGGCCCGGCTCCGGCAGCAATTTTACGACCAACACGGTCCCCGATATACGTTATCGCTGCAAACGGCTTCGCCCGCCTTAGACAGCCTGAATTCGGGGCTGATGCTGTACCGAATCAAGCACGACAAGCCCGATTTGTTCCGGCGTATCTGGCATTCGCTGCACCTGCCGCAGTACCTGAGCTATTGGGTTACGCGGCAATATGTGTCTGACCTGACCAGCATCGGCTGCCATACCATGCTCTGGGATTTTACGCGAAATGAGTACCACGATTGGGTGGTGGCAGAAAATTTAACGCGGTTGCTGGGCCATATTCACCCCGCCGACCAGCCCCTGAACGGGATTCTAACCGAACTGCTCCTTCCTGATGAGTTGGGTTCCGGCGAAGTGTCGCCGGGCAGGTTAATGCCGGTGGGTATTGGCCTGCACGATTCATCGGCGGCTCTGATTCCGTATTTAGCGTCGTTTCGGGATGAGAGCGGCACAAGCGAACCCGCTCCCGGCCCGTTTGTCCTGATTTCGACCGGCACGTGGTGCATCAGCCTGAACCCGTTTACGACCCAGCCCCTCACCGCCGAAGAATTGCAGTATGATTGCCTGTGTTTTATGCAGTATCGGGGCAACACCGTGAAAGCCAGCCGGTTGTTTGCCGGCCACGACCACGAGCAGCAAACCCGCCGATTAGCCGCGCACTTTGCCCTGCCGACTGACACCTACCAGACCGTTGCTTATAACCCGGCCCTGATTCACGAACTGACGCTGACCGAGACCATGCCCGGAACGCCTGAAACTGGTATGCAACCGGCCCAACTGCTCCGGCCGTCCCGATTCGGTGATCGGGATTTATTGGCCTTTGCTACCTACGAATTAGCCTATCACCGGCTCATGCTCGACATTATGGCCCAGCAGGTAGTTTCGACTGCGCTCGTGCTGCGGGGCAACGAGTTGGCTACCGCGCCCGTCAGCCGGATTTTTGTGGATGGCGGCTTTAGTCATAACCCGGTGTATATGAGCTTACTGGCAACGGCGTTTCCGGCGCTGGAAGTCTGGGCAGCATCCGTAGCGCAGGCAACGGCCCTCGGCGCGGCCCTGGCGATTCATACTCACTGGAACCCGTTGCCGATTCCGCCGGACTTAATCGGTATGACGCGCTACACCGATTAAAAACAAACGCCCGCCGGAAACCAGCGGGCGTTGTGCGATTCACTTTATATGCACTGTCTTAAACGCTTACTTCATCACCGTGGCCGAGGTGCTGCACGCCCCGTCATAAACCGTCAGCGTGTACATTCCATTTCCCCCCGCCGGTGCCGTTACGCTGTGCAACCCGCCGTTGCGGAACACGGTGCTGTAAACCACCACGCCCGCCGGGTTTTTCCAGACAAATATGCGGCCCGTGGCCGAGAGCGTTCCCGGCCCGCCCGCTGCGGGCGCGTAGCTGATGCTACTCACCGGCGGCAGGGCCGCGTTGACCACCACCGTTGCCATAGCCGTGGCCGAACACGTGCCGCCCGTCACCGTGACGGAATAGGCTGTGGTGCTGGCCGTGACCACCCCACCCGTGCAGACCGCAGACCCGGCAACGGGCTGGGCCGTGATGCTGACGGGAGGAGGCAGGAGAATGGTGAGTGTACCATTGCCGGTGTTGGCTCCCTGGGTGTGGGTGAAGCTGGTAATAGACGGATCGGTGTAGGAACTACCGCCACCGCCACTGTTAGAATTTCCACCACTACCCCCACCATAATAACCACCCCCACCACCAGCACCGGCGGGCCTGTTGCCACCCTGACCGAGCGAACCACTGGTAGTAGGGTCATCGTCATAACCCCCACCACCAAACGACTGCGTACCACCTGTGCCATTGGTGCTCGTTGCATCGGTTACTCCACCCTCTAATCCACCACCACCGCCACCAGCAGGAGGAGCAGCACCAGTGAAAGCAGGAACACCACCACCACCACCGGCTATCAGTATCCGGTCTGACAGGCCAGTACCGCTAATCCGAATATCAGTAGCACCACCGCCAGAGCGAGTGTCTGCTCCGGTACCACCGCCATTGAAGCCATTTTGTCCGCCAACGTAAATGTTTAGCACCTGCCCGGCCATAACCGACAGCGCAGCCGTTACCCGGCCCCCGTTGCCCCCACTACTACCCCCCCCTGCGCGCCATTGGCGACGACCGTAACGGAAGTCACCCCTGCCGGTATGGCGAATGTTCGGGCCGCACCGGGGGCTGTGAACGAGAAACTTTGCACGGTTTGGGCCTGCACCAGCGCGGGCAGGGCCAGCAGCAGGGCGAACCAGAGAAACACCGATTGCCGGGTTGGGGCGGTCGGTAACGTAGGGCGGGCTGACCACCGCGCACGGGGCGGGGTCGTTGGGGTAGGGGCGCTGGGCGAACCCCCTAAAAATGGATGCATACAGATTGGGTTAATTAGTGCAATGCGATTTTATTACCTCCGCAAGCAACCAATCTGCCCCTTCCTGTGCAAGCCCAACGAGTAGACAGGCATTTAAACGAGTGAACGTGCCATTTTAACGAGTGAATACCATTGGAGGCTGTTTTGGGGCTGCTCAACCGTGGCGGTTTTGTCAGGCTCAACGGGGCGGGCGGTTGGGGCTTTTGGCTATCCTTACCCCATTAAAAACTGGTCCATCGGTATCCAGAGTCTTGTGAAACTGCGCGACGTGAACTGCGTTTATGTTGATAAAACCCGGCTGGTGCATACCATTGATTACCCGGTTCCTACGTGCTGGATTCCCCCAATCAGGAGGTGCGCCAAAGTATGTATCGCTTTTTGTTGGACAACCTGGCCCACAACAGTTACCGCAATGATACAGGCCGCACGATGCTGGACATGAACGCGGCTTTTCTCAACCGCGACCTCAACCGGGTGCGCCAGATTCTGGCTTCGATTCTGGCCGATTTGCCCTCCCACACCTACCAGAAGCAAACCGAGGGTTCTGGGGCCGCGTTCGGCTATCACGGGCTGATCCACGTCATGTTCAGTTATTTGGGGATGTTCATTCAGAGCGAGGTACACTCGTCTCAGGGCCGGGCGGATGCGGTGGTTGAAACGGCGGGGGATGTGTTTCTGTTCGAGTTTAAGTTTAACCAGACCGCCACCGATGCACTTGCCCAACTCCGCACCAACGGCTGCGGTGACAAGTATCGGGCATCGGGCAAGACGCTGACCGCCATCGGGGTCAATTTCAATTCAGCCGAACGCAGCGTTGACGACTGGATCACGGAACCGTTTTAACGGTTGGCAAGAAACGTTGATAGGGCAATGACAAGGCCATCTCCTTCACTCCAGCACCGCCTTTAGCGCGGCCAGGTAGCTGGTGCCAACGGGCAACTCGTGCGAACCAATCCAGACCGACCGGGACGAATAGCGGCTGACTCCCCCCACCGAAATGATATATGATCGGTGAATCCGTATAAACGTGTCAGTGGGCAACCGCTCGGCTAAATCGGACAGCAAATGGCTTACCGTCAGCACCTGATTCGCTAAATAAATCCGTGATTGTTGCCCGGATGCTTCCACAAACCTGATCTCCTCAACGTTTATCCGCATCATATCATGGCCCACTTTCAGAAACATCGTCTGTGGGGCGGGTGGAGCCAGAGCCGTTGTCTGCCGGTTGGTGATTGCCCGGTTCACGGCCCGCAAAAACCGTTCGTAGCGAATCGGTTTCACCAAATAATCAACCGCGCCTACGTTAAAGGCTTCGAGCGAATCGGCTAACGATGAAGTGGTTAGAATAACGGCGGGCGGGTTTGGTAATGATCGCAACAACTCATATCCCGACAGGTTCGGCAGGTGCAGATCAAGCAATAACAAATCAACGGGTTCGGTAGTGAGAAAGGGTAGGGCCATCAACGGATCATCGAACGACCCGGCAAGGGTCAGAAACGGTACCCGGCCTATCAGATCAAGTAAAAACTGTTTGTCGTTGGGGTTATCTTCTACCACTGCAACTCGATATATTTTCATTGAAAAAGTAGTTCTATAAACCTTGACTGTCTGTAAATTTGACGACCCCGTAAAGTTCTTTGCCTATATCTTATGTGTAATACTTGTTTACTTGTTGTCTTGTTCTTTTTTGCAAGTCAAAGTCTGGCTCAACCAACCCGGCCAACAGATAATAACCCGGGCAGCCGCCTGAAAACCCTCAGCCAGCAGGCCCGGCAAATGCTAATCCGCAGGCAACCCGACAGTGCCTGGCGTATGTATCTCAAACCGGCCCTGACCCTGTTGGCCCAACTGCCCCCCACCGATTCGGCCCACCGCATGATTGGGGCGCAGTTGGGACTTTATCACTTCCAGCGCCGGGAATTCGCCAAAGCCATCCAGGAGTGGATCAAGGTGGTTCGGCTGAGTGAAACCGCCCGCGACACCAACCGCCTGGTTCAGAACCACTACAACCTGTCGGCGGCCTACGCCGACATTGGTCTTTATGAGTAGACCATCGACCATGCGCTGCAAAGCCTGCGGTTACAGCCCCGGTTGACAAATCCCTACAAGCTATCCGGGGCTTACGCCATGCTGGCCACCAATTACAGACGGGTAGGCAATTTGGCACAGGTAGAACGCTACGACAAATTAGCGTTGGACTACGCCGGGCTGGCCCGTGCCGAAGACCCGGGCTGGGAGGTATTGCTGAGGGCTGAAAAATACAGCACCCAAAAAAAATACCGACTTGCCCTGGAGCA
>JBBRUV010000050.1:0-18069 GCA_038247465.1 Cytophagales bacterium
AAGATGGGCTACGACTACTCGTATCTGAGCAGTCTGTTTTCGGCAGAAACCCGCCAAACCATCGAGCATTACCTGATCAGGCTTCGTGTCGAGCGGGTAAAAGAGTTGTTACAGGACGACGAATTGAGGCTGGCGGAGATTGCGTTTCGGCTTGGATACAGCAGTTCACAACACCTCTCGAACCAGTTTCGGCAGGCAACCGGGCAAACACCGGGGCAGTTTCGCAAAAACCGGCAAACCGAACGGCAGGTGTTGGATAAAGTGGACGACCGAAAGTCAATGAATTGAAAAATCCTGCACAATCGGGCGTGAATTCTGTACGGAATCTGCTCCGGTATAGCCCGACCTTTGTGGTAGTCAAACCAAGCAAACTCAACCATGATTCATACATATCAACTTACCGGAATGCACTGCGGCAGTTGCGTAGGCCGGGTGCAGCAAGCCCTCGAACGCATTGATGGCGTAAAAAAAGCCATTGTTTCGCTCAATCCGCAGGAAGCGGTCGTAAACATGAGCCGCCACCTCGACACGGCCACGCTGAACCGGGCCGTGCAGACCGCCGGAGCGTACTCGCTTACCGCCGAAATAGAAGTAATTGACACGATGAGACCAGCCCCGGCTGCTCATCAACACAACGGCCACGCCCAACAGCCGATGGCGGTCGCCGAGCCGGAAACTGACGAGACCTTTTCGCTGATGGCCTACAAACCGTTGCTGCTGATTCTGGCGTTCATCGTGGGCGTAACGGGGCTGGTCGAACTGCGCGAAGGCGAATTTGTCTGGATGCGGGCCATGAACCACTTCATGGCCGGGTTCTTTCTGGTGTTTTCGTTTTTCAAACTGTTAGACGTGAGTGGCTTTGCCGGCAGCTACCGGATGTATGATATTGTGGCGAAGGCTGTGCCGGGCTACGGTTTCGTGTATCCGTTTATCGAACTGGCTCTGGGCGTGGCCTATCTGACAGGCTGGAACCCGTTAATAACAAATTCGGCCACGTTGCTGGTGATGGGAGTTAGCCTTATTGGAGTTGTGCAAAGTGTACTTAACAAACGCAAGATTCAATGCGCCTGTCTGGGTGCCGTGTTTAACCTGCCGATGTCAACCGTTACCATTATTGAAGACGGATTGATGATTGCAATGGCGGGGGTGATGCTGTGGACAATGGTGTAAATCAACTTACTCAACAACGATGAAAATAATTCTGACACTCTGTTTAACGTTGGTGCTGCACCCGGTAGTTTGGGCGCAGCACCAACACGATATGTCTGGAATGAACCACGGCACTATGCCGGGTATGGCCATGAGCGATTCAGCGACGAATATGGCCATGAGTCATTCGCTGTCGCGCAATTTGCCCATGAACCGAAACGGTTCCGGCACAAGCTGGCATCCCGACAACACGCCGATGTATGCCTACATGAACCACGCCCGAAACGGCTGGATGACGATGTTGCATTACAGCGTTTTTTTGCGTTACACGAGCCAGAACAGCAACAACCCAGGTCTGCGGGGGCGTGACCAGGCCGTTGACGCACCCAACTACGTGATGGCCATGGCGCAGCGCACGGTTGGGCAGCGCGGGCTGTTTCAGGCGCGGGCTATGCTCTCACTCGACCCGCTGACGGTGAACCCGAACGGGTATCCGTTGCTGTTTCAATCGGGCGAAACCTACAATGGCCAACGGTTAGTTGACCGGCAGCATCAGCACGATTTATTTTCGGAACTATCGGTATCATACAGTTATGCGATCAGCCCGAAAGCCGATGCGTTTGTTTACGTCGGCTACCCTGGCGAACCGGCTCTGGGGCCACCGGCGTTTATGCACCGGATTTCGAGTTTCAACAATCCCGATTCTCCTCTGGGCCATCACTGGACCGACGCTACGCACATTACGTTTGGGGTGGCAACGGCGGGTTTCCGGTATGGTATCGCTAAAATAGAAGCATCGAGTTTCACGGGCCGCGAGCCGAACGAAAAACGGTTTGGATTCGACCGCCCACGCTTCGATAGTTACTCTTTCCGGCTGTCGGTTAATCCCTCGCCTTCATTGGCAGTCCAAGTGTCGCACGGGTTTGTTAAAAGCCCTGAATCTATTGAACCGGACGAAGACGTAAACCGTACAACGGCATCGCTGTTGCACAGCAAAATGCTGGGCAACCCCAACCGCTACCTGACTTCGGCGTTTGTGTGGGGGATGAACAGCCACGACGGGCAAAACGAGAATGCCTACCTCGCTGAATCGAGTTTGCAACTAAACCGCGTGGCAATGTATGGCCGGTATGAGAACGTTACCAAGTCGGTTTATGAACTGGGATTGCTGTTTGTGGATGACATGGGATTGCCCAAAACCGTCAATATCAACAACATCACGGCAGGGATGAACTACCGAATCCTGCGCTACGCCAACACCGATTTGGTGGCCGGGGCGCAGGCGACAGTTGGAATGCCGGATCGGTTTTTGCAGAGTATCTACGGAAAAACCCCGGTTTCGGGACAGGTTTATCTGCGGCTGACCCCGGCTATAATGCGGATGAACGGTGGCAACCGGGCCATGCACCAAATGAAGCATTAATTTGTTAGTACACTATAAACCAATCAATTACCATGAATCGTAATCTGTTTCTGAGTACGCTATTTGCGTTAACCACTGCCGGTTTTACTTTGTCAGCCACTACTGCTGCTGCCGGAACCACAACCCGCGACGACAAAGACAAGGTCGTCAAAATCAAAACCTCGGCCATCTGCGAAATGTGCAAGGAGCGTATCGAGCGCAATCTGTCGTTTGAGAAGGGCGTAAAAGAAGCCAACCTCGACGTAGAAACGAAGGTGGTGACGGTGATTTATAACCCGAAGAAAACCGACGTGACCAAACTCAAAGCGAACATCAGCAAAACCGGCTACGATGCCGACGAGCTGATTGCCGACGGTGTAGGGTATAAAAAACTGCCAAGCTGCTGCAAAAAAGGCGGACCAATGGATCATTAATAAATGACTGATTATCAGTCACAAAAAAAGCAAATCGGGTTTCGAGTTGCTTTTTTTGTTCTACAAATTATGCCGCTTGTTCCAGCCATTAGTTGAACATAACTTGTCGCGGCCAATTAGAGTTTATTCGCGTCCAGCACCCGAAACAGATTACCACTCCAGATTTTCTCAATATCGGCTTGCGAATATCCACGCCAGACGAGTTCGAGCGTCAGGGCTTCAATCTGGCTCACGTCTTCGAGGCCATTCACGCCCCCGCCCCCATCGAAATCAGAGCCGATCCCCACGTGATTGATGCTCGTCAGTTTCACGATATGGTCAATGTGGTTGGCAATGTCGGCCACACTGGCCCGCTCTGAGGCATAGACGTTTGCCACCGAATCGCTCCGGGCCTGTTGCCGGGTCTCCATCTCCGGCGTAGAAATCCGGCCCACGTTTGCCATACGAATTTTGGTTTTGGCCGTCCGGTGTGCTTCCGACGGCTGGCGGAGATAATCACTCACGAAGTTGACCTGAATTACGCCCCCGTTTTTGGCAACCGCCCGAATCATGTCGTCGGTCATATTACGCGGAAAATCACAGAGGGCGCGGCAGTTCGAGTGCGAGGCCAGTACGGGTTTGGTGGTCAGGGCCAGCGCGTCATAAAACGTTTTATCGGCCACGTGCGAGACATCAATCATAATGCCCAGCCGGTTCATTTCGGACACCACCTGTTTGCCAAAATCGCTCAAACCACCGTGCAATGGCCCGTCAGGGTCAGTTGACGAATCACCAATGAGGTTGTTGGCGAAGTGCGTCAGGGTGATATAGCGGCAGCCGAGGTCATAATACGTTTTGAGCATAGTGAGTTCATTACCAACGGGATAGCCGTTTTCCATACCGATAAATACGGCCCGTTTACCAGCCTGACCAATGCGTTTGGCTTCGGCGGGGGTGGTGGCGAGTTCGGCCTGGTCTGGGTATTTCTTCAACGCGGCCCCAATCAGCGCGAACTGGTTCAGGGCCGATTCTTTGGCTGCGGCATGACCGGCTGGCGTGCGCGGCCCCTGAGCCGTATAAACCGCAAAAAACATGGCATCCATGCCGCCCTGCTTCATGCGCGGAAAATCAATCTGCGACTGGGCAGCATCCCGTCCGTCGCGCTTGGTATCGTGCAACACACCGATGTCGAACCCCTCTTTCTGGAGCATAATCGGTGCGTCGGCGTGGGTGTCAATGCAGTAGGCCTGTTGATGAATGGTGTGGGCTTTTTGAATCAAAGCAGCATTGGGCTGGGTCAATGCCGGGCCGCTCATACTTAACAAGATAAACACAAAGACGTGATTTTTCATGCAGGAAGTTGCGTTATATTGGTCAAAGTTGCAACATTGCCTTGCTATGACCTACGAAAACACCCTATCTTTTGCCCAACATCTCGATAGCCTTGACCCGCTTGGCCGTTTCCGGGAGCGGTTTCACATCCCAAAACGCGGTGATACTGAACTGATTTACCTGTGCGGCAATTCGCTGGGACTGCAACCTAAAACGGTCCGGGAAGCCATCAGCCATGAACTCGATGTCTGGCAAAACCTCGGCGTTGAGGGATGGTTTGAAACCCTGCCCGGAGCCGACAACGCCGAAACCTGGCTCGGCTACCACCGCCGTTGTCAGGAGCCATTAGCGCAGATTGTGGGCGCAACGCCCGCCGAAGTCTGCCCCATGAACGCCCTGACGGTGAACCTGCATTTGCTGCTGATGTCGTTTTATACCCCTACCCCAACGTGCCATAAGATTTTGACGATTGCCGGTGATTTTCCGTCGGATCAGTACGCCCTCGAAACCCACGTTCGGCAGCGCGGTTATGACCCGGCAACGACCATCATCGAGGTGCAGCCCGGCCCCAATGGATTACTGGCTATGGCCGATTTTCAGGAAGCGTTGCAACAACATGGCCCCGAAATAGCGATGGTCTGGATGAGTGGCCTGAACTACTATACCGGCCAACAGTATGACATGGCCGAAATAACCCGCATGGCCCACGAACGCGGTATTTTGGTGGGTTTCGATTTAGCCCATGCCATCGGAAATGTGCCGTTGCAGTTGCACGACTGGGATGTTGACTGCGCCACGTGGTGTTCCTACAAATACCTCAACGGCGGCCCCGGCGCGGTGTCGGGCGTGTTTGTACATGAGCGACATCACCACGCAGACGTTCCCCGATTGGCGGGCTGGTGGGGCTACAACGAAAGTCAACGTTTTGGCATGAAGCCGGGTTTTGTGCCGGAGCCGGGCGCGGCTGGCTGGCAACTCAGCACCCCCAACATTCTGGCGTTGGCCGCGCATCAGGCCGCTATCATCTTCACCGCCGAAGCGGGCATGACAGCCATCCGGCAAAAAAGCGAGTTCCTAACCGGTTTTCTGGAATTTGTATTGCGGGGCGTTCCGGGTATTCACATCCTGACCCCTACCGACCCCGCCCAACGCGGATCACAACTGTCGTTGCTGGTGCCGAAACGAGGCAAGGCGTTGTTCAACCACCTCACGGCGCAGGGCATCATCGGCGATTGGCGCGAACCCGATTGCATCCGGCTGGCCCCGGCCCCGCTTTACAACACGTTTGAAGAAGTCTGGCGCGTGGGGAAAATGATGGAACACGGATGAAGCGGACGTTGCGGATTTACACAGATTTTTTATCAAAAAGCCGACAAGGAGTCTGCGTAAATCCGCTCAATCTGCGTCATCCGCGTTCCATGCTCACAAAGTCAATATTTCGTTTCAACCCCGCTAATTTGGTGCGTTTTACCGCCGACCGCCGGAACACTTCGGCAAAAACGTCTTCCGTAATCTCCTGCCAATCAGCGCGGGAGAGGTCGGCCAACGCCGGATTCGGGTCAAATGCGGGGGTTTTGTGGGGTCGGGCAAAACGGTTCCAGGGGCACACATCCTGGCAGATATCGCAACCAAAAATCCAGTTCTCAAACTTACCGCGCACCTCTTCCGGAATCGCTTCTTTGAGTTCGATAGTGAAATACGAGATACACTTACTACCATCCACCACGTAGGGTGCAACAATGGCCTCGGTCGGGCAGGCATCGAGACAACGGGTGCACGTGCCGCAGTAATCGGCAATGGGGCCATCGGGTGTTAGTTTCAGATCGAGAATAAGTTCGCCGATGAAAAAAAACGAGCCAATCTCGCGGTTAATCAGGTTGCTGTGCTTGCCCACCCAGCCCGTGCCGCTGCGTTTGGCCCAGGCTTTATCCATCACCGGGGCCGAATCAACAAAGGCTCGCCCACCCACTTCGCCAATTTCGTCGCGAACAAAGGTCAGTAAATCAGCGAGTTTGTCTTTCAGCACAAAATGATAATCAGTTCCATAGGTGTATTTCGAGAGTTTCAGATCGTCGGGGCCTTCGGGCAAAAGTTGTTCGGGGTAGTAATTCAGCAGCACCGTCACCACTGATTTTGCGTCTTCGACCAACAGGCGCGGGTCAAGTCGTTTATCAAAATGATTGGCCATGTAATTCATCGAGCCGTGCATCCCGTTTTTAAGCCACGCTTCGAGCTTGGGGGCTTCGTCTTCCAGAAACTCGGCGCGGGCAATACCGCAAAAATCAAAACCCAGTTCGGCGGCTTTGGCTTTCACAAGGGCGGTATGGCGGGCGGTATCGGTCATTGGGAATGAACCAGAATCTGATTAGCTTTGATTCATAAACGCTACTTTCTATGACGCTTGTATTAGACGTTGCCGAAGCCCAGAAACAACCTTTTCTTGACTTCATTCGCACCTTACCCTACGTTACAGTTCTTACCGAAGAGCCATTGACCGAGCAAAACGACTGGCAAAAGCACACAGCCCAACAGTTTCTGGCGGGTTACGCCGATTCAGACAGCATTTACGACAATGTATAAATTCGGCGATGTTGTTCTGATTTCCTTTCCATTCACTAATGCTATTGGGGCAAAAAAACGTCCGGCGTTAATCCTGTACGATGCCGGAGACCCCGATATTGTTGTGGCTCGGATCACCAGCCAACCCGTTTTTGCCGCCGACGACATTCTGCTGATTGATTGGCAGGCAGCCGGTTTACGGCTTCCGTCAACGGTAAGACTGCACAAAGTAGCCACGTTGGAAAAGACGATGATCAGCAAGGTCATGGGTAGCATTTCCACCGCTGACAAACAGCAAATATCCACACGTCTCCAAAAAGCAATCTCCGTGCTTTAGAAACTCGGCGCGGGCAATACCGCAAAAATCAAAACCCAGTTCAGCGGCTTTGGCTTTCACAAGGGCGGTATGGCGGGCGGTATCGGTCATCTTGTCAGTTTGAACGCAATTGGCCCCGTAATTGTCTCCTTTCCGACGTATGTTTTGGCAAAAAAAAGCCCCTACCGGCATGGAAAATAAAGACACTTTGACCAACGAGACCCAACCTCTCGCTGACCAACCTGACATCATTGTCGAATCGGTCTCGACTGACCCGGCCCCGAAGTATTCATTTTTACAAGACGAGACCGCTACCGAATCTCCGTCAGAGACCACCGAACCAGATTCGACACAGACCGAAGCCGACGCAGCGGCTCAGGAAATTGGCGAACTGAAAGAAAAATACCTCCGGCTCTACGCTGACTTCGAGAATTTCCGTCGGCGAACGGCCCGCGAAAAACTTGACCTCATCAACACCGCCAGCGAAGGAATGCTCGTAGCTCTGCTGCCCGTTGTGGACGATTTCGACCGGGCCATGCAATCGCTCGAAGCCACCGCCGATCTCACCGCCCTGAAAGAAGGTGTTTCGCTGATTCATAATAAGTTGACCCGGACGCTGGAAAGCAAAGGGCTGAAACCGATGGTTGCCAAAGGCCAGCCGTTTAACGCCGACCTGCACGAATCGGTGACGCAGTTTCCGGCCCCGACCGAAGACCTGAAGGGCAAAGTGATTGACGAGGTAGAACGCGGCTACCTGCTGAACGAGAAAGTGATTCGGTTTGCAAAAGTGATTGTAGGAAGCTAATGGCAACAAAACGAGACTATTACGAAATCTTAGGTGTGGATAAAAACGCGTCGGCGGAAGACCTTAAAAAGGCTTACCGCAAGATGGCAATCAAATACCACCCCGATAAAAACCCCGACGACCCCACCGCCGAGGAAAAATTTAAGGAAGCCGCCGAAGCCTACGATGTGCTGAACGACCCGCAGAAAAAGGCCCGCTATGACCAGTTTGGCCACGCCGGCATGACCGGCGCGGCTGGTGGTGGTGGCGCGGGCTACGGCCCCGGTGGGCCTTCGATGGACGATATTTTCAGTCAGTTTGGCGATATTTTTGGCGACGACAGCGGCTTTGGCGGGTTTTTCCGCAACGCTGCCGGTGGCGCAGCCGGGCAACGGCAGCGCATTCGGCGCGGCTCTGACCTTCGTATCAAACTCAAATTAGACCTCCAGGAAATTGCCAACGGCGTTGAGAAAAAAATCAAGGTAAAGCGGCACGTCACCTGCACCACGTGTGGCGGCAACGGTTCTAAAAACGGAGCCGCCGTGCAAACCTGCCAAACCTGCCAGGGCAACGGGCAAGTTAGAAAGGTGGTCAGTACGATGCTTGGTCAGATGGTTTCGACCGCTACCTGCCCCACCTGCAACGGCGATGGCAAGATTGTAACCGACCGTTGTGATGTCTGTTTTGGCGAAGGCCGCGTGTTGCAGGAAGACGTAATTCCGCTTAATATTCCGGCGGGTGTGGCCGAGGGAATGCAGCTTTCGGTGGCTGGCAAAGGCAACGTACCACCACGCGGGGGCGTGGCCGGTGATCTGCTGATTGTGGTGGAAGAAGAAGAAGACGAGAACCTCAAACGAGACGGCAACAACGTGGTTTTTGACCTCTATGTGAACTTTGCCGATGCTGCCCTCGGCACCAGCCTCGAAGTGCCGACGATTGACGGTCGCGCCCGGATCACGCTCGAGCCCGGCACGCAAAGTGGCCGGATTCTGCGACTCAAAGGCAAAGGAATCAAGGAATTAAACGGCTACGGACGGGGAGACGAGCTGATTCACGTGAACGTCTGGACTCCCAAGGTCCTGTCGTCAGACGAGCGGGCAATGCTCGAAAAGTTCCGGTCGGCGGCCAATTTTCAGCCCAAGCCGGGTAAAAACGAGAAAGGATTCTTCGATAAAATGAAGGATTTTTTTCATGGTTAAGTGATAAGGTGGGAGCGCGGATTTAACCGTCTCTGCTCCCACCATCAATAAGCTGCGATGAGACTTTCGGCGGGGATTTTAAGTTCCTGATGCAACCGCCGAATCATACTCAAACTCAGTTTTCTTTTTCCACTCAATATTTCGGATTGGCGGCTTCTGGCTCCCAATATCCGCCCTAACTCAGCCGGTTCTTTGCCTAACTGCTCCAACCGAAACAAAATGGCATCAATTGGATTCGGTGGAGCAATAGGATAATGTTCGTCTTCATAGTGCTCCACCAAGAGTGAAAGCAGTTCTAATTCGTCCATTTCGGTCGAATCAGGGACTAAATCTACCTGCATAAGGTCATAAACACGGGCCAAAGCGTTGTCTAAATCCTGTTCGGTTTTAAGTATTTTTATCATAGCTGACGGTTTTTACGTCTATTTTATTGTGTTCGCTGTGTGGGCCAATCCAAACAATATAGACCTGGGATAACGTGAATTCAATATCGGCAACCAAGCGGTATTTGTTTCCCTGAATGTTGAAAACGAATCGCTTGCCTGTGATGACGTCTGCTGATGGAGAGCGACTAATCACATCCGCTGGTTTAGTCCAGTCTGCACTCCGCACCTCTTTGTGAAAGGCTTCTAAACTTGTTTTTGAGTCGGTATGCAGTTCATAAAACTTGACAATCGTCCTTCGTCCGATAATTCTCATAGGCAGTTGGTATATACTTATGGGTTCCGGTTGTTTGCGAATTTAATTGGTACGAATCAACTTTTTGTTACCGATATGGTAACGTTTTTTCTTCAACAGCGTTCACGAACCGCCGTTAATTTTAAGCGTACTGAATGAGATTCCCTTACACCAAAGTGTTTCAATAAACTCGTAACTTGCCAAAAAATCTTGAAAGAGTACCGTCACTTATGAATTTCAACCCCGTAATGCTGGCGATCCCATTCTTCTTTTTGGCAATGGGCATCGAAATCTGGATTGACCGCTACCAGAACACCAAACGCTACCGCCTGAACGACAGCATTACCAACCTCAGCGCGGGAACTTCGCAGCAGGTAGTTGGTATCTTTCTGAAAATCATTACGTTAGGTATTTACGAAGCCGTGTATGCCAATTTCTCGTTTTTTCACGTGCCGCACACGGCCTGGAGTTGGGTGCTGGCCTTTGTGCTGTATGACCTCTGCTACTACTGGGGCCACCGGATGAGCCACGAGGTGAACCTGTTCTGGAGCGGCCACGTGGTGCATCATCAAAGCGAAGAATATAACCTGTCGGTAGCATTGCGGCAAAGTTGGTTTCAGGGCATCTGGACGGCCCCGGTCTATCTGCCAATGGCGTTGCTCGGCTTTGATACCACGCAACTGCTCATCGTGGGCGGCTTTAACCTGATTTACCAGTTCTGGATTCATACCGAACTCGTCGGTAAAATGGGTGTGCTGGAGTGGATCATGAACACGCCTTCGCACCACCGGGTGCATCATGGCCGCAACCCCCGGTACATTGATAAAAACCATGCTGGTACGTTTATCATCTGGGATCGGCTGTTTGGCACGTTCCAGGAAGAAGATGAACGCCCGGTTTATGGCATCACCACGCCGATCAATAGCTGGAATCCGGTGTGGGCCAATTTTTCGCATTACGAACACATCGGCCACGAACTCCGCAACGCACCTACCCTTTCGGACAAGCTGAAAGTGCTGTTTTACAAACCCGGTTGGGATGCCAAACAGGCTGTTTATCATCCGATTCCGGCCATTTCGCACGAGACATACCAGAAATTTGACACCACCGTGCCGCAACGGGTCAATCTCTACGTGCTGATTCAATACGTGATCCTGACGGCGGCTGCGTTCCCGTTTCTGCAATTTCAGGCAAGTTTAGATTGGTGGCAAAAAGGACTGATTGCCGCGCTAATTGGCGTGGCAGTGGTGAACTTCGGCTGGTTTTTCGAGGGTCGCCGTTGGGCCTACCGCGTCGAAGCGGCCCGGTTGCTGGTCAGCACGGGCGTGGCTATTTGGCTCTTGCTGCCCACAGCATTGGGCCCGGGCCTGGCGATTGGCATTGGGGCAGTGTGTTTGGGGTCGTTGGTTTGGTTGTGGAAATCTATTGCCCCTGGATTGAACCAATGACAATAGATTTCCACAACCAAACGCTTTCTTCCTAAACTTTCTCAACTCAACCATGCCACTTCGTTCGCAGGATTGGTTTGGCCGCACCGGAAAAGACGGCTTTATTTACCGGGCCTGGATGAAAAATCAGGGCTTCCCGCATCACCTCTTCACCGGCGAAAAGCCCGTTATCGGTATCTGCAACACGTTTTCAGAACTGACACCCTGCAACGCCCACTTCCGCGACCTGGCCGAGACCGTTAAGCGCGGCATCTGGGAAGCGGGCGGATTTCCGCTCGAATTTCCAGTCATGTCGCTGGGAGAGTGCCAGATGAAGCCCACCACCATGCTCTTTCGTAACCTCGCCAGTATGGACGTGGAAGAGAGTATTCGGGCCAATTCGATTGATGCGGTGGTGCTGCTCTGCGGCTGCGACAAAACCACGCCTTCGCTCGTGATGGGCGCGTGCAGCGTTGACGTACCGACCATTGTGCTGTCGGGCGGGCCGATGCTGGCCGGGCGGTTTCATGGCAAAAAAATCGGCACCTCTGACCTCTGGCGGTTTGCCGAAGCCCACAAAATGGGCGAAATGAGCGATGCCGAGTTTGTAGCCGCCGAAGCCAGCATGGCCCGCAGTATCGGGCATTGCGCCGTGATGGGAACAGCCTCCACGATGGCCGCAATGGTCGAATCGCTGGGGCTGGCCCTGCCCGACAACGCCACCATTCCGGCAGCCGATTCGCGCCGGAAAGTACTGGCCCATTTCGTCGGGATGCGGTCGGTCGCTATTGCCCGCGAGGGCATAAAACCGTCTGATCTTCTGACCCGGCAAGCCTTCGAGAACGCCATTATGGTGAATGCCGCGCTTGGTGGTTCCACCAATTTCATTCTGCACCTGATGGCGATTGCCGGGCGCGTTGGCGTAACGCTGACATTGGATGATTTCGATCAGATTTCGGCCAAAATTCCGCTCCTGACCAACCTGCAACCGTCGGGCGAGCATTTTGTGGAAGACCTGTTTTATGCCGGTGGCCTGCCCGCCGTGATCCGCGAACTGCACGGCGTATTGCATACCAACGCCCTGACTATCAACGGAAACACCATCGGTCAGAACACCCTTGACGCGCCCTGCTACGATGCTGATGTGATTGGCACGATTGCCACGCCGTTTAAACCGGAGTCGGGTATTGCCGTGTTGCGGGGCAACCTCTGCCAGCACGGAGCCGTGCTGAAACCCTCGGCGGCAACGCCCGCGCTGATGCAGCACACGGGCCGGGCAATGGTCTTCGCTGATATTGACGATTATAAAAGCCGCATTGACGACCCCGCGCTCGATGTAGATGCCGATTCGGTGCTGGTGCTGCAAAACGTGGGACCCAAGGGCTACCCCGGAATGCCCGAAGTGGGTAATATGCAACTGCCCGCCAAACTGCTGGCGCAGGGAGTTCATGACATGGTCAGGATTTCGGACGGACGGATGAGCGGCACCGGCTTCGGCACGGTGGTGCTGCACGTCTCGCCCGAATCGGCGGTGGGCGGAAACCTGGGCCTGGCACAAACCGGCGATCTGATTACCCTTGACGTGGCCGGGCGACGGCTGCACCTGCACGTATCCGACGAGGAACTAACCCAACGCCGGGCCGCCTGGAAACCGCTCGAATTAGGGTATGACCGGGGCTATGCCAAACTGTTTTTAGAACACGTGTTGCAGGCCCACGAAGGCGTTGATTTCGATTTTCTGCGGGGCGGTTCCGGCCCGGTTGTCAAACGAGATTCACACTGAGAAAACCGTATCTTTGCACTTACTATAAAACCTATCCGACTGCCCGCATAAATCATATAATAACCGCTGGAATACGCACCTAAATAGTACCACTTTCTGCGAATATCATACAATTAGTTTACTTACATAGAATTTTGTTTAACGTACCTAACTCATTATGCCCAACAGTAAGCCCGGCTTAGTCCGAATCGGCGTTTTTTACGACGGAAACTATTTCTTACACGTCAGCAACTACTACAATTACTCTCACGAACGACGCAGCCGCATTGCCATATCAGGGCTGCACGAATTTATCCGGCGCGAGGTGGCGGGTTTAGAAGATACTGACCTGCGGCTTTGTCAGATTGTGGATGCTCACTATTTCCGGGGTCGGCTTAACGCCCACGAGGCCCAGCAACGCAGCAACCAACTATTTTACGACCGCCTGTTCGACGATATTTTGATGTCGGAAGGCGTTGTGACGCATTACCTGCCCGTGAAAACGCACCAGGGCATTCGGCAGGAAAAAGGCATTGATGTGTGGCTCGCGCTGGAGGCTTTTGAACTGGCGCAGTACAAGAAATTTGATGTAGTGGTGCTGATTACTGCCGACGGTGATTATGTACCGCTTGTTCGCAAACTCAACACGCTCGGCTCGCGGGTGATGGTGCTGAGTTGGGATTTTGAATTCTCGAACGACGAAGGCGAAAAAACCGTGACCCGTACCTCACAAGACCTGCTCGAAGAGGTGTCTTATCCGGTAGCGATGCACGAGGTGATTGACAATAGGCTGCGGAAAAACGACCCGATTATTCAGAATCTGTTCGTAAAACAGCAGCAGGCCGCCCGCTTCACCGTTAGCAGCGCAGGTAATGGCAGCGGCCCGCAAACGGGGAGTTTCGGCAATGGAGTCGGCCCGGCCTACGCCAACAGCATGATTCCGGCAATTAGCCCCGGCAACGGTTTTGCCAGTTATACCGATACTGAACCCAACTACAACGTAGCGAATCCGCAACTGCTGATTGCCAGTGACCCCGCCGACCGGAAAATAAGCACCGTTCGCAGCCTGAAATCGGGTTATGGGTTTATCAACTACCCGCCCAATAACCTGTTTTTTCATTATTCGACCCTCCTTGATGTAGACTTCAACGAGTTACAGATTGATGATCAGGTGGAGTTCCGCGTCGGCCAAAATGCCGAAGGAAAAGACATCGCCACTGATGTTCGGTTGATTGGAGAGGCTTAGAAAAGTGGTTGGTGGTTGGCGGTCAGTTGGCTGCCGGGCGAAGCATAGCGACTATCTGCCACCAACCACTTGCCACTAATCTTTCACTGGCAATGATTTGATCGTTGGCTTACCAGCGGCTGCGGGTTTTATGGTGGGTTTGCCCGTTGCTGGCCTGGCTGGTTTGGCACCAACAGATTTTACGGTTTTCGCAATGCCCGGAATTGGTTTCTCCGTCGGCAAGACAGCCGCTGCCGTTGCCGAGTTTCCGCCCTTAATCAGACTAATCATGGCTTTGAACGAAGCCGCCTGCGTACTAAACCGGCTCATATCGGTCGGCGCATAATTGGTCGAAATCAGGAAATTCACGTGCCTGAATCGGTCGAGTGGGTGGGCATGACCGGGGAAAACCGGCTGCATGGCAGGCGCATTGGTATTCTTGTTTGTTTCGGCATAACTTCCTGATTTATACCGTTGTTGCAGCCAATTCAAGGCGGTAATGCGTTGAGCCGTCAGTACCTCATTGGTGGTCAGTTCGGCCAGTCGTTTCCAGATCAATCCGGCTTGGCGGGGGTCATAACCGGCCTGCACCGCATAGTTCAGCCCGATCCGGTCGGCCTGAGTTTCGTGCGATTGGGCAAAAACGGCCACCGACATCTCGCCTACGGCTGTTGTAACTACTGCGGGAATCGGCTCGTTTTTACCAACCATGCTGGTAGCACCAAATGTCTGCACGGCCTCCCAGTTGGCATTTTGGCGAAGCTGTTCAACGGCATGTTTGTGGGTGATGTGCGCGATTTCGTGGCTCAACAATGCGGCCAACTGCGCTTCATTATCCATGATTTTCAGCAAGCCGGTCGGCACAATAACCACCCCGTTTGGGTATGAAAGCAGGCCCACGCCGGGTTCGTCAACCACATAAAACGCAAAGCCCACAAAATCGGGATGCACCGGGGCCAAACTACTGATATACTGCGGAACGAGCTTTCGGCCCACGCCACCGACGTATTCCTGCACGGCGCCGTTAGCAACGAGTTTAAACGTCCAGCCCTCGGCAATGACCAGGTTTCCTTTACTCACCGTGATTTCGGGCGCAATGGCTTTGCGGAGCAGCCGGGCTTCGCGGCTCAGTTCGGCGGGCTGCATGGTGCCGCGATTAACGTAAATAATGCCATCGGGTCGGCGTTCGCCCGATACCGTGAGTTTCGCGCCCAACTGCATATCGGCAAAGGTCACAAATTTTTTACCCCTCCACTCCGCAAGCCCTTCTACAAACTCTTTTTTGCCGAGGGCCAGCCGCACCGCCTGCCCGTCAATAATGGCGGTGTTGCTATCGAGCCGTTCAAACAGCCCTACCGCAGTGGCCGGGCCATAATAGGCTTCGTCAAGGCTGATTCGCTTGACGATGTTGCGCTGGCTAATCTGGTAATAGTCGAGCGAGAGATTGACTTTCATGCCCGGCTTAAACTCAGCCGCCGTTGCCATTTCGTCGCGTTTGATGCTTTTTCTCTTCTTGACAAACGCCGATTTTTTCAGCAGTAGCGTCGTGTCCTGAATCAGCACGAGGCTGTGCCGCCCATCTTCGTCGCCGGGCGTATAAACCACCAGTTCGTGATATGGCTCATTGAATTCGATGATTGTAGCCCCCGTCAGGTTAATATCCTGCGGCACTTCTTTCTGCGCGTCGGCCAGCCGGGGCAGCGCCACCAACAGATAAAATAGGAGAATAACAGGAACTTTCATGGGTTGCAATCAGTCAAAAAGCTGACATTCAGGAGATTGGTTGGACTCCCAAAGCTACTAAATTATCAGCAATTGGCTACCACCCGGCCCATCAAACGTGACGTTGGCCGCCCTACATTACCTATCCGGTAGCCTGATCTGTCCGGTTATCGGTCACAACCCCGATAATCGGCCCTGATAGAAATCCAGAATTTTGGTACGAAACACATACTCATACTTGCTCTGCACCAGTACCGACCGGCTGCGGTCGAGGTTAGTTTTGGCGATACTGTACTCAAACGCTCCCAGCGCACCGGCATTGAATCGGCTTTCGGCCCCGGCAAACGCTTGTTCAAGCGAGGCTGTCTGCGCCTGCACGGCCCGGTATCGGTTGGCCCCGGCCCGTAGGTTGGCGTAGGCCGTCTCGATTTGCTGGCGGAGTTGCTGGCGCACCAGCCGACCGTCGAGTTCGGCGGTTTGCTGCTGCGTCCGGGCGAAGGTGATGCGGTTACGGGCTATGTTTGCGGAAAAAATCGGCACCCGAACAGTCAGCGAAAACGACCGATTGAGGTTATTGCTCAACTGTTCGCCGTAGCCAAACGCCGTGTTGGCCGCGCTCGAAAACAAACTGTTCAGGTTGGCATTTAATGACACAAAAGGCAGCAGATTTCCCCTTGCCACTGCCACACCGATGGCCGCGCTCCGCACCCGTAAGTCGGCACCTTTGGCTTCGGGCAGGGTTGCCAGCGCAATTTCATACACCTGCTGCACCGTTGCCGGATACGGCCCCGCAGCCAGATCGGTCAGGACAATGGGCATAACCTCAACTACATCGCCCGCCGAACCCGTTTCGGTGGCTGTTGGCACGTTCATGGCTTGGAGCAGGGTTATTTTTGCTAAGTCGAGGGTGTTTTGTGCCGTTGCGATGTCGGTTTCGTTACCGGCAAGCGTGGCCCGCAGGTCGTACAAATTAGCTTCCAGCACGGTTCCGGCGGCTACCTGCCGCTCGGTTCGGGCAATCTGGACGCGGGCAACGTCGGCCTGCTGCCCGGCAATCACGAGTTGGTCCGTCGCCATCAGCACGTTGAGATACGCCTGAATCACGGTCAGGATAGTGGTGTTGCGGATAACGCGGAGTTCCTGCTGACTGGCTTGCCGGGCCAAGTCGGTCTGCCGAATGGTATTTCGCAGCGCAAACCCGTTGAACACCGTTGCCGAAGCCGATAGCTGATAGTTGCTGGCAGTAATGGTTTGCAGAATAAACTGATTGGTATAGGGGTCAATGTTGCGGCCACTGTTGAGCGACTGCCCACCGAGCAGCGACGCGGTCGGGAGCAGATTCAGCCGCGCCTGCCGCAATTGTAATTCGCTGTTAGCCACCGTTAGCATCCCCTGCTGCACGGTGAGGTTGTTCTGCACCGCCAGTTCGATGCACTGTTGCAGCGTAAGCCGACTCGCAACGGGCGGGGCAGTTTGGGCTATTGCGAGTGAGCCAAATGCACTGATAATCAGCCAGCTGAATTGAAAAAGGCAAAGCAGTAGCTGTCCCCGGCGATTCACCGGGCGATTTAAGCAGAAAAAACTGTTCATGGTTTTGGGAGTCTGTTAGTTGGTTGATGCCTGGAGCCAGCCGTCTTTGAGCCGCACGATGCGGTTGCCGTAGTCGGCGTTGGTTTCAGAGTGCGTCACCTGCACGATAGTAATGCCGTCGCGTTTATTCAATTCCTGAAACAGTTCCATGATGTCGCGGGCCTGATCGGAATGGAGGTTGCCGGTTGGTTCATCGGCAAAAATCACGGCGGGTTCGGCCACCAACGCCCGCGCAATGCCCACCAACTGCTGCTGGCCACCAGAGAGTTGACTCGGAAACAGGTCTTTTTTGGAAACCATGTTGAAGCGATCCAGGAGTTCGGCAACGCGACTTTTACGCTCGTTACCGGGGGTGCCTTTGTAGAGCAGGGGCGTTTCGATGTTTTCATAGACCGTCAGTTCGTCAATCAGGTGATAGGCCTGAAACACGAATCCGATTTGGTTTCGGTGGAGTTCGGTGCGTCGCTTTTCGGAGAGCGATTGCACGGGTTCGTCGGCAAAGCGATACTCA
>JBBRUV010000051.1:0-17922 GCA_038247465.1 Cytophagales bacterium
CAATTGATCGTTATTGATTTTGGTGTTGGGGTTACTATCCACCTTGAACCCCTTGGCAGCAAGACGGCTCACCACCGTGGTTAATCCCACGTTGAGAACTCGTGCCACTTGGCTCAGGCGCATTGACTTATCTTCTGCCATAGAGTCGGTTTTCGTATTCGTAATAGGCAAATTTAGTGATTGTTAGTTTGTATAGAACACAGGGAAGCACAATAAAAATCCCCCTGTCACCTATCAATGAACAGTTATCAGTAAGCAGTTTCTTTGATAACTGACAACTGTTCATTGATAACTGTTCACTCGAATTCCTTTTTCAGGATATTCATGATCTCATCAACGGTGTCTTCTTCAAAGTCGGTGCGTCTTAGCAGTTCTTCACGGTTCAGGGCCAGCACACTCTTGGCCGTGTCGAGACCCACCCGACGCAGTTCATCAATCATCCACTCTTCAATCTCATCGCTGAATTCAGCCAGGTTCACATCCTCATCGTCCACCTGCCCTTCGTTATCACGATAGACATCAATTTCCATATCCACCAACCGACCGGCCAGTTTAATGTTTTGTCCGCCCTTGCCAATCGCCAGTGAAACCTGATCGGGTTTCAGAAATACCGATACGCGCCGGTTTTCTTTGTCAATGGTCATCGAGGTCAGTTTAGCCGGGCTGAGGGCGCGGCTAATGAGGAGTTCGAGGTTTTCGGTAAAATTGATTACGTCAATGTTTTCGTTGCCTAACTCCCGCACAATGCTGTGAATCCGCGAGCCTTTCATGCCCACGCAGGCACCAACGGGGTCAATGCGGTCGTCATACGATTCAACGGCGACTTTGGCCCGTTCGCCGGGTTCGCGCACAATTTTGCGGATGGCAATCACGCCATCATAAATCTCCGGGATTTCGGCCTCAAACAATCGCTCTAAGAACACCGGCGACGTGCGCGACAGAATGATCTTGGGCGATCCGTTGGTCATGTCAACCCGGTGCACAACAGCTTTCACCATCGCGCCTTTGGGGTAACGGTCACGCGGGATTTGCTCGGTGCGGGGCAGGCTCAGTTCGTTGTTGTCGTTATCAACCAGAATCACCTCATTCCGAACCAGTTGATACACTTCGGCATTCACAATATCGCCGACCTGATCTTTGTATTTCTGGTGAAGAAGTTCTTTTTCGAGGTCTTTAACTTTCTGAATCAGGGTTTGGCGGGCGGTTTGCACCATCCGGCGACCAAAATCTTCGAGTTTAATTTCTTCGGCAACTTGCTCGCCCACCTCGAAGTCATCCTGAATTTTACGAGCTTCGGTGTGCGTAATTTTGTCATAATCCCAGATGTCTTCTGAGTTATCGTCCACAATCTCGCGAGTGCGCCACATTTCGAGGTCACCGCTTTCGGGGTTGATAATCACGTCGAAGTTTTCGTCGGTTTCGTATTTTTTCCGAATCATCGTTCGGAATACGTCCTCCAATATAGTCAGCATGGTAGGCCGGTCAATGCTTTTCGACCGGGCGAACTCAGCGAACGATTCAATTAATAAGGCACTGCTCATTTTTATACGGTTTACGGTTTTCAGGTTGCGGTTTTTAAGGTTGTGCTGCTTCGGTGAGTCAGTTAAGATTGGCAACCACCGAGAACTGTAAACCGAAAACTGAATACTTATTTAAACACAATTTCGACAACCGCCTGTTTGATTGTCTCGAACGCGATGGGTGCAAGACCACTCGGATCGGGTTCAGCGGGCGTTTCTTTCTTCTTTTTACTTGTTTTTCGGGGCGGCTCAACGTCCAGCACAATGGCGTTATCGGTCACGCTATCGAGTCTGCCCCGCAGCACGCGCTCGTCGGTCAGCGTCACGGCCAGTTGCCGTCCTACATTCCGACGGTACTGCCGCGCCGTTTGCAGCGGAAAATCAATCCCCGGCGACGACACTTCGAGTACAAACGGTACGTCTTCGCCAAAAAAATTCTGTTCGTCCATCAAACTGCCTAATTGTCGGCTGATGCTGGCACACTGATCAATTCGGATACCGGCATCGGCATCAAGCAGAACAGTAACTTTCAGTTGTCCGCCCTGTCGGCCAGCCACCTGAATATCAACGATATAGATTTCGTCGTCGTTCAAGAACGGCTGAATCAGTTCTGTAATTCGGGCTTTATCGTCCATCGTTTTTTGCCAAACAAAAAAGGGAGTACTCCTCCCTTCGCCGAAACACTAATTTGTTTGCTAAGTCCCGCAAAAGTAACGCAAATCCCCTGAAAATCCAAGAAACCCAGGGTTTGCCCCGGCAGTGGGGTTCTCAACGGGCTTCTGAGTGAGCCGCCATTCAAGAATTTAGCCGTTCCTTTGGGTTATTGTCCATCTTTTCTGTCCTCGTCCAATGGCTGCTCCGTTTTCCTTTGCCCGGTCGGTGAGTTGGTTTTTCCGGTCCTTGGTCTGGTCGTTAAACCTCATGCTGGCGTTATACACATTACTGCTATACACGCTGCTTTATTTCCTACCCTTCGAACACTGGTTAGTGAGTATGCTGCTAATTACGCTGCCGGTTGCCTGGGTCTTCAACGCGGGCTTTGTGCTGGCCTGGTTAATTGCCCGGCCCTGGCGCAGTTTGTTATCCGTGATTACGTTGGTGGCGGGTTTCTGGCTGCTGCCACGCACTTACGTTCGTAATTCGCCAACGATCATAGCGGGGCAGGAAGCTTTTGGCGAAACGGGCAAACGGCACCTTAAAATACTGAGTTACAACGTGATGGAGTTTAATGTGCTTGATTTTTTGGCCCGTAATAACCAATCAGTGAAGGTGCAGCGCATGACCGACTGGGTAATAAAATCGGATGCTGATGTAAAGTGTTTTCAGGAATTTTATGACTTCCCGAAGTACCCCATTTTTAGGATGACCGACCGGCTAAAGAGTCTCGGTTATCCGTATTCGGCGTGGCTCAGGCAGGGCGACCCCAATGTGGGGTTTAAGGGCGTGGCTACGTTTTCGCGCTTTCCGATTGTTCGCTCCGGGCAGGAAGTATTCAGCCGGGGCGGGTTTAACGGCTTGGTTTGGGCCGATATTGCGCTGGATAAAGACACCGTTCGGGTTATCAACGTACACCTGCATTCAATGGGCATTCGGGTGAATAACGTTGTTAAACAGGATGAACTGATTGAGGTGAAGCAGGAAACAAAAGGCATTTTAGTGGCACTACGTAATGGTTTTGCCGAGCGGCAGCGCGAGGTGCATATCCTCGAACAGTACGTGGCCTTTAGTCCGTATCCGGTGATTGTAACCGGCGATTTTAACGAAACGCCGTACAGTGTGGTGTATGAGCGGTTGCGCCGGAAACTTCGCAACAGTTTTGAAGATGCCGGACGGGGCTTTGGGTTCACTTACAACAAACCGCCGGGATACATCCGCATTGACAATCAGTTTTATAGCCCGCCCCTGCGTCCGCTCAATTTTGAGACGCTCAGCAGCGTTACCTATTCCGACCATTACCCACTTTTGGGAACATACTCGTTTGATTGATCAGGGAGTAGCATTTACCCACACGTCGCCATCGGTAAATATTTCCTTTTTCCAGATCGGCACCGTTTGCTTGATCGTGTCAATTATGTAGCGCGTGGCCTCGAAGGCTTCGGCGCGGTGCGGGGTTGCCACACCGATCAGCACGGCCATTTCGCCGATGCGGAGCGTTCCGGTGCGGTGCACAATGGCGTATTTCAGAATGGGCCACCGCCGATGCGCTTCGTCGGCAATTTTCTGCATTTCTTTTATTGCCATAGCCCCGTATGCCTCGTATTCAAGTTTTTCTACGTCCCGGCGTTGGCCGTCGGCACCGGGCGTATTGTCGCGCACGACTCCGAAAAAGAAGTCAATGGCACCGGCACCGTCGGTTTGCAGGTACTTGTAGGCCGAACTAATATCAATCGGGTCTGGGGTAAGAGCGATCATAATTTTAACCTCCGCTGACGGGGGGAATAATAGCGATTTCGTCGGTTGGGCTGATAAGGACGTCGGCATCGGCATACTCACCATTTCGGGCCACCAACAACGACTTTATACCGGCCAGAGCCGGATGTTGCTCATGCAGATGGACCAGCAAATCGCTGATCCGGGCCTGCTGCGGGAGCGAGCAGATGATGGCTGACTGCCCGACCAAATCGCGGGCGATGCCAAAGAGGAGTACGGAAACGGGAGTCTTCATCGGTCAAATATCGTCAGGAAATACACCACTGCCAACGTGAAGACGGCGGTTTTACGTTCCGGTGTGGTCATAAACAAAACGAAGGCGGTTTTGCAACCGCCTTCGTCCATTGATACCCCCGGTAGCCGGGCTTATTTTGAGTCATTCATTTTACGCTCGGCTTTTTTCAGATTTTTATCCGTTTTGTTGAGGGCTTTGTTGGTGCCGCGTTTCACGTCTTTGGCGGTGTTGGTAGCGGCCCGGTCAACGTCATTAGCCGTGTTGTTGGCAGCCCGTTTTACGTTGCGTCCGGCTTCTTTGGTTTCACGATTAATTTTCCGACCGGCAGCTTTGGCCGTTTGTTTTGCCTGGCGGCCCGTTTCTTTAGCGTTTTCTTTTACGTCCTGTGCTAATACGGTGAATGACGTAGCGGCCACAAAAGCGGCCAGAATCAGTACTTTTTTCATGATTGTTGAGTGTTTGTTTGACAACACAAATTTAACAGCCGCGTTGTCAGGTTTGTTTTTCTACTGATTACCCGGCATCAAAAAGCGACTGCTTTCAGCCGCAATCCGGCATCTTCGGGCAGGCCAAATACCAGGTTCATATTCTGCACCGCCTGCCCCGATGCGCCTTTCGTGAGGTTGTCAATAACGCTGGTAATCAACAGGTTTCCATCCTGCAAATCGAGGTGTAACAGGCATTTGTTGGTATTCACCACCTGTTTCACATCAACCGGCGCATCGCTCAGGTGCGTAAACGGGTGCGACTTGTAAAAATTAGTGTAGCGGGTTTTGGCTTCGGCCAGGGTGCCGGCAAAGGGTGTGTAAACGTTTGCCATGATGCCGCGTGTGAAATCGCCCCGATACGGTACAAAGTTGATCGCGTCTGTAAAATCGGGTTGCAGATTGGTAATCGTCTTTCTAATTTCGGTCAGGTGCTGGTGGGTAAACGCTTTGTAGATCGAGACGTTGTTGTTGCGCCAGGTGAAGCCCGTTGTGGGGACGAGTGCCTGCCCCGCGCCGGTGCTACCCGTAATGGCACTGACGTGAATGGCTCCCGTCAATAATTCGGCATCGGCCAGCGGCAACAGGGCCAACTGAATACTGGTGGCAAAACAGCCGGGGTTGGCAATTCGCGGTTGGCCACTGCCATTGTTTTGCCGAATCTGAACGCGCTGCAATTCGGGCAGGCCATAGATAAAATCGTCGGATTCATCCCGAAAATCGGTGCTGAGGTCAATAATCGTCACCTCGTCAGATACTTCGTTATCGGCCAGAAACTGCCGCGACGCGCCATGCCCGGAACATAAAAACAGTACGTCTAACTCATTTTCTGACAAGAGCGCGGGAATGGCTTCGCCCGAAAAAATCAGGTCTGTATCGCCAAGCAGATCGGTGTGAGTGGCCCAGATGGGATTTCCGGCCTGACTTTGGCTATGCACAAACGCGATGTAAGCAAAGGGGTGATTCAACAAAATTCGGAGTAGTTCACCGCCGGTGTAACCTGCCCCGCCAATGATACCAATGTGTAGTTTGTCAGTCATACTGATTTCGTTAGATGCTTGTCGGCCAGCCAGTTAAAGGCTGTTTCGATGGCCGATGTGTTGAAGTTCTCGACGTATTGGCTCTGAAAATCGGCCCGGTCAAGGGTCAATAACCGGCTATCGGCGTGGTTATGGAGAACAAGCGCGGGTTGCGCGTTGATCGGGAAAAACTGTAGTCCCATGCCATTGCTGAAAAACGCAACCGTTGGGCAAAAGATAACATTCAGGTGCGCCGGCAACGAATCGAGGGTAAGAGCAAACCGGGCCAACCGGGCCAGCGCGGCTAATTCCTGAATCGTGAGCCGTGCCACCGCCGATACCAATCGGCGGGAATGGGCAGGGTGCAACTGCCTGATGCTTTCGTGCAGGGCCGTTGTAGATGCCTGTTGCCCGCAAAACACCAGGGTACTATCCGTCTCGTTCAGTACCCGTTCGGCTATTTCCTGCCAAAATTGGACGGGTAACGTTCGTTCGTCGCTACCGGCTTCTGGGCAAAGCAACACCACCGACGTGGCTGGCTGCGGTGTAGCAATTTTCTGCCAGACCTGCCCAATTATTTCATTGGCCCCGGTAAAATAAGGTTTTATGGTTCTGGCATTGGTTTCGATGCCCATCGGAGTCAGCAACCGGCCCAGCACCGTAGCGATGTGAAACGTGCCTTCGGGCAAAAAAAACTCGCTGTCTAACAGCCCGCCCCAACCCCGTGTACCAAACCCGATGCTGTGCCGGACACGAATAAACGGCAGTAGAAAGTGCATCGGTGCGCTCGTGAAACGGATATCTATCGAATAGTCGTAACGACTGCTGCGGAGCGCGGCAATAGCCGACCACGTTGTTTTGGCAAAGACCACCCACTTGGCCAAGCGTGACACTGAACTGCGGTTTGTGTTGGAATGGTTGAGCGTCACCACCCGCCTGACATACGGATTACCGATCCAGACAGGCGCACACCAGTCCCCGGCTACCACGTCAATCACAGCATTAGGATAATGCTGGCGCACCGCCGGGAATAGGTAAGACAAAATCAGTGCGTCGCCCAGATGTCCCGATGTCAGAAACAGAATGACAGGCCGAACCGGGCCGGGCGCACTCACCGGGCGTTTCTTTGGCCGAATACGGACATAACCATCCACGAGCCGGTCGAGCAGGCGCAGCCGGTCGGCCAGTTTGTCATCGGCATAATATGTCCGGGGTTGTTTCAAAGGCATTCAGAAAATAATCGGGTATAACTCAAGATGTTGTTGCACAAAGGTATGCCACGAAAACAACGCGGCCCGCGCCAACGCCCGCCCGCTCAGGTCGGCCCGCAGCGCAGGCGACTGTACCACCCGCAGCAGGGCCTGGCAAAGCGCGTCGGCATCGGTAGGCGAAACCATCAGCGCGGCATCGCCTACCACTTCGGGCAACGACGACACATTTGAGGTAATAACGGGCAGACCGCACTGCATGGCCTCTAACGGGGGCAGGCCAAAGCCTTCATACAGAGACGGATACACAAATGCCATCGCCCCCGAATACAGCGCGGCCAGGTCAGCATCAGGCACGAAACCCGCAAAGATCAGCCGATTTTTCAGTGCGTCGGGCAGTGTTTTTCCGGGCAGCACCGCGTCGAGATGCCAGCCCCGCGTACCGGCTAAAACCAGCCGAACATCTGCCGGTAACTCGCCCGATTCGATCAGCCGGACAAAGCACCGGATCAGGTGGGCGATGTTTTTACGGGGTTCCAGGGTAGCAACGCTCAACAGATACGGCCCTTCTCCCAGGCCAAGCCGGTGTTGCACGGCCCGTTGTTTGGTCTCGTCCGGCTCCGGGTAAAACAGCGCCGGCGATGCCGCCAGCCGGGTCACCCACACGCGGGCCGGGTCAAAGCCGGTATGGTTGCAGAAATCGTCTTTGGTGGCCTGCGAATTTACGGTTATCGCCATGTCGGGCTGTACCGTTGCCAGCACCTGATTCAGTGTCTGCTCGCCAGCCCGAAACCATTCTGGATGAAACACCGGAATCATATCATGAATCATCTGCACCTTGCCCACGTGCCGGGCCAGCCGCACGGCTTCAGGAATGGCAAAAAGCGGGCTGTGATAGACCGTACCGGCGGGCCAGTTCTGAACGGCAAACCGGCCATCCAGACGGCCCACCGCCCGGTTGACCTGATAGAACCCCTGCCGGATAAGTTTAGACGGTAAGCTTGCCGGCGCAAACGGCGCCAGCAGCGTGTTCTCAAACCGGGCGCGTTGCAACCCGGCCCTGTCGTTCACAAAATCAGGAACTGCCTGACTATCAGCCCACTCGCTTTGAGCCCACCGGAGCGATTCGGGCACGTGCGTCGGCGCGGCCAACAACAACGCCACGGCGGACTGTTGGTGCAATCCCTGTGCCAGCACCTCGGCCACGCGCCAGATGCCGGTTCGGGCCTGCCGGTGGTATAGCCCCATACCGAGCAGGCTACTATCGAGGATAACGGGTATTGCCAAAGCCACTATTTGTTGTTGAGGGCTTCGTAAATCATCACCTGATTAGACGCTATTTTCGAGAATCCGCGTACATCGTCGCCCGTCCAGGCGTTGTTCATTTCGCCGTAAGAGCCAAATTTAGCCGCCATCAGGTCATGCTCCGATTTGATGCCCAGCACCGTGAACCGATACGGCGCAAGTTGCACAAACACCTTTCCCGTCACGTGCGGCTGCGTATCGGCCAGAAACGTTTCGATGTTCCGCATCACGGGGTCCATAAACTGCCCTTCGTGCAGCATCGTGCCATAAAAGTTAGCCAACTGATCTTTCCAGGATAATTGCCACTTGGTCAGGACGTGTTTTTCGAGCGTGTGGTGCGCTTTAATAATGATGAGCGGAGCCGGAGCCTCGAACCCGACCCGCCCTTTGATACCGATAATGGTGTCGCCGACGTGAATGTCGCGCCCAATGCCAAACGGCCCGGCCAGCGCGGTCAGTTTCTGGATTGCCAGCACCGGATTCTGAAACAGTTCGGCATCAATCCCGATGAATTCGCCCCGTTTGAAGTGCAACGTAACGGGTTGTGGCTCAAACTTGCTCACTTGCGTCGGCCAGGCCGATTCGGGCAGGTATTGGTCGGAGGTCAGCGTTTCTTTACCGCCGACCGACGTTCCCCACAAGCCTTTATTGATGGAGTAAGCTGCTTTGTGCCATTCCTGCTCCACGCCTTTGGCCTTGAGGTACTCAATCTCGGCTTCGCGGCTCAGTTTCAGGTCACGGATGGGCGTGATAATCTCGGCTTCGGGAGCCAGAATCCGAAACGCCATATCGAACCGAACCTGATCGTTACCGGCCCCGGTGCTGCCATGAGCGATGGCCGTTGCGCCGATTTCGCGGGCGTATTCGCCAACGGCAATGGCCTGAAAAATACGTTCGGCACTCACGCAGAGCGGGTAAGTATTATTTTTCAGGACGTTGCCATAAACCAAGAATTTCAGGCACTGCTGATAGTATTCGTCGGTTTTGGCGATGGTAACGTGGTTTTTCACGCCTAAAGAATGGGCCCGGTCTTCGATAGCCTGGAGGTCGGCATGGCTGAACCCGCCCGTATCAACCAGCACCGAGTGAACCTC
Source organism: Cytophagales bacterium (assembly GCA_038247465.1). GTDB lineage: Bacteria > Bacteroidota > Bacteroidia > Cytophagales > Spirosomataceae > JBBRNH01. The sequence continues at coordinate 9,297 of JBBRUV010000051.1, forward strand.
CAGACCCCGGTCTTCGGTGAGATATTTAACGCAAAACGAGGTATCTAACCCTCCGCTGAATGCTAAAACGACTTTCTGTTGCTGGGCCATTGGCTGCTGTATTCGGGATAATGACGGGGCAAATATCCGGTTTTTGGCGGTATGTTGCCGCTATGAATTACGAGCCGTATTTATTCAACTTTTCAGACAACCGCTTATTTTATGGATTCAATGGTGTCAGTGTTGATAAAACGATTTCTAATTTAGTTGTTTTCACCCCCGTTGACGGCGATGAAATCTATAATTTGGCCTTAGTTGATATTGAAGACGGGCGATTAACAGACCAATCAATCAGCAATAATCAGGATATACCAGTTGTATTAGCTACGGTTGCCGCTTATCTTCCTCACTCCTCTACCTTCACCACCATCTCCTCGGTATCTGACCGATATTCCCAGGTTTCGCCGTAGATGGATTTGAAACGAATAGTAATCTTCGTTTCACCAAAGGCCGATTCGACAAAACGGGCCAAAGGCCCTTGCAGAACGAACCAGTGCGATTGCTCCCCCGCCGAAATCACCCGCCCCTTCCACAGAGCAGAGCGTTGAAAATAACTCGTTGTGTTGTTTGTTAACTGACCTTCTTTTCTCAGGTACGCTACGTAACCTTTTTCATCAGAAAAATGATGGCCTTTGTGGGCAATGTCATACGTTTCGGTTGTGGCCGGGCCAACTCCTTTGTTATCAAGTTCGATGCTAAACTGCGGTGTTTTTCGGTCAAGTGGCACATTGGTTGTGCTGATCATCAGGTACGGCCACACTGACGCGTACTGCTGTTTGCGGGCAAGGTTAGCCTGACAAAACGACAGCACCAGCGCGCACACGCTGTCGGTGGTGGCGACAATAGCAAACATCCGCTCGATGGGAATGCGGGGAAACGACGGGCGGAGCCATTTAAACATCGTGAGTGGGGTCAGATTAGTATCTGGTTCAGGACAAACATAAAAAATCCTGCCCATTTTTGATGGACAGGATTTGATACCGATACGCAATACAACCGATTAGTTCATTGACAGCGAGTTCATTAGCTTGTGCTTGGCTTTTTCGCCTTCGTAGCCGTAGCGCAGTTTGTCGTACCAGCTCAATTGATTATAGCCGTAGGCACTTGCCACCACCACCCCGGCCAGTACAACGGCGGCAATGCCAATACCGAGCACTATGGCCGAAGCCTGCTCGTCTTTTTCCTGCCGGGCCGGGCTGTGTTCTTCCATCTGCTTACGGGCGGCTCCGGCTTTTGACTGCTCTGACTGAAACGCGCCCAAGCCCATTATAGCCTTGTTCATGGCTCCGTACACAACCATGTCTTTGCCGCTCATGAGGGCTTCATAACCCGCCTTGGCCACGTCTGCCGGGTCATCTTTTTTACCCTGACCCGCTACCGTGTTGGTCGCGCCCGCCGTTGGAAACCAATCGGTGTCGGTAGCACCGGGCAGCAACGCGGTTATGGTTACGCCGGTGTCTTTCAGCTCGTTATGCAAGGCTTCGGAGAACGACAGCACGTAGGCTTTCGACGCGCCATACACCGCCAACAACGGATTAGGCATTGTACTGGCAATCGAAGCTAAGTTCAGAATTTTGCCTTCATTCCGCCCTACCATCTCTTTAACGTACAGTTTGGTAAGATGCGTGAGAGTCACAACATTAATGTGAATCAGGGCTTTCTCTTTATCCCAGTCGGTTTCGGTGGCAAATTTGCCGTGTTCGCCGATGCCCGCGTTGTTGACCAATGCGTTGATGGTGATATGCTGCCCCTTCACCTCGTCGTAGAGTTCCTGAGCCGCATTGTCGTTAGAGAGGTCTTTGGCGATGGCCGTAATCTGCGAACCAAATTGTTGGCGGAGAGTATCGGCGGTACGCTGCAACTCGTTGTTATCCAGGGCTACCAGTACCAAATTGTAACCGTCGTTGGCAAAGCATTTTGCCAGTTCAAGGCCGATTCCTTTTGATGCGCCCGTAATCAGGGCCGTTTTTCCAGCGTCTGCGTTCATATTGGTTGAGTTTGTTAAACAGTTACTCAACCGGGTAGACAGAGAGTTGTTTGTAAAAAACAATCAACGGGACTTCTCAAACCAACAATTTTTACTTGATAACAACTTTGAGGTCAATTTTCCGCAGGGTGGTGGGCGGTTTCCGAATCCGGGTCGAATCGTCGGGGTTAAACTTCACGCCCGAACCCCGGCCAACGGCATCAATACGCTGAAAGTCAATGCCTGCCGTGATGAGTTGCTGTTTAATCTGGTTCACCCGTTTAAACGACAGACTCTTGTTGGTCATGGGCAGGGTGGCATCATTGGCATACCCGATAAGTTGGATTTGCAGCGTCGGATTCTCTTTTAGCAACGCGATTAACTCCGTCACGGTGGCTTCGGTGCCGGGTTTCGGGTCGGTAGTGCCGGTGGCGAAGCCCAGCCCCGACAGGGTAAACATGCGGCCTTTTTTGGCGGTGGGGTCGGTCAGATACAGGCGAATCTGAGCCGTTACCGAACCACCCGCCCCTGTCGTCACCACCGATGCAGACAATGGTGGAGCAATGGGTGCAACGCGTACCAACGACGTTGCAACGGGCGTAGTGGCGGCTGGGGCAGTGGCTGTAGTAGCAGTATTACTATCAGCAGGTACAGCCATTGAGCGGGCAACGGTATCGGTTGTTACGGTTGTCCGGCCCGAATCGGCCACGCTTTCGTTGATGATCTGGTTTGAAACCGGCTCCGAATGGTTTTGGGTGTTTTGGTAAATCAGGAACCCAACCACGCCTACAACCGCTACCAACACCACCCCAATCACCCAACGGCCTGAGCTACCTGTGTCGGCATTGCTATCGGGCACGGGCGCAAAACTTGCCGTTGGCGGAGCCACCGCTGCGGGCCGGGTGCTGGCCGGTGCCGGTGCTGTCTGCTGCCGGGCCGGGGCTGCCACACCCGCCACAATCTGCTGAATACCAACTTTTTCGACCAATTGCGGCAACAGCGACGGCGGCACGGCCCCCACAAAAGCCTCGCGCTGACTAAAGAGGGCGTTTGCCAACCCGTCGGCATCTAATTTTTTGTCTGTTACCTCGCGGCCCAGCACATCCAGAACCAGTGCAGCCGTTAGCCCAAGCAACGAAATAGCCGACGAGTTTCTGACCCCGGCATGACCCGAAATCATGGTGGCAATGGAGCTTTTCATGCCTGGCAACAGCCGCCCGATCACATCGCTGCCCTGCCCAATGAGCGTATGAATGTGAGCGGGGTCTTTGAGGGTGGTGGCAATATTGGCCGTCAGGCTACCTGTATAGCCGCCCCGCTGAATGTAGGTAAAGAGCTGAGTAACACCGATTTCAGAGGTAGTTCGTTTAAGCAGCCCGCCAAAAATAGCGTATGACAGCGTCAGCACGGCACGGCGCGTCTTGTCGGTGGGTTCATCCACATACAGGGCGGCTTTGGCTATTGCCTCGGTATTGACAATCTCGTTAAATACGGCAAAAAAATTCATAGAAAAATAACCTGGCTACCGGAAACATTCGGGTGCGAAACGCAACATTCCACGACTTTTTCGACACACACAAGCCCGAAATGCTAAAATTAGTAAATGTTTATTTCGTAATGCAAACAATTTTGCCGCAAAATTACAACTTATCGGCTCTGAATCTGCGCTACGGCCTGATGATAGGCTGTTTCGACCGACCGCAACCGCTCCTGACAGTGGGTAATCAGGTCGGTAGCGGTCTTGATTTTTTCGGGGAGGTCATCCAACGGAGTCGTTTCTTCTTCGATTTCCTCGATCAGAACGAGCAATTGATTATAGGCTTGCTGGTAAGTCATTCGGTGAGGGTGGCAAATGGGCCAACGGCGTAAAGGTACTATCTTCGTCCGATGATTTGGTATGAAGATGAGGTGCGGCTGCTCGAAAGCAAGCTCGCCATGCTCCCCCCCTCCGACAATCGGGTTGTGTTTTATGGTAGTTCGTCGGTACGGCTTTGGGAGACAATAGCGCAGGATTTTCCGCAGCGTACTATTCTTAATCTTGGTTTTGGTGGCTCCACAATGGCGGCCTGCGGCTGGTTTTTCGAGCGGTTGCTGGTACCGGCCCGGCCCGCGTCGGTGGTGTTTTACGCCGGTGATAATGACCTCGGCGACGGGCGGCATCCTGAAGAAGTATTGTTGTTTTTTGTGGCGTTGATGCACAAAATGAACGGCTATTTGCCCGGCGTTCCGCTCACGTTTCTGTCTATCAAGGTCAGCCCCGCTCGCTGGAACCTTCACAATGATATTTACCGAACAAACGAGTTGATAGCGGCAGAAACCGGCAGTTGGCCCAACTGCCAGTATGTTGATATGACTACGCCCCTCCTCGATTTGCAATCCGGGATTCCGCAACGGGCTTATTTTCAGGCCGACGGACTGCACCTCAGCCCGGCTGGGTATGCCGCCTGGCGCAACGCGTTGTTACCTAAACAGATGCAGATTTAACAATTTCTTGACTTAATCTGCCGACTTATTTCCGCGAAAACGCCGGAACTTCGCGGGCGTTTGCCGAACTACCGAATGCACCGCGATTATCACAACTGGTTCAGCCCTAATCTGAACCGCTCCATGGAACTCCTCGTCTTCGGCCATGCCGGGGCGCGGGTACTTGTTTTCCCGACGCGCCACGGTCGGTTTTTTGACTACGAAAACTTCGGGTTAGTTGCCGCCCTGACCGACACCATCAGCGCGGGAAATCTGCAACTATTTTGCGTGGATAGCGTGGACCAGGAGAGTCTGTACGCCCTCAGTCGCCCCCCGCACGAACGCATCCGGCGGCATCAACAATATGAACGGTATATCCTGGAGGAGGTTTTGCCGCTGACCCGACAACTAAACCCGCAACCGTTCATGATTTCGCACGGATGCAGTCTGGGGGCGTTTCATGCCGTGAATATTGCCCTGCGGCATCCGCAACATTTCGCCAAGGTGGTGGCCCTCAGCGGGCGGTATGACCTCTCAACCCCGGTTTCTGACTTCGCCGGGCTATTCGATAATTACTATGATGAGGATATTTATTACCACACGCCCAACCATTTTTTGCCCAACTTAGCCGATACCGACACCCTCGCCGAACTCCGCCGGTTAGAGATCACGATTGCCATCGGTATCGAAGACCCGTTCTTAGGCAGCAACCTTGCTCTCAGCGAAGCCCTCAACGCCCACGACATTCAGCACGAGTTGTTTGTTTGGGATGGCCGTGCCCACAAAGCCAAATACTGGCGGCAAATGGTACAATTATACTTGTGAGAAATATCCCCAACCCCCTGTCCAGGGGGCTTTGCTCTGCTGCGTTTCGGTCCCGGACGGTTTAGCCTCTGGATAGAGGGTTGGGGGTATTTGCACGTAGTAACAATACAACACTACAACCCCAGTAATGCCTTCACAAACTCCGTCGGTTTTTCGGCTTGTATCCAATGGCTCGCACCGACAATGGTTTCGAGCGTCATGTTCGGAAAGATGCGCCGGATGGCGGGCAGGTCGTCGTCGAGAATATACGACGATTCACTCCCCCGGATAAATAACGTTGGCACCAGAACCGGGTGCGTATCGGTCAGTTCCTGGCCAATACTGCGCAATTCCCGCTCAATAACAGACACGTTAAGCCGCCAGGCAAACGTTTCGTTATCAATTCGGTACAGATTTTTCAGGAGAAACTGCCGCACGGCTGGTATCGGTTCGTATTGAGCCAAAATCCGGTCGGCTTCGCTGCGGTGGGTAAGCGTGGGCAGGTCAATGGCGTTTAGGCCGCGCAGAATCCCGGCGTGATGAATCGGATAAAATTTCGGCGCAATATCAACCACCACGAGTTTCGAGAACCGGGCCGGCTGCGGGCCGTGTCCGTAATTCATGGCGTATTGCATCACCGTTTTACCACCCATCGAATGGCCAACCAGAACCACGTCGGTCAGGTTGTGGTCAATCAGAAATTCGTGCAGATCAGCGGCCATGCTCTGGTAACCAAACTCGTTGCTGCGGGGCGATTGCCCGTGATTGCGCTGATCAAGGGCGAAAACCCGGTAGCCGTGAGTGGCAATCGTTTTGCTGACGGTGAGCCAGTTATCAGACGAGCCGAAAATGCCGTGCAGAATCACAATGGGTGGGGCGGTGGGTTCACCGACTTCTCTGAAAAATAGTTTCATGTATCACTTTCACCGCAAAGACGCAAAGGGTGCGAAGAACCTTGCGGCCTTTGCGAACCTTTTGTGTTTTTGCGGTGAAAAAGTTTATTGAACAACAATCACCTTCTCTCCTTTCTCCACCATCTGGCCGAAACTCACTAACTCAAAGCCGTTCTCTACGGCCACCCGCTCAAACTCGTCCGCGCTTTCGGGCAAAACGGCAATCAGCAGCCCGCCCGACGTTTGCGGATCAGCCAAAACATAGCGTTGATTTTCAGTGAGTTCACTGACTTTATGTCCGTAGCTGTCCCAGTTTCTGACCGTGCCGCCGGGGAAACTCTTCGCGGCTAAGTACTCGGCCAACATCGGCAGTTTTGGCACCTCATCAAACCGGATTTGGGCAGACAGGCCGCTGCCTTCAGCCATTTCGGTGAGGTGGCCCAGCAGTCCGAAACCCGTTACGTCGGTGAGGGCTTTCACGTAGGGCAGCTTGCCCAGCACCGCGCCGAAACTGTTCAGTTGAGCCATTTGCCGGGGGGCAACGTCGGCGTGTTCGGGTTTGAGGATACCTTTTTTCTGGGCCGTTGTCAGGATACCTACGCCAAGCGGTTTGGTGAGATACAGTTTGCAGCCCAGTGTGGCGGTGCTGTTTTGTTTGAGGTGGTCAATTCGGACACGGCCCGTTACGGCCAGCCCAAAAATTGGTTCGGGCGCGTCAATGCTATGGCCTCCGGCGAGGGGAATCCCGGCTTCGGCGCACACGGCCCGGCTGCCGGCCAGCACATCGGCGGCAACTTCGGGCGGCAGTTTGTCGAGCGGCCAGCCCAAGATCGCAATTGCCATAACGGGTTCTCCGCCCATGGCATACACATCGCTGATGGCGTTGGCCGAGGCAATACGCCCGAAATCGAAGGCATCGTCAACAATGGGCATAAAAAAGTCGGTGGTGCTGATAATGGCTTCGCCGTTGCCGATGTCCATCACAGCGGCATCGTCGCGGGTGTCGTTACCGACGAGGAGTACCCCACCCCCTAACCCCTCCCCTGAAAACCAGGGGAGGGGAGCAAAAGTCGCAGACGTTCCGTCTACTCCCCTCCCTTGGTTTTCAGGGGAAGGGTTGGGGGTGGGGTCTTGGTGTAGAATCCGGTCGAGAATAGCGGGGGAGATTTTGCAGCCGCAGCCCGCGCCATGACTATACTGGGTAAGGCGGATGGGTTCGGAGGTCATCATGGTTTTAGCATATTTTCAATAATCAGGGGCCGAAAGCCTAACCTACATAAACGGATTGGGCCGGATTAGGTTTCCGTGAATTTCTTAACAAAAACTTAACATTGAGGAATATAACGCTGTAAATGTGTTTCTGGACTATTCTGAGCCGTTTGCCCATTACTTACCCATTGATAGTACTTTTTGAAGAAACACTACCTTGCCAACGCGGTTATTATCTCGTTCCTTTGCGCCCGATTTCGCACTTCATAGCAACAGGCATAATGAAACACGGAACAAAGTCAGTCAAACAAAACAACTCTATGTACAAAAATTTACTGCACCTACGGGCAACGCTCGTTCTGCTCGGCGGTATGCTGGTGGCCGTTCTCGGCGGCTATCAGGCAATGGCACAAGGGGTTACAACCTCTTCGATCAGCGGGCTTGTAACCGATGACAAAGGGGGCGAGCTTCCCGGCGCAACAGTTATCGCCATTCACACGCCATCTGGCAGCAAATATGGCACCACCACCAACGGTCAGGGACAATATACGTTTCCGGCAGTTCGTATTGGCGGGCCATACACCATCACCGTTAGTTATGTTGGGTTCACCGATCAAACCGTAGAAGGCCTGATTGCTAATCTGGGTTCGGCAACAAACGCAAATGTCCGCCTGGCCGAGCAGGGTAAGCAACTTACCGAAGTAGTGGTAACGGGTTCGCGCAACTCGGTTATCAACAGCCAGCGTACAGGTGCCGCAACGGGTATCACAACTAACCAAATCACGACGCTGCCAACCTTGAACCGGAGTTTTGCTGACTTTACGCGCCTTGACCCCCGCGCCAATGGCCTGAGTTTTGCCGGTCGGAACAGCGGTTTTAACAACTTTACGGTTGATGGAGCTATCTTCAATAATGCCTTCGGTCTGTCGTCAACGGTTGGTGGTCAGGCGGGTGCACAGCCCATCTCGCTCGATGCTATTGACCAGTTGCAGGTTGCTATTGCGCCTTTCGACGTGCGGCAGGGGGCGTTTACGGGTGCCGGTATCAACGCCGTGACCCGTAGCGGAACCAACAAGTTTCAGGGATCGGTCTTTACATACTCACGCGATCAGTCGTTTGTGAATAAGAAATTGAACGGTGTAGAGCAACCCCTCAACGCCTTCAGCCTGAACAACTACGGTTTCCGGTTGGGTGGCCCGATTATTAAAGACAAACTGTTCTTTTTTGCCAACTACGAACTCGAACGCCGGAG
>JBBRUV010000052.1:0-17900 GCA_038247465.1 Cytophagales bacterium
GCAAAACCGCCCCGAGTGCGTCAGTTGCAGACCAATCAAAAGGCCATCGGCATCGCCAAATGTTTCGGTGTGTTTGTCAAGAACGAGCTGGCGAAGGCTCACGAAATCAGGAAAATTAGCCTCGTTCATCACCAACTGATTCGGGTTGGCCTTGCCATCGTGACAGACCGCCACCGCTTCGCAGCCGAACAGCAACTTGGCCCCGCTTACCGCGAATTTCACCCACCGGGCGCGGGTAAAGGCCGTAGGTTTTCCGTCGGGGGTACCGTCCCAGCCTTCCATCGGCAAAATACACAAACTGTTGCCGATGGTTTTGCCGGATTTCAACGCAATTTTCTGACTAAAAAAACTATCGGCGGGTGGCAACAGCGCATCGTCGAACGGCAAATCAATGGCGTTTACAATCAGGTAGTTAGCCATATCGGAGACTGTTTTTAACTGGGCCATCCGGGGATATTTAGGTTTGTATTTCGCGCTCATCGTTATGGTTTTACACAGCCCAGGAAAGAATAATAAGGCGCATCGTCAATGATTCGCTGCACATACAACGCCACCTCGCGGAGGTGATAATCGCCCCACATGCTTGATTCGCCGTAGGGAATTTTGCTGCCCGTCGGCACATAATCCCAACCGTTAGGCCGGTGATAAATCGAGTGTAGCAACAAGCCCTGATGCGCCGGGTCGGTGCTGAGGTAGGGTTCCTGCAACAGCGAACCCAGCACCGTTAAACCGGCCTGCCAGTAGCGTTGAGATGCTTGAGCCTGTTCTCCGCCCGCCGTTTGCAGGTATCGGCCCAGGCGTAGCAAACCCTGCGCGGCAATGGCGGCTGCTGAGCTATCAACGGGTTCGTGGTCGTTAAACGGGTCGGCGGGTTGGTGGAGGTAATGACCTAATTTGTTGAGATGTGGCGCACCCGTGTCCCAATACGGAATACCGTCGGTGGGTGTGTTTTCGATATAAAAATCGCAGGTGGCGCGGGCGGCTTTGAGCATCATGGCTTCGAGCGCGGCCCGACCGCCAAGCCTGATTACGTCATTGTCAGGAATGGCGCGTAAGGCTTCGAGTTGTTCGGCGAAACCACACATTGCCCAGGCCAGGCCGCGTGTCCAGGTGCTGAACCCGGTGTAGCCCTGCTGTGAATTGGGGCAGCGGTAGTTGCCGTCTTTGGCATTAAAAACACTCTCGTGGGCCGTGCGCCCCCACACATCGTAGCTATCACGAGCATTGCTGTAATGTTCACCGTAATACACCGAAAAGTCGGCGGTGGCGGTAATGTGCAGCATAGCCCGTTCGAGCATATTGATTCGGGCATCGCCTTCGCTCTGAAACACGTGGCCCAGCAAGTGACTGATTACCAGCGACCGGCACGACCGGATGGTATCCACAAACAACGAATGCGGCCCGTTAAAGGAGTGAATGAACCCATTGTTGATTGCGCCTAACCCACCGGCTTTGGGTCTGATGGTCGTCCAGCGATTAGCCTGCACCGCGCCCGACAGTTTCAGAGCCAGTTGGTAGAAATTCTGCTCCCAATCGTTTTGCAGGATTCGGCCTTCGCGCATCAGTCGCAACAAATTTCCGTAGGTGCTGACGTTGTTAAACCCGTGATCGTGAACACCCGTGTGGCTTAGGTGCGGGGCCATCAGGTCAAGCGTTTTTTGGCGGCCTATGGTCAGAAACTCGGTCTCGCCGGTAGCATCGAACTGCAAAATGGCCGAGCCGTATTGAAAACCCTGCGTCCATTCGGTCCAGCCGCGTGTGGTGTATCGGCCCTGCACGGTGAAGACCGGCGAGCCGTTGGCCGGGTTGTACTGTTGTTCGATGAGCCGGATTTTATCGGCAGAAATCGCCCAGAATTGCCGGAGTTTTGCCGACAAATCAGCCGGACGAAGGGTGGAATTATAGAAAATCATTGGCGATTATGCAGCCGAAAAAGCCCCAATAGCTACGGTCTGCGGGATTGTTGTGATTGGCTATCCATCGCGCAAAACCCACAAATTTCTGTTTTCTACTTTCAGGCAACCGAAAACGTCATTATTGCGTAGTAGTAGTATTCCGGCCAAATAGCACGTTGACCAGTTTATTCGTTTCTGCTATGAACAGGCTATTTTTACGCACCCTGACGAACAACAACTACTGATGACTGTAACCAACGGAAGTATGCTGATTGCCGAGCCATTCTTAGGCGACTCCAACTTTGAACGCAGCGTGGTGCTGGTGTGCGAACATAACCACGAAGGCACATTTGGTTTAGTATTGAACCAAAGCAGTAATGTTACACTGAGTGACGTTTTAGACGATGTTTACCCCGATTTTCCGTTGTTGGTGGGCGGTCCGGTGCAACAAAATACGCTCCATTTTATCCATACCCGACCCGATTTGGTTGATGGCTCGGTACGGGTGATGGACGGCCTGTATTGGAGCGGCAATTTTGAGCAGGTCAAACGGGCCGTGAACGTTGGCACCCTCAACGAACAGAACGCCCGGTTTTTTATTGGCTATTCGGGCTGGGACGCGGGGCAGTTAGCCACCGAACTCAAGCAAAAGACCTGGATTGTGACCCGCACCGATGCCGCGTTTGTGTTCGACACGCCCGCCAAAAGTTTTTGGCGTAGTGTGCTGAAACAAATGGGTGGTAAGTTCAAGGAGTTTTCTAACTACCCCATTGATCCACGATTGAATTAGTTCGTGGTTTGTAGTTCGTGGTTTTACAGCGTAAGTTCCTGGTTGTGAAAGCCTTATCCTGCCCAGAAAACTATAAACTATAAACCACGAACTACTTAAACCCGGCTCCGTTTTGGGCTTGTTGGCTGGCCGACTAATGGATTGGCCGACTTTTTCCCGATTTTTGTCGTTCAACACGCATTACCGGGCCAATTACCCCGGCCTACTGAACTATGTCTTTACGAAATACTTGCTTACTACTCCTGGCCGTTGGTTGCTCGGCCACGCTCTCGGCCCAAACGCTCGAATCGTCGGGACTTCCGGGGCATTTTGGTCTCAAAGCGGGCGCGTCTGTCACCCGTGTTGCCATTTCGGGCGGCACCGAAACTACTGTTCCCAAAAACAAAATTGATTTCAACCTCGGCGTGATGTATCGGCTTCGATACAACCGGCTGGTTTTTCAGCCCGAATTGCTCTTTAACCTTAAAGGCGGCAGCTACCAGATTGTGAAACCTGCCGGGCGCGAAACCGTCAAAAACAATTTTAATTACCTGACGGTGCCAGTTCTGTTCGGCTACATTCCCACCGAGGGGCTGACGCTTCAGGCCGGGCCAGCCTTCAGCTACGCCCTCAACAACCCGGCATCGGGCGGGCCGGGAACCCGCTCTGACATCGGTGCGGTGGTCGGCGCACACTATGATTTTCTGGACTTATTGGCTCAATACAGCCTACACGTCCGGTATATTTATGGGTTTAACAATGTCACCAACGTGGCGGGCACCGACTTCCGCAACCGCGAATTGCAGGTTTCGGTGGTATATAATTTGTACAAAAAGAAAAAATGATTACTGATTTCGGCATCCTGCTTCTGTTTATTCTGTCGGCCTTCGCTCTGATTGCGGGGGTGCTGTTTGTGGCTAAACTACTGCGGCCCAGCCGCCCTAACGAGGAAAAACTCAGCACCTACGAATCGGGTGAAGAGCCCGTTGGTAACGCCAACGTGCAGTTCAACGCCCGGTATTATGTGGTGGCATTGGTATTTGTGCTGTTCGATGTAGAGTTGGTTTTTCTTTTCCCGTGGGCAACGGTTTTTGGCCGGGCTACACTCATTGCCGATACGGGCGGGCTGTGGGGTTGGTTTGCCCTCGCCGAGGCCACGCTGTTTGTGGTGATTCTGGCAATCGGGCTGGCCTACGCCTGGGCCAAAGGTTATTTAGACTGGGTGAAACCGCAACCGATAATCCCGACGATGGAGACAAAAGTGCCAGACAGTCTGTATCAGCAAATCAACGAGAAATACAGCTTGCCGCCAGCTAAGGCAATAGATTTGTCCTGAAACGTTTCCCCGTCACGCGCCGTTTTACCAATATGACTCCAAGCACCCAAAAACCGGCGGATTCGGGCTATGTCCTGATGCGCTCCGAAGAACTCCTAAACTGGTCGCGCGAGTCGTCGCTGTGGCCGCTCACGTTCGGGCTGGCCTGCTGCGCCATCGAGATGATGCAGTCCTTTGCGGCTAATTATGACCTCGAACGATTCGGGATTTTTCCGCGCCCCACACCCCGGCAGGCCGATATTATGATCGTTTCTGGCACCGTGACCTACAAAATGGCCGACCGTATCCGGCGGTTGTATGAGCAGATGGCCGAGCCGCGCTATGTGATTTCGATGGGGTCGTGCGCCAACTGCGGTGGCCCCTACTGGCAACACGGTTACCACGTGGTGAAGGGCGTTGACCGCATCATTCCTGTTGACGTGTATGTACCGGGTTGCCCGCCCCGCCCCGAAGCCCTGATTGACGGCTTTCTGACGCTCCAGGCCAAAATCCGCAATGAACGACCGTTGACCGGCGAAAAAGAACTATCTTGAGCAGAAAATTCAACTTGAAAATGATGACTATTGAAGCGATTAAAAGCCAGATTCAGGATATGGTTTGGCACAGCGACGATGAAGTTGCCTTAGAGAAAATACTGGCGGCTGCCAATGAAATTCTGGGCAACCCACAGCGGGATATTCTGGATGATTTGACGGAAGCTGAATTAGCCAGTTTGGATGAAGCACGAGAACAGGCCAAGTGAGGTGAAGGTATACTGTGGTCAGACTACAAAAAAAGCTTGACATATGGCTGGCAGAGCGCAGATAAGAATTATGCCGCAAGCCGACATGGATGTAGATCACATTACATCTTTTTTAAACGAGTCGTTTTCCTCGGAAATTGCCATTCGATTTATCAATGCGCTTTATAAAAAATTAGATACACTGGAACTTACGCCTGGTTTAGGAACTCCCTCAATGAAAAACCCTATCATTCTAAAGACTGTTATTGATCGGTTCAATATGGTATATCACGAGTGGTTAGACAATGGTGATATCAATATTCTCCGCGTCATTGACCGGCGCGGCAATCCCACCAGTAACCCCTTCGAGTGACGTAATCCATGACCAATCTCGCCCATCCACTCCGGCAACTCCTTGAATCTCAGTTTAATCTGACCACTGATGCAAATGGTGCGTTGCTTGTATCGGTAGCACAGATTGCCGAAGTCTGCCTGTTTTTGCGCGACGATGACCGGCTGTTTTTCGATTTTCTGGCCTGCATCACGGCCATTGATAACGGTTCCGGCCTGGATTCGCCGATAAATAACACGATGGAGGTTATTTATTCGCTTACGTCTATCCCTTACAACCACAACCTGAACCTGCGTGTGATGCTGCCCCGCAACGCCCCCGGCCAACCCCTGCCTGCCGTGCCGACGGTGAGCCACATCTGGCGCACAGCAGACTGGCACGAGCGCGAAGCCTTCGATTTGCTGGGCATTCACTTTACCAATCACCCCGACATGCGCCGGATTCTGCTGCCCGAAGACTGGCCCGGTCACCCCCTCCGGCGCGATTATCAGGAACCCGAACGGTATCATGGCATCATAAACAAATAGCCCGGCGTATGCCGGGCTATTTGTTTAGTTATTAAAATATTTGAGTTTCACCACCTCTTTCGGATCTAAGAATCGCCATTTGCCGCGTGGCAGGTCTTTCTTGGTTAGCCCGGCGTAGGTCGTCCGGTCAAGTTTGGTCACTTCGTAGCCGAGGTGTTCAAAAATACGGCGCACAATTCGGTTCCGGCCACTATGAATTTCGATACCAACGACCTGAGCGTCAGGCGTGACGATACCCAGGTCGTCGGGCTTAATCAGTCCGTCTTCCAGTTCGATACCGTCGCGAATGGCCTGGAAGTGTTGTTCCGTGATCGGTTTATCGAGTTCGACCTGATAGATTTTCTTGATGTTGTTCGAGGGGTGCGTGAGTTTTTCGGCCAGTTCGCCATCGTTGGTCATCAGGAGCAGGCCGGTGGTGTTACGGTCGAGCCGCCCGACGGGGTATAACCGAAAATTACCCGCTTCTTCAATCAAGTCCATCACCGTCTGCCGCTCTTTGGGGTCGTCGGTAGTGGTGATGTAGCCTTTGGGCTTGTTCAGCAGCAAATACACGATGCGCTCCGGGTTCAGCACTTTGTTGGCGTATTTCACAATATCGCCCTGCTTCACCTTGTGGCCCATTTCGGTAATCACCTGCCCATTTACCGACACGTCACCTTTGGCAATGAGTTCGTCGGCCTCCCGGCGCGAGCAAACTCCGGCATTGGCAATGTAGCGGTTCAGGCGCAATACGCCCGCTTCGGCATCACGGCTGCTGCCGGTGGCTTTGTTGAATGCCGCCCGGTTTTTGGCCGGGAGTCCATCACGCATGGCCCCCAGATTGTAGTTCGGGGCATTTTCGTACCGCCCTGTCCGGCGCGGAGTACTATCATTCCTGTCGCTGCCCCGTTCTGAACGCGGTGCGCGGTCATTATCATTGTTCTCACTCCGGCGGTCAAACCGCGCCTTCGAAGCCGACTCCCGGTCAGGGCGGTTGAAGGCGGGCCGGTCGTGTTTGCGCTCTTCGTCGCGGCTGAACCGGGGCCGCGATTCATCGTTGTTCCGCTCAAAGCGCGGGCGGTCGCCGGTTGGCCTATCATCCCGGTTAAATCGGGGCCGTGATTCATCGTTGTTCCGCTCAAAACGCGGGCGGTCACTGTTGCGGTTCTCATCCCGATTAAACGGAGGCCGGGGGCTGTCTCCTCGCCGGTCGTCGCGATTAAAGGCGGGCCGGTCGGTACTGCGGTTATTGTCGCGGTTGAACCGGGGCCGTGACTCATCGTTGTTCCGCTCAAAACGCGGGCGGTCGCCGGTTGGCCGGTCGCCGGTGCGGTTCTCGTCGCGGTTAAAGCGGGGTCGGTCATCGCTCCGTTTATCGTCCCGGTTAGACACGGGTCGGTCGCCGGTTGGTTTATCCGTTGGTGGGCCATCGCTCCGTCGCTCATCCCGGTTAAAAGCAGGTCGGTCATTGCGCTCAAAGCGCGGTCGGTCGTTACCGGGCCGGTCGTCGCGGGGGCGGTCATCACGATTAAAACGGGGGCGTGATTCATCGCTATTCCGCTCAAAACGCGGGCGGTCGCTGGTTGGCCGGTCACCAGTGCGATTATCGTCCCGGTTAACTGGCCGGGAACTATCGCTCCGTTTGTCGTCGCGGTTGTAAGACGGGCGATCCCCGGTGCGATTATCGTCCCGATTATACGAAGGCCGGTCGCCGGTGCGCTTGTCGTCGCGATTAAATCGGGTTTTTGATTCATCGTTCCGGTCAAATCGGGGCCGGTCGTCGCGGGGTCGGTCGCTGGTGCGGTTGTCGTCCCGATTAAAGGCCGGACGGGGCCGGTCATCGCTCCGGCGATCATCCCGATTAAAGGCTGGTCGGTCGCTACGGGGCCGGTCGTTGCTGCGCTGATTGTCGCGGTTAAAAGCGGGTCGGTCATTATCACGGTCGTCGCGGTTGAAGCGCGGTCGGTCGTCGCTGCGTTTATCATCCCGATTAAACGCGGGCCGGTCGTTACTGCGGCTGTCGGTGGTATCGCGGCTGAAGCGGGGTTTAAACCCGTCATTTGTGCCTCCCGGTCTTGTGCCGTTGTTGTCTTCTCGTTGGCTGCCTTCCCGGCGGTCGTTTGTTGGAGATTCGTTTTCTGGATTCATGGAAATGTGCAGTAATCACTACTGTCTCTGAATATAATTGCCCTTGATTTTCAGCATGTTCACTTTTTTGCTCACAAAAAGGATGCAAATATACTTGTTTTTTTTGTGCGGTCTTTCGTGCGGGCCAACCGATACCGTATTTTCGCCCTCAAACCTTACGCCATGACAACCCCACTCTGGAAACCGAGCCGTGCGTTTATCGAACAATCGCAACTCAAAAAATACCTGAACTGGCTTTTTGTCAAGAAAGGATTGTATTTCCGCGATTATGACGACCTCTGGGATTGGTCGGTGACGGATTTGGAAGCGTTTTGGGAGAGTATCTACCAGTTTTTCGATATTCAGGCTGATACACCCTACCGTCACATTGTTGAAAAACCAGCGCAGGGCATGATCGGGACACAGTGGTTCAGGGGGGCTACGCTCAACTACGCCGAGCATATTTTCCGGCAAAAAACCAGTCAACGGCCCGCTCTTATAGTCTCGTCGGAGCGGCAGGCGTACCCCACCGAAATTTCCTGGGCCACCCTCGAACGGCAGGTAGCCGCGATGCTGGCCTGGCTGCGGCTGGCGGGCGTAAAACCCGGCGACCGCGTAGTGGCGGTGCTGCCCAATATTCCCGAAGCCGTTGTATCGTTTCTGGCGGCCAATGCCCTCGGCGCGGTATGGTCGAGTTGTTCGCCCGATTTTGGCACGGCCAGCATCATCGAACGGTTCCGGCAGATTGAGCCGAAAGTCCTGATCGTGGCCGATGGGTACACCTACAACGGCCACGCCCTCGATAAAACAACGGCTATGCGCCAGTTGCGGAACAGTTTACCCTCGGTGAAACACGTGGTTTGGGTGCCGTATCTGAATCCCGACAGCCACTCCGACAAAACAACAACCTGGGCTGATGTCCTGAAAACGCCCGCCCCCGGCCCCAATAACGGGCTGGAATTCAGACCTGTACCATTCGATCATCCGATTTGGGTGCTGTATTCGTCCGGTACCACTGGCAAACCCAAAGCCATTACCCACTCGGTGGGCGGCTGTTTGCTCGAACACCTCAAAGCGTTGTCCCTGCATCAGGACGTGCGGCCCGGCGACCGTTATTTCTGGTACTCAACAACGGGCTGGATGATGTGGAACTACGCCTTGGGCGCGATGCTGGCCGGGGCTACGCTCGTGCTGTACGACGGTTCGCCGGGTTATCCTGACCTGAATGTTCTCTGGAATCTGGCATCAATGGCGCGTGTCAATCATTTTGGCGGGGGCGCGGCTTATTTTTTGTCATGTGTGAAAGCGGGCCTGAAACCGATTGATAATCAGTCACTACCAATGCTCAGAACGATTGCTTCGACGGGTTCGCCGTTGCCGCCGGAAGGGTTTCGGTGGGTGTATGACTCGGTGAAAAATGATGTCTGGCTGATTTCGCTCAGTGGCGGCACCGACGTTTGCAGTGGGTTTGTGGGCGGCAGCCCGATGCTGCCCGTTTACGAAGGCGAAATCCAGACGCGGTTGCTGGGGTGCCGCGTAGAGGCTTTTGGCGACGACGGGCGGCCCGTGCGCGGCCAACTCGGCGAGATGGTGATTCTGGAACCCATGCCCTCAATGCCGATTTATTTCTGGAACGATGGCCCGCACGACAACAGCCCGGCCAGTAATACCCGCTACCGGGCCAGTTATTTCGATACCTACGGCCCTAACGTCTGGCGGCACGGCGATTATATTCAGATCACGCCTAACAAAGGCGTGATTATTTACGGACGCTCCGATGCCACCCTCAACCGCGACGGGGTGCGAATCGGCACCGCCGAAATCTACCGCGCCGTTGACAGCCTGCCCGCCATAACCGATAGTTTAGTGGTCGGTATCGAACGCCCCGGTGGTCAGTATTTTATGCCGTTATTTGTGGTGCTGCGCGAGGGGCAAACGATTACTGACGCGCTCATTACCGACATAAAACAGGCATTACGCAGTCAGTTTAGCCCGCGCCACGTGCCAGATGCGGTGTTTCAGGTGTCGGAAATCCCGTACACAATTAGCGGAAAAAAGATGGAATTGCCAGTCAAAAAAATCCTGTCGGGCGATGCGCCGGCCACCGTTGCCAGCCCCGACACCATGCGAAACCCGGAATCGCTGGTGGTTTTTGAACAGTGGCAAACCGTGTGAACGGGTGTTAAATACGATAAATTAGCTGTTCAGATAAGGATAAAACCTTGACATTAACGTTCTTACGCTCATGAAACCGAAACTGATTGCACTGGTAGGTTTGGGCGCGGTCGTTGCCCTGTCGTCGTTCTCGTGGCTGGGTGTGTTTGAGGATAAAGTGGACTTCAACACGCAGATAAAGCCGATTCTGAATAAAAACTGCATTGCCTGTCATGGCGGGGTCAAAAAAACGGCAAACTATTCGCTGTTATTCAAAGACGAAGCCTACGGCGCGGGTAAATCGGGCAAGCGCGGCATTATCCCCGGCGATGCCAAGCACAGCGACGTTATCCGGCGGCTCACCCTCACCGACCCCGACGAACGGATGCCATACGGTAAAGACCCGCTCAAAGCCGACGAAATCGAGTTGCTCAGAAAATGGGTTAATCAGGGTGCAGAATGGGGAGATCACTGGGCTTACCAAACGCCTAAACTACCCGACGTACCTAAAATCGGTACATTCTGGTCTCGGCTGGGGCTGGCAAAATCCGACGAGAGCGACTGGGCCAAAACCGAAATTGACCAGTTCGTGATCGAAAAATTAACCGAAAGTGGGTTAAAGTTTTCGCCGGAGGCAAACCCGGCTACCCTCCTGCGCCGGGTCTCGCTTGACCTCACCGGCCTGCCACCGACCGAAAAAGAGATGGCTGATTTTCAAGCCAATAAAGCTTCTAACGCCTACGAAAAAGCCGTTGACCGACTACTGGCCTCGCCCGCTTACGGCGAAAAATGGGCCGGAATGTGGCTCGACCTCGCCCGGTATTCAGACACCAAAGGCTACGAACGCGACCCCGGACGCAAGATGTGGCGGTATCGTGACTGGCTCATCCGGGCGTTTAATGCAGACAAACCCTACAATCAGTTTCTGACCGAGCAATTGGCTGGTGATTTGCTGCCCACGCGCAACGGCGAACCGCCAACCGATGCCAATTTTATAGCGACTGTGTTTCACCGCAACACCATGACCAACGACGAAGGCGGCACGCAGGACGAAGAGTTCAGAACGGCAGCCGTGATGGATCGGGTCAGCACCACCTGGGATGTGTTTCAGGGAACCACCTTTGCCTGTGTGCAGTGCCACACGCACCCCTATGACCCGTTTGTGCATGACGAATATTACAAATACCTCGCGTTTTTTAATAACACCCGCGACGAAGACGTAACCACCGAAACGCCTACTCTCCGGTTTTATACCGGGGCCGATTCGCTGCGACTCCTGAACCTCAAAAAGTGGGTTGGCAATCAGGCGGCTACCCCGAAACAACGCCAAACCACCCTGCACGACGTTGAGCAGATGGCCCGGTTGATGGAACCCAAAATCAACTCGCACGATTTTGACCAGCACGTAAACGCGGCCCTGCTCGATGCTAAATTTTTCGGGATTTCGCACGCGGGTTCGGCCCGGATAAAAGGCGTAACGCTAACGGGTAAAAACCGGCTGTTCATCGCCTGGGGAACCCGGCTCAACGGGGCCACGCTGACCCTCCGGCGCGATAGCCTAACGGGGCCGGTGCTATTTAGCAAACCTGTTACCAACACCGGAAACGGCTGGAGTGATACGATTCAGGCGTTTACGATTCCGCCAACGGTGGGCAAACACGACCTGTTTCTGTCGCAGCAGTCGCCCAAAAACCCCAAAGAATGGACAATGATTAAGTGGGTTGCGTTTAGGGCCGCGCTGCCCGGCGCTGCCGATAATGAACTGCTTGCCTTGCTCAATACCAACCCCGACGACGTGCCGGTGATGCTCGAAGCCTCCGGCGATCTGGCCCGCAAAACCAACGTCTTTGACCGGGGCAACTGGCTCGTGAAAAAGCAGCAGGTGCAACCGGGCGTACCCAAATCACTGCCCCCCATGACCACCGATGGCAACGGCCAACCGATGCCTAAAAACCGGCTTGGTCTGGCTCAATGGATGACCGACCGACGGCACCCGCTTACGGCACGGGTGGCTGTAAACCGGGTCTGGGAGCAGTTATTCGGGATGGGCATTGTAGAAACCGCCGAAGATTTTGGTACGCAAGGCATTCAGCCAACCCACCGAAAACTGCTTGACTGGCTGGCCGTTACGTTTCAGGAGCAGGATAAATGGCGTGTGAAAGTCCTTCTGAAACGGATTGTGCTATCGGCCACGTATCGGCAGCGTTCCAACGTAAACCCCGCGCTTGTTGCCGCCGACCCCGCCAACAAATGGCTGGCACGGGGGCCGCGAGTGCGGCTCTCTGCCGAGCAAGTGCGCGACCAGGCATTAGCCGTGAGTGGGCTGTTGAGCCGCAAAATGTATGGCCCAAGCGTGATGCCGCCCCAGCCCGACGGTATCTGGCAATCGCCCTACGGTAGCGATGCATGGGTGCCGAGCGCGGGCGACGACAAACACAGACGGGCGATGTACACCTACTGGAAACGCACCTCGCCGTATCCGTCTATGCTAACCTTCGACAGCCCCAGCCGCGAGTTTTGCCAGGTTCGGCGGATTCGCACCAACACACCGTTACAGGCATTGGTCACGCTCAATGACCCGGTTTATGTAGAAGCCGCCAGCCGGTTAGCGCAGTTTATGGCCGAACGCGGCACCACGCCCGACGCACAGATTCAGGCTGGATTCCGGCGCGTGATGGGCCGCATAATAGAACCCCGCAAACTGACTGTTTTGACCCGGCTTTACCGCCAGACGGAGACGTTCTATCAGCAACATCCTGCCGATGCAAAAAAACTGCTGGCAAGCCAGAAAGCAACGCCCGCGCTGGCGGCTCTGACCGTTACGGCCAATACCATGCTAAACTTAGACGAGGTGATTACGAAGGAGTGATTGACGTTTGACAAGGGGCTTTTACGCCAGTTTTTTCTCCATCACTACAAATTCCAGCGGCTGTTTGGGCAGGCCAAAGCGCGGATCAGTGCTGGGGAAAGGCTGGGTTTCGCCCGTTTTCCGGTAGCCGCGCCGTTCATAGAATGCAATCAATTCGTGGCGCATGGGCAGCACGGTCATGGTCATGCGGTTGCACTGTTGCTCAATGGCAAGGGCTTCGGCTGCGGCCATTAACTCTTTGCCGAGACCGTTGGCCTGAGCATCGGGCGAGACAGTGAGCATACCGAGATAAAGCGCGTCCTCCTTTTTTTCGAGATACACACAGCCGATCAATTGATCGGCTGTTTCGTATTTCAGGAGTGTCACGGCGGGATTTTGCAGCATCTGATGCAGGGCGGCTTCGTCGGTACGAATACCGTCGAGCAGGTCGGCTTCGGTGGTCCAGCCCCGGCGCGAGCTATCGCCCCGGTAAGCACTGTTTACTAACTGATTCAGGGCCGGTACGTCGGCTGTGGTAGCAGGTGAGATCATTTTTTGCAGAACAGGCGGCAAAGTTACAGTTTGGAACGAATGAAGCCAATACCATTAGTATTCTACAAAAAACAACAACATAATTATACAAATTTGTATCTAACAACAGGACAACGTCTATTTTTTGGCTATACTTTTCAGCTTACTATTCATTCAATAATACACGCTTCTGCTTCACAAAGCCTCCCCCAAAAAGGTGGACATTACAAATCAAGTGCACTATACGCTACTGCAGAGTACATCGCTCAGGGAGAATCACCCAACGTTCTGCGCGGTACAACCGCATTGAATAAACAGGGAAATGTCTCTGATAAATATAGACTTTCTAACCCGTTGCGGCTCTACAATTTTCGGAGACAGTCTATCAGCAAGGCGGTGAAGTTGCTGGCACTAAGCCAATGCCGGGGCAGGGACACAAGACTGGAGCAAAGTGAACATTTCTTACCTTTGAGTAGAGTCGGCAACCATTACCGAATCAACCATTACCGAATTATCGTCGGCCATCGGGAGTGTATCGGTCGGCGTGATCATCGTCGAATCCACGTCGGTTTTTGTAGTTTGGGGTTTAGATTCACAAGCCGCGAGGGTCAACATGGCACTTATAAATAGCAAGGCGGCTACTTGTTTAGAAAATTTCATGGTAATTCGGAGGGCTGATTCTAAGCCGAAAGTTAGGGTACAGGCTCACTAAATCCAACGGTATTTATGCTTTTGCCATAATCTCCGATACCATATCTGGTGACCCAATCACCAATGCCGTGCGTTGGTGCAGGGTATTGATGGGCTTGGTTAAAACCCGCGCTTCTCCGTCGGTGGCTTGCCCGTTGGCTTGTTCAACAATAAAGGCTAATGGAAACGCTTCGTAGAGTAGCCGCAGTTTACCCGATGGTGTTTTGGCCGTTGGCGGGTACAGATAAACCCCGCCCTTCAACAGATTACGGTGAAAATCGGCCACGAGCGAACCAATATACCGGGCTGTAAGTCGCCGTTGCCGACAATGCGCTACATATTGCTGCATAGACTCCGAAAAATCGAGTACGTTGCCTTCATTACAGGAGTAAATTGTGCCATTGGCGGGCGTGGTCAGGTTGGGGTGCGAGAGAAAAAACTCACCCAAAGAGCCATCGTATGTGAAGCCACTCACGCCCTGCCCGGTGGTGTAAACCAGCATCATTGAGGTGCCATACAGCACGTAGCCAGCCGCCACCTGTTTCTCGCCCCCCTGTAAAAAATCGCTGGAATTTGGCTGGGTACCAACGGGCGAAACCCGCCGATAAATCGAGAAAATAGTGCCAATAGACACATTTACGTCAATATTTGAGGAGCCATCAAGAGGGTCAAGAGCCACTACATATTTGCCGAAATCATTGCCGGTATCAATCATCTCATCTTCTTCTTCCGAAACAATCGCGGCTACTTCGCCCCCGTTTCGTAAGGCCCGCAGAAACCGGACGTGGGCAATCATATCTAACTTTTGCTGGGCTTCTCCGTGTCCGTTTTCGGTGCCATACGCGCCCGTTACGGCTGCCAGGCCCGCCCGATTAACTTCGCGGTTGACAAGTTTGGCCGCCAGCGCAATGTCGCGTAGTAATTGCGACAACTCGCCCGAAGCCGACCGTGCAGCTTGTTGTTGCCGCTTTATAAAGCGATCGAGGGTTACGCCTACCGGCACCGCCACCTGTTCTTCGTTGAGCATAGACATCAGACTATTTCATTGACTTTAACTGTTTCTCGAACGAATCGGCCAAGGTCTGCGCCTGTTTTTCGTAAGCGGTCGTGTCTGTCCAGGTTTTTGCCGGGTCGAGGAGATGAGCCGGAACGCCCGTACACTCGATTGGCGTTGACAAGCCAAAAATCGGATGTGTTTTATAGGCAACATTGTCAAGCTCTCCGGCGAGCGCGGCCCGTACCAACGCCCGTGTGTAATCGAGCTTGATGCGGCTGCCGGTGCCAAATGCGCCCCCCGTCCAACCTGTGTTGATGAGCCAGACCGTTGCGCCCGATTGCTGGATGCGTTCACCCAGCAAATCGGCGTATTCCTGCGGAGCCAACGGCAAAAAAGCCGCCCCAAAACAAGCCGAAAACGTAGCAACCGGCTCACTGATACCCATTTCGGTGCCGGCTAACTTGGCTGTGTAGCCTAACAAAAACTGGTTCATGGCCTGCTCGGTTGTGAGCCGAGAGAGCGGGGGCAATACCCCAAAAGCATCGGCAGTCAGGAAAAAAACGTGTTTGGGCGTATTGGCTAATGACGGCTGCACGGCCCCCGGAATAAAATCAAGAGGATAGGCGACGCGGGTATTTTCGGTAACGCTTTGATTGGCAAAATCAACAGTTGTTGTACCGGGCGAGAAACGGGTGTTTTCTAAAATCGCGCCGGGTCTGATCGCGCCAAAAATCTGCGGCTCGCGTTCGGCGGTGAGGTTGATAACTTTGGCGTAGCAACCCCCTTCGAAGTTAAAAATCTGCCGTTCGTGGCCATTGCCAACCCAGCCGTGTTCATCATCGCCGATGAGCCGCCTGCCCTCATCAGCCGAGAGCGTGGTTTTACCCGTTCCCGACAGGCCAAAAAACAGGGCCGTTTTGCCTTCAGCGTCAATATTGGCCGAGCAGTGCATCGGTAACACGCTGTGTTTCACGGGCAAAAGAAAGTTCAGTACTGTAAAGATGCCCTTTTTGATTTCGCCCGCGTAGCCCGTGCCACCGATGAGAATGATTTGCCGGGTGAAATCAACAATCGTGAAATTGCCCTGCCGCGTTCCGTCGGTGGCGGGGTCGGCTTCAAATTCGGGAATGCAGAGTACCGTCCAATCGGGCGAGAAAGTGGGTAATTCTGGTTCGGAGGGCCTGATGAACAGGTTATGAGCAAACAGGCTGTGCCAGGCTTTGGTGGTCACAACGGCCACATCGAGTCGGTAGGCGGGGTGCGCTCCGGCGCGGGCATAGCGGACAAATACGGTTTGATTTTCCAGAAAAGCCAGCATTTTTTGGTGTAACCGGGCAAAGGCTTCGCCATCGAATGACTGGTTGATACTACCCCAGTTTACGCGGCTGGCGGTGAGCGCGTCTCGCACAATAAACTTGTCTTTTGGCGAACGGCCCGTGAAATTTCCCGTATCGCACATCAACGCGCCGGTGTCAGCCAAAATGCCTTCATCACGATTCAGGGCGTGTTCAACCATTCTTTCGGGTGGCAGTTGCAGAAAAATAGTGCGGCAAGCCATCAGGCCCAAATCGGCTAAAGGGTACGTTGGTACTGCCGATGATGAACGAATGATAGTGGCCGTTGGTGTGGCTTTTGGCCCGGCAAGTGGGCTGGCGGTTATTGGCACAGGAGCAAGCATGGTTATCGCGATTGTTTACGTGATTCGATGCTCAAAATTAATTAGCGAATGCAGCATTACAAGCGAATATTCGCTAAAACTATTAAAAATCACCGTTTTGTTAAAATCGCTACATTTGTCGTGCAAAAAATCTCAACTTTTCTATGTACTCAACGGAGCAAATCAGGCTAATTTTTGGCTTGAAAGTGAAGCAGTTACGCCAAGACCGGGGCCTGTCGGCCTACGTGGTGGCCGAACAAGCTGGTTTTTCGCCATCGTACCTGAACGAAATAGAGAAGGGCAAAAAGTACCCTAAATCTGAAAAAATCTTCGCGTTGGCTTCGGCCCTCAGCACCGATTATGACTCGTTGGTGTCGCTCAAACTCAGTAAGCGTTTAGAGCCGATTGCCGAATTACTCAATTCTAATATTCTGCAGGAGATGCCACTCGAACTTTTTGGGCTGGAACCGGCTGATTTGCTCGAACTACTGTCAGAAGCCCCGGCCAAAATCAGCGCGTTTATCAGTACGCTGATCGAAATCAGCCGTTCGCACGGCATGAACGTGGAGCAGTTTTATTTTTCTGCCCTGCGGAGTTATCAGGAAATGCACGATAATGACTTTCCCGATCTCGAAGAAGCCGTAACCCACTACCGGCAGTCTATTGGCATTGGTGAAGATATTGCGCTGACTGCTGGCGATTTACAGAGCCGATTAGAAACTGATTTCAATTACCAGATTGGTGATTTTCAGGAAGATAAACACCCCGCTTTGGCGCGGTTACGGTCGGTGTTATTACCGCCTGATGGTGGGTTGTCGGCGGGTCAGCATGTAAAACAAGCCCCGGTTTTGTTGCTCAATGCGGCTCTCGAAAGCGAGCAAAGAGCGTTCACGTTTGGGCGCGAGTTGGGCTATAAAACTCTGACTATCAGCAATCGAGCCTTGGTATCGTCGGTGTTGGAGGCCGAGTCTTTTGAGCAGGTACTGAACAATTTCAAGGCTTCTTACTTTGCCGGGGCTTTACTTATTCCACGCCAACGGCTCTGCACCGACCTGCTGGTGCTGTTTGGTCAACCTATGTTCGACGCTGCTGCGTGGGTGGCGCTGCTGACCCGCTACGGCGTTACGCCCGAAGTGCTGTTTAACCGAATTACCAACGTGATGACTACTGAATTTGGGATCGGACAGTTGTTTTTATTACGCTTCGATACGGCCAATGAGCAAAAATTTTACCTTAACAAAGAGCTGTATTTATCAAGTTTGAAAGACCCTCATTCGGCCCGGCATGAGCATTATTGCCGTCGTTTATTGCCACTCA
>JBBRUV010000053.1:0-17857 GCA_038247465.1 Cytophagales bacterium
CCGGAAGGGTTAATTTTTATTTTGTAACAATTTTTTTACACGTTTTAGGGCTTGTTCTGGGATTTACCATTTTATAAAACAAAATCTATAATACCACAAACGCCGGGTTACGGGGATTACCCGCCGTTTTTGATAATTTCGTCACCAACGGTCAGGATCAGGTGCTACTTAATACAGCAACTATCTTTAACGATGCTACTGCACTGAACCGAGCCTTGACTGGCAACGATATTTTCTTCACCGGCCCCACCACGCAGAAAGCCAAACTTTACGCACCCCGCACGTTCAGCGATGCGTCGAGCATTAGCCATTTAGATGAAGATACCTACCGGCAAGGCGACCCAAATTCGCTCATGTCACCGTCGGCAAACAGGGCAGAAGCTATCCATGACCCCGGCCCCCTTGTAAAAAGTATGTTCACGGATATGGAATGGACAACGACTTCGGTGCTGCATACGCCCATTCCTGATATGGAAGACCCTAAACCGATTGCGTTTGTGACGCAGGTTTTCAGCGACACGGGCGTAAACACCACCTCGCCGACGTTATATATTTCGCCCGGTACGCTCACCAGTACCAGTGTTTTCACGGCAATTCCACTCACCCGTGTTGGCACCAGCAGCACATACAGCTACACCCTGCCCGCCAGCCAGGCAACGGGCCGGATCAATTATTACTTCGAGGCCAAAGACGTGACGGGAAAAACATACACCAATCCTGGCAAAAACGTGCGGGGTGGGCAGATTGTAAACAGTTTCATCGTAGCACCCGACAACGTAGCACCCACCATTACCCGCCACGTACCAAGCAGCTATGCGTTTATCGCCGAAGTCGAAACTGATACCCTGACCGCCATTATTTCTGATGAACGTACCAATAACTTAGACTCGGTTTATGTTGACTATCGCATCAACGGTGCGGCTCGCCCACCTGCGTCAATGTCGTTTGCAAGATTTGCTCGTGGCGACAGTGCTTTTGCCGTGTTGTTGCCCATTGTGCGGGGAACATTACGCGCCGGAGACGTGGTGTCTTACCGGCTGATTGCCAAAGACAAATCAAAGGCGGGCAACCGGCGCGTTTTGCCCGCAACCGGGTTTTATTCAACTACCATTGTTGCCCCGGCCAGTACAACCATAAACTCATACAGTACCAACTTTAGCAATGTGGCTGCGGCTGCGGCAGATTTTGTTGGTGATGGGTTTAGCATAACGCAACCAACGGGTTTTACCGATGCGGCAATCAATACGGCACACCCATACGCCAACGGAAACGATATTTTCTTTGAGACCGACTACACATATGTGCTGAAAACGCCAATTCGCATCAAAGCCAATCAGGATAGTACCACCATTCGGTTCGATGAAGTTGTACTGGTCGAACCTGGCACCAGCAGCGATTACCGGGATTCCGATTTTTTCGACTACGTGATTGTAGAAGGCTCGCGGGATGGCGGCAAAACGTGGTTGCCGTTTGTGAGTGGCTACGACAGCCGCGACCAAAACGTGTGGCTAACGGCCTACAACACCGCCGTTACAACAGCAACTATACTATCGGGCAACCAGCCTGCCGAAGATCAGATTTCGACAACGGCGGGCCGCCCGAACCTGTTCCGCAAACGCGAATTCTCGATGCTTGACAACGGTAATTTCTTCCCCAACCAGGTCGTTCTGGTTCGGTTCCGGTTATTCGTTGACCAATTGGCGCGGGGTTGGGGCTGGGCCATTGACAACCTCCAGATTCAGACCCCGGCGGCTCCGGTTGTACTGACCGCAGAACCGATACGAACCGCAACGTTCACGGTTTCGCCCAACCCGACAGCGGGTGGTTTTGTGCGCGTTGATGCCGAACTAACCACGCCAGCCACCGAAGCCGCCCTAAGTATCAGCGGCCCCACCGGGCAGACGCTGCGTCAGCAACTGGTTTTGGTTAAAAACGGAACCACCGTCAGCGAGTCGTTAGATTTAAGCCAGTTGCCAAACGGTTTGTATTTTCTGCGGTTGCAGGCCGGTGATTCGGTGCAGACCAAGAAGTTGATTATTGCCAGGTAACGTAGGGCGGGTGGAAACCCGCCTTTTTTTATTTTATTGTGGGCGGGTTTCCACCCGCGTTACGACTTTATATACCGGATAACTCACGGCTATAAACCCAACGGCGTAGGCACTGCTCCAGGGATCGGTGATGACCACACCCGCCAGAAATGCCAGCGAAATAATGAGGAGTGTCCAGGTAGAAAACGGATAACCCCAGGCCCGAAACGGTCGGCGGAGGTCAGGTTCGGTTTTGCGGAGTTGGATGAGCGAGGCAAACCCGGACGCATAGCACAGCACGAAGAAAAACGTGGCAACGTCGGAGAGTTTGGCGTAGGTGTTGGTTAAAATCAGCGCGACAGACCCCGCTACGGTCAGCAGCATCGCCACGCCCGGTGTGCCGCCCGCGTTGATACTGGCCCCGGCCCGGAAAAACAGACCATCGCGGGCCATGGCAAACACGACGCGGGGACTAAACATGATCTGGGCGTTGAGAATGCCCATGATTGACAGCATCAGCAGAAACGTCACGATTTTGGCACTGGCCGGGCCGTAAATCAACTGCACGGCATCGGCGGCTGGTAATTTCGAGGTGGCCAACTGGTTCATAGGCAGAATATAAAGAAGAGCCAGATTCACCAGAATATAAATCCCGATAATGAGCAAAACGCCTGTCACCATCGAGCGGGGCAGGTTTTTGTCGGGGTTCACGTCTTCTTCCGTAAAGTAAGCCGCTGTGTGCCAACCATCGTAGGTGTAAAATACCGATTGCAATGCTACCAGCACACCGAGCCAGATACCGCCTTCGGCAACGGGTTTCAGGGTTTCAGGCGAGAGAACAACCGATGATTCGGCGGGCTTATACAGAAAGCAAAGCCCCACAAACAGCAGCAGCCCAACGGCTTTCACAAAACTCATCACCTCCTGCGCCCGGCTCGCCGACCGCACGCCAAGCCAGTGAAAAGCCGCAAACGCCACCAAAATGCCGATGGCAACGAGTTGCAACGAACTCGCTAAGTCTGGCACCAACAGCCCGATGTATTCGCTCATCACCGAAGCCCCGAATGCCATAGCCGCCACCGTGCCGAACCAACTCGAAATGCCAACTACAAACCCGGCATAATTACCAAATGCTCTCCGCGAATACACATACCAGGCTCCGGCTTTTGGAAACATCGTGCCAAGTTCGATCACCGACAGCGAACCGACGAGCGCGTACACACCAACGGCTAACCAAACGGCAATAATCAGCACGGGGTCAAGGAGTTGCTGGGCAATGGGGCCGGGTTTGCGGAGAATACCCGTGCCGATAGTGCCGCCAATGGTAACGGCAATGCCGAAGCCTACGCCGAGGAGTTTGATGAGTTGGGTTCGTTTGGCCATATAAAATACGGGTTTGGTCAGGGTTTGCGTCAGAAAAAGACGTTGAACCGCTAACCTACGAAACGGGCCGGATTTCTGTGTAGGTTTGGCGGTATGAACGCATTTTTCACGAATCCGGCCTTGCTGGTTTTTCTGGGCGGTGGTTGCGGGAGCCTTGCGCGCTATGCTGTGGGGCAGTTTTTGCCGGCTTCTGCGTTGGGACAACCGTTTCCGCTCGCAATTTTACTGGTAAACATCGTCGCCGGTTTTGTGCTGAGTTTCATGGCTGGTTTTGGCCTGGCCCGCGCCGGAACCGAGCCAATCCGGTTGTTGGTAGGCGTAGGTTTCTGCGGAGGCCTCAGCACGTTTTCCAGCTTTAGTAATGACACACTGACGCTGTTGCAAACAGACCGAGTCGGAGCTGCATTGCTCAACATCACGCTCAACGTACTGCTTTGCTTAGTGGCTTCGGCGGGCGGGTTATGGTTAGGACAACGGATTTGAGGAATCGGGTAAAACCTGTATTTTTGACGAAATCTTGCCCGCAATCATGTACATCGAACAGCGCATTGACCAACTTGAACGTATTACTGCCGACCTTATTAAAGGCCAGGATTCGATTGCGCGTGGATTAGGGATGCTGACGACCGACACCCAAAGTCGGTTTGACCGGGTTGACCGGAACTTGCAACAACTGCGCGAAGACCTTGCAGATGTGAAGCAGCAGGGAATTCATAACGCTGATAGCATTGATGGACTTCATGAGCGGTTAAATCAGTTAGACCGCAAGATTGAGACTGAAATTGGCTCGTTGCGGGGCGAAATGTTGCGCCGTTTTGAGCAGGTTGACGCGCGTTTTGAATCCATTGATGCGCGTTTTGAGCAAATTGACGCACGTTTTGAGCAGATTGAACGTAAAATTGATGAGAAAGTAGATGGTTTGCGGGACGAAATGAACCACAAGTTTGATATCATTATTAAACTTCTTCAAAAATAATCAACGCCCGTTCTCAACTTTTTCCATGAAAGCCTTCTCTGTCTGGCTGATTCTTGCCCTGATGATTTCTACGCTTACTTCCGCGCAGACCGATGTAGCCCTGGCCCGGCGGTTGCACGATGCCCATGATACTTACAACGAAAAAGCCCTGACTGCCCGCCGGTTTAAACACCGCGACATTGTGCCGCTGCTTACCAAACTGTCGGCCCCGTTGTCGGTCACAACGATTGGCGAATCGTTTGAGAAACGGGCGATTTACCAGGTTAAAGCGGGCAATGGCCCGGCAACGGTGCTATTCTGGTCGCAGATGCACGGCGACGAAGCCACTGCCACAATGGCGTTGTTCGATATCTTTAATTTTTTGCAGGCCCGGAACGACGGTTTCGATGACCTTCGGCAGCGCATCCTGACCAAAACCACACTGTATTTTGTGCCGATGCTAAACCCCGACGGTGCCGAACGCTGGCAACGCCGAACCGCGCTGGATATTGACATGAACCGCGACGCACTCCGGCTGCAATCGCCCGAATCAGTGCTGCTCAAAAGCCTTCAGCAAACCCTGAAGCCACTCGTCGGCTTTAACCTGCACGACCAAAGCCCGCGCTACGGCGTTGGCAATACTGGCAAACAGGCTACGCTGTCATTTCTGGCAACGGCCTTCGATGCAGCCCGGTCGCAAAACCCCGTCCGCAAACGCTCCATGCAACTCATTGCGGGCATGAACCGGGTATTGCAGCCGTTTATTCCCGGTCAGATTGGCCGGTATGACGACGAGTTTGAACCCCGCGCCTTTGGTGATAATATCCAGAAATGGGGAACCACGCTGATTCTGATCGAATCGGGCGGGTATGCCAATGATCCCGAAAAACAGTATATCCGCAAACTGAACTTTGTGGCGATGCTGACCGCCTTAGAGGCTATTGCCACCGGAAGTTATGAACAGGAAAACACCGCCGACTATGCTGCCATTCCCGAAAACGACCGCGCCCTGTTTGATGTCCTGATCAGAAACGTTCAGACCATGCAAAATGGCAGTCCGGTAACGCTCGATCTGGGTATTAACCGCTATGAAGTGAACATCAACGGTGCGACTGATTTTTATTACCGGAGTCAGCTTGACGACCTCGGCGATTTATCAACGTTTCATGGGTTGCAGGAAATTGATGCTACCGGCCTGACCCTGACCCCGGCCAACCTTTACGCTGATACCCTAAACACGGTTGCCGACCTGCAAACCCTTGACCTTACCGCGCTTCGGCGGCAGGGCGTAGTGGCGTTTCGGGTGCGGCAGGGCAAACGCGGCCCGGTGCCAAACGCGCCCGTTCATCTGTTGCGAGACGGTGCGTTGCCCGCCAATCCGTTGCGATTGGGACAGGTACCAACGTTTTTATTACGGCAAAATACGGAGATTCGGCAAACGTGGATTAACGGTTTTTTGGTAAACGGGCTGGAGCATTCAGGGTTAGTTGATTGATGAATCTGACCTAATTCGGAGAACATAGAAAGCGATATTTCTGTAAATTTGGAGAAAAGTCAGCCAACATATGCAAATCGAAACAACAGCCACGCAATACATTATACGCCTAAATCGCACTGCTTTCTCTGTTGATGACATCAACCGTTTGCTACGAAACCTGCGGCTGAAAGAACTGGCTTCTCAATTAGGCGGCACCCCCGACGAAGCCAATCAACTTGCCGACGACCTCATGGAGCATTGGTGGAGCAACGAACAATCGGAGGCTTAATTAGAATGGTCAACGACTCAACGAAACCAATCATTATTGTTGATGCCAACATTCTAATGAGTGCGTTAATCACTCATCAAGGCCGGGTAGCGAACGCGCTCATCGAGTCATCGGAGCGATACCACTTTGTAAGTTGCCATTTTCTGTACGTCGAGCTATTCAAGCACAAGGCAAAAATGCTCAAAGCCAGCCGATTGGCCGAAACTGATTTTTTGGAGTTACTATTAGGCCTATTGAACCGAATCGAGTTCGTCAATGAATCGTTGCTGTCAGCAGACATAATCAGCCGGGCAAAGCAATTAGTTCAAGACATTGACCCGCGTGATGTGTATTACGTTGCCCTATCTATTCACCATAATGCTCCAATCTGGACTGGGGACCAAAAATTGTTAACAGGATTGCACGCAAAAGGCTTCACGCAAATCGGCACAACAGCAACATTGAATTTATAACAGCATTCTACCTGGCGTTCCGGGTGCGGCAGGGCAAACGCGGCCCGGTGCCAAACGCGCCCGTTCATCTGTTGCGAGACGGTGCGTTGCCCGCCAATCCGTTGCGATTGGGACAGGTGCCAACCTTCCAGTTGCGGCAGATAAACGAAATTAAACAGACATGGGTTAATGGTTTTTTACTAAATCCTGCTCAGTTGCAGTCAGGATTGATTAATTGAAAAAATTGGCTAAAGATGCCATACACCGCATCTTATTTGGCAAATCACAACCTGAATGAAATATTATTTTACCATTTTATCGAATTAGGCAACTGTCTGAAAATGAAGAAGTTTTACTGTTTCCAACTATAATTCAAACATAATATTAGCGTAACATTAGGGTAATATTAGTGAGCTACTTTTGCGCCGTTTTAAAGCGCCCTTGTTCGCCAATATGAAATCAACCCTACTAACCCTTCTGCTTGGCCTCTTGGTCACGCTTGCTCACGCCCAGACCGGCACCGTCCGTGGGACTCTCAAAGATGCCATCACCCAGGAAGACCTCATTGGGGCAACCGTTCGGGTAGACGGCACGGCCATCGGAGCTGCTACGGACGTAAACGGCTTTTTCTCAATCAGCAAAGTCCCGGTCGGTAGTGTTAAACTCATTCTTACCTACGTCTCCTACAGGACCAAAGAGATTCCCGGCGTAACGGTCGAAGCCGACAAGGTGACCGAGGTGAACGCATCTATGGAAGAAGACAAAGTGCAACTCGCCGAAGTTAAGATCGTTGCCCAACGCTCGACCAACACCGAAATCTCGGTAATTTCTGAGATCAAAGCTGCCCAGCAAATTGTAAGTGGTATTTCGGCCCAGCAAATCGCCCGCACGCTTGACCGTGACGCAGGGCAGGTTGTGAAGCGCATTCCCGGTATCACCATCGTCGGAGATCGGTTCATCAACATCCGGGGGTTGAGTTCACGGTATAACACCGTAATGCTGCACAACGCCTTTACACCTTCGACCGAGACCGACGTTCGGGCGTTCTCATTCGACGTTATTCCCAGTTCGCAAATTGACCGGCTCCTGATTTTCAAAACCCCTTCTGCCGACAACCCCGGCGAGTTTGCCGGTGGTATCGTGAAAATCTTTACCAAGAGCATCCCCGACCAGACAAGTGTTACCATTGATTATGGGATGGCGTTCCGGGCCGGTACCACGTTCAGTGATTTCTTGCAGTCTGACCAAAGCGGGTTCGCAACGGGTTTTAACAGCGGCACCTATGACCTGCCGAAGAACTTCCCCGCCAGCTTAGCCACGATCATAAACAACAACGCGCTGATAACACAAGCCGGGCAGTCACTTCAAAACGACTGGACGGCCAGCCGATCAAGGGCTATTCCTGACCAACGGGCTGCGGTTACGGCCAGTTTCCGCATTGATGCCGGCAAGGTCAGGATTGGTAATATCACGGCACTCAATTACAGCTACAACTTTACCAATTTTGGCATTACGCGTAACGATTATGACGTGGATGCTACGGGCAGCACGGCACTCTTTAACTTCAACGATCAGCAATACACCCGCAACGTGCGGATTGGTTTGATGCACAACTGGGCCGCCCGCTTTGGCGATGGCCGACACCTGATCGAGTTCAAGAATCTCTATAACCAATTCAGTACTGGGCAGTATGTTGACCGGACCGGACGCGATATTCAAGCCGCCTACAATGCCAAAAACGCTTCCTTCAATCAGGTGTTCCGGGGTATTTATACGGGACAATTGCTGGGACGACACGATCTGGGAACCGACCGGCGCACCACTGTTGACTGGATGGTAGGCTACAACAACGCTTTCCGCGACCAGCCTGATTACCGCCGGTATCGCTCAGACCTAAACGGCAACTCAACCACGTTGTTTGTACCCTTTGGCGCAGCTGCTACCTTTTTCTTAGGCCGGTTCTATGGCACGCTGAATGAGAACGCCGTGACCGGCAGTGCGAACCTGACTCACAAGTTTGTCTTCGGGGCCGATAAGCGCGAACTGGAAGTAAAAGCGGGCGTTTTCTACGAGCAGAAAAACCGCGACTTTGCCGGACGTAACCTCGGTTATGTACGCGCCAGCGGGGATGGGTTCAACAACGAACTGCTCAACGGATCTATCAACAGCCTGTTTCAGACGCAAAATATCAATTCGACATCCGGGATCAAGATTGACGAGCAGACCAATCCCAGCGATTCGTACAACGCCGAAAATACGCTCTTAGCCTATTATGCACAGGTCAATATCCCACTGACCAAGAAATTCAACGCTATTGTTGGCTTGCGAATCGAAGATAACACGCAGTCGCTCAACAGCCGCGAACTGAACGGTACGCCCGTTGTGGTGAAATACCCAATCACAACGGCCCTGCCTTCGGTGAACCTGACCTATAACTTTACGGAACGGTCGTTGTTGCGGGCGGCTTTCGGTCGGACAATCAACCGCCCCGAATTCCGGGAACTGGCTCCGTTTGCCTTCTACGACTTCGATTACAACTTTGTTTATCGCGGAAATCCGCTGGTGAAACCGGCCACGATCAACAACTACGACCTGCGTTACGAGTTCTATCCTACGCCCGCTGAATTAGTCAGCGTGGCCGCCTTTTATAAAGACTTCACCAACCCAATCGAGTCGGTAGCCATTATCGGGCCAAGCGGACGGAACTTCTCGTTCCAGAACGCCAAATCGGCGTATACAGCAGGGGTTGAAATTGAAGTGCGGAAAGGACTTGGCACGTTGTTTCCAAACTCAACCACGTTGAGCCGAATGAGTTTGTTGTTCAATACCGCCCTGATTACCAGTAAAATCACACTCGCCCAGGATAACTCAACGCAGTTCCAGTCAGACAACCGGCCCTTGCAGGGACAGTCGCCGTACATTATCAACGTTGGTCTGAACTACAATAATCCTGACCGCGACCTGCAGGTGAATTTGCTTTACAACGTGATCGGTCGCCGGATTGTGTTTGTCGGTCTGCGCGATTACCCAGACTTCTACGAAATGCCCCGGAGCGTGCTGGATTTAACCTTCTCGAAAGGCATTGGCAAGCGTTTTCAGGTGAAAGGTGGGGTAACAGATATCCTGAACCAGCCGGTGCTGTGGTTGCAGGACGGTAACCAGGATAAGAAGTTTGACCGGGACAAAGACCAGACAATCCAGCGGTACAGCCCCGGTCAGTTGGTGCAGTTGGGTGTTTCATACACCATTCTTTAAATTTCTCATTTCCCTAATTGTTCATAGTAAGTTCATTTTCAATTAATAAACAACCCAATTTATGTTCTCAATTCAGAAAACTAAATCGGCCTTCGCAAAACTGTCGGGCATGATTGCCCTGCTGTTGCCAATGGCTGTTGTAGTAGATGGCTGTACAAAGGCCGAAGAGGTGTTCCCTGCACCAACTATCTCGGTAGCCCCAACTACTACGTCGGCTACGCCCGGTCAGCAAGTTGCGTTCACCGCTACGATCAACGCCCCCGGTGGGTTAAAATCAGTTGACGTAACCCGCAATGGTACGGCGGTTGAAACCAAGACTTACGCTGGTGAAACTACGGCCACGTATAGCTCTTCATACACGATTCCCGCAACGGCTCCTATCGGTTCGCAGCAGACATTTGTGATAAATGCTACTGATAACAAAAACAACTCAGGTATCGCGCAAACGTTCGTGATAACGGTTACGGCTATTCCGGCCAAGCCAATTGTTTCGGTTACGGGTAACATCACGGCAAACACCACCTGGACAGCCGGTAATATCTACAGATTGGTAGGTTTCGTGCGGGTTGGTGCCGATGCAACCATCACAGGTACACCATCAGCAACGGCAGTCTTAACGATTCAGCCGGGTACGATTATCATTGGTGACCGCGCTACGAGAGGTACGCTTATCGTTCAGCGTGGCAGCCAGTTGATTGCCAATGGTACGGCTGCTGCTCCGATTGTGTTTACGTCAGAGCGTGACCCCGGTCAGCGCGAAGCCGGCGATTGGGGTGGTGTGGTGTTGTGCGGTCGTTCAACTTTTAACCTGACGAATGGTTCAGGCGAATTGGAAGGTGGCTACGGAGCGTTCTTTGGCGGTGGTGCTTCGCCAATCCTGGCCGATAATTCAGGCTCGCTTCAATTTGTGCGGATTGAATTTGGTGGGATTCCAATCCAGCCAAACCAGGAAATCAACGGCCTGACGATGGGCGCAGTCGGTACCGGCACCGTATTGAATAACATACAGGTTTCGTTTGGCGGTGACGATTCGTTCGAGTGGTTTGGCGGTACGGTAAACAGCCGCAACCTGATTGCTTACCGGGGTATTGACGATGATTTCGATACCGATAACGGCTTTAGCGGCATTAACCAGTTTGGTGTCGGTATCCGGGGGTCGCTCATTGCTGACGCATCAGGGTCTAACGGCTTTGAGTCTGACAACGAGAACGTTACGGCTGCCCGCAACTCAACGCCCTTTACCTCAGCTCACTTTGTGAACTACTCGCTGTTCGGGCCTAAATCTGAAGCCGGTACGACGGTTAACACAAACTTCCAGAACGGGATGCACCTGCGCCGGAATACTCAACTCAAAGTGTATAACACCTTTGTTGCCGGTTATCCAAACGGAATCTTTATTGATAACGGTAACGGCGGTGTGACGCTGGCAAACGCGCTGGCAAATACGCTTGTGCTGCGCGGTGTAGTGGTATCAGGTATCACTGGTTGGGGAACCAATGGATTCGGTGCTGGTTTCGCGGTTACACCAACGGGCTTCCCGGTTCGGAACCAAGGTACCGAGGCAACGCCAGTTTCGTTCAGCATCGGTACGCAAACGCCAACGGAGTGGTTCTCAACGGCTACGTTTGCTAATCGCCTGTTGGCCAATGCCTCAACCACCAACATCAACCTTGGTAACGTTATCACAGGTCGCCCAGTATTGACGTTGCCTGCCGGTAGCGCATTGCTGACGGGTGCTGCTACGGTTCCAGCCAACGCTGGCCTGACGCAGACCCCCTACATCGGTGCGTTTGATGGTACTACGGACTGGACGGCTGGCTGGTCGAACTTTAATCCGCAGGCTCCAACATATCGGTAGTCGTTTCTGATTTTTTTTGAAAGACCGGGGGTTGATTCCCCCGGTCTTTTCTCTTTTTTATGAAACACGTTCTTTGCATCCTTCTTGTTGGCATCGGCTTTCAGGCCTGCCGCTCAACCGACAAGTTTAGCGTTGACCACTATTACAACGTCAGTGAGCGCGATACGCTGTTGACAGGCATAGTTCAGTACGTTGATTACGTGGCGCGTGGTGCCACAATAGAAAATCGGTTAGAACCCCGGTTTCGAGCACTGTACGTTACGCGGTTGCCTAAATACGCCATTGATCGCTATTTCGTCGCACCCGACAGCACACATTACTTTTTCGTGATTCGTCCCGGCGGGCAAAACCCACTTTACAAACGCGGTGTAGGAGGCAAACTGCGGGTTGATGCCAACGGGCGTATCACCGAGTTTGAAGAACTCTATAACACGCCCCGACTTAAAGATTTTGATGAATTAAAAAAACGGGGCCGATATATCTTTGGCGAGATGGTGAAACGCGGCAATGTGGATGAATTAGTACAGATGAAAATGTACATCGAATGGCCCGACTCAATGCTCGTTTATGATAAAAAACGGCATGAATGGGTGTCAACGCCCAAAGTAAGAGGGGTTTTGTAAGTCTAATTCATATTGGTGTTGCATAGAAAAGCCGGGGTTTTGCCCCCAACCGGCCCATTACCCCCAACCCCCTAAACAGGGGGCTAAACCATGCAGGATCAAAAGCCGAAGGCTTTGTAAAGCCCCCTGTTTGGGGGGTTGGGGGTAAGAGACAGTTGACAGGAAAGGCTGTTCAGGAAAGACCACACTCACCGCTTTCGCTTCAAGCGAATCAATACCGTGCGGCTTTCTTCGCCCCGCAGCAACCGGCCAATATTTTTCTTGTGCGTCAGCGTCACAAGCAGAAAAATCACGAAGCCAAACACGATGAGCAATGGGCTTTCTTTTTCGCCAAAAACCCGTAACAGCAGCAGCACCGGAAAAGCCAGCGCGGCCAGCAATGACCCCAGCGAAATATATTGCGACG
The DNA here is from genome assembly GCA_038247465.1 of Cytophagales bacterium. Taxonomy (GTDB): domain Bacteria; phylum Bacteroidota; class Bacteroidia; order Cytophagales; family Spirosomataceae; genus JBBRNH01. The sequence goes on from JBBRUV010000053.1 coordinate 12,705, forward strand.
CAATGGCTACGAGCAGGAAAATACCGATGCACAACCCCGCCATTTCGGGGTGAATAGCCAGTAGCATACCCAGCAGTGAGGCCACGCCCTTGCCGCCCCGGAACTGCGCGAAAATCGGATATAGATGCCCAACCACCGCCAACAAGCCAAATGTTAGTTGCCAGCCCGTCAGTTTATCGGCTTCGATAATGTGATTCTGAACCAGCAGCGTTGCCAGTAGGGTAGCCGCGTAGCCTTTCAAAATATCGGCCAGCAGCACAATCGTTCCGGCGCGTTTGCCCAGCACCCTGAACGTGTTGGTGGCCCCGGCGTTTCCGCTGCCATGTTCGCGGATGTCAAGGTCAAAGAACAACCGGCCATACCAGACCGACGTAGGAATTGAGCCAAGAAGATAAGCCAGAATGAGAGCCAACAGGCAAAATAAAATAGTCATGAGTTAAGCGCGAGAATACGGTGAAAAGCAGAACAGGTAACCGAACAGAATGGCATATTACCACAATGTGAACTCAAATATAGTGATCCAATAGGCTTACCCGCACAAGACCTCCGCCATTTTTACTGTATTTTCATGGAATGCTTACTTTCCACCCACAATTATCTCCGAAAGCGTACTTTCTGCTAAGTAAATTGTCGCCATTTCCAAAATATCATCGGTTGTAACAGCACGAACGCGGGCAATGTAGCCGGTCAGAAAATCAGCCGGTAGGTCGTCTAACAGAATCGTTTTGTAGCGGTCGGCAATCTCAAACGGCGTATTCAACGAGCCAACAAACTCACCCGCCATGTAGTTTTTGACCGTTTCTAACTCATGGGCAGGCACGGGTTGGGTTCGCAGGATACGGATTTCTTTACGGATTTCATCCAGCGTTTGCTGCGTGAACTCGCGCTTTACGTCGGTGCCGATCATCAAAAACCCCGCCCGCCGAAACGACGCGATGTTTGACGAAATACCGTAGGTAAAGCCTTTTTCTTCCCGAATATTCTTCATCAGGCGCGAGCCAAAATAGCCACCCAGTATTTCGTTCATCACCAGTACCTTAATAAAGTCGGGGTGATGCCGCGTAAACAGCAACCGGCCCACCCGGATTGATGACTGCAAACTATCGGGTTTTTCGTGCAACAGCATAACTCGCTCTGAAACAGTCGGAATGGTGTGAGTCGGGGCCTGGGCGGGCGGGCCAACGGGTTTCTGTCCGAAGAACTGGTTCAGTAGCGCAATCTCGTTTTCTCCGGCTTGCCCGGCCAGCAGAATCTGGTAGGGCCGCTGCCGGATAACGCGGTCAAAAAATGCCCGGATGTCGGAACGGGTCACGGCTTCAACAGTTTCGGGGCGTTGGCTGCGTCCGTAGGGGTGGGCCGCGCCAAACAAGTTTTCGCGGGCCAAAACACCGGCGAGGTGCGCGTTTTTCTCGAAGTTGACTTTCAGGTTTTGAATCGTAATATTCTGCAAATCAGCCAATTCTTTCTCTGGAAAGATGGATTCGGTCAGCAGTTCGCGCAGTAACGGCAGTACGTCGGGCAGGAAACGGGTCAGGCAATAAACCACCACACTGGCCCGGTCTGGCCCGCTGTTGAGTTCAAGAAACGCGCCAATCCGGTCGAGTTGCTCACTGATCTGGGCCGAGGTTCGGCTACTGGTTCCTTCAGATAGCATCTTGACGGCAAAGAACGACGTAGCGGGTACTGTCTCGAACCACGTCCCGGCATCAAAAATGAGTTCGAGCCGCAGAATTGGTTGCTGCTGAACGGCAATCAGGTGAAGCAGCAAACCATTATCGAGCAGAGTAGTGTCAACGGCGGGCAACTGAATACTCGTAATACGCTGGAAATCGGGCGATTGGGTACGGTCTAAAGTCATTGGAGATTAAAGAAAAAGCCCTTCTCCTGGCAGAAGAGAAGGGCCGAATCGTGATTAGGTATCTATACGTTTTTGTCGGAGTAGCAAAAATTATCCACTAATTGTTCGTGGTCTCTTCGTCAACCGGCACTTCATCATCAGCATCGTCACGGAACGGCTTGGCACCCTTCACCAGGTCTAATACCAGCGACAGCCGGAAGGTATTGGCGAGCGGACTACCTTGTTTCATGGGCATCAGATACGAGAAATCAATGCCAAACCGCTGTTGCAGCTTCAGTCCGATACCCGCCGTGAAGTACTTGCGGCCTCCTTTGGCGTTCGGTTCGTTGTAATAACCGGCGCGCGCGGCAAACGAATTGTTATACCAATACTCAATGCCGGTAGCGATGTTTATTTCCTGTAATTCTTCATTAAAGCCGCCGGGCGCATCAGAAAATGAGCCAAACACCGCCCCGAAATAGTTGCGGGTGGGGTCTTTACCGGCCAAAATCGGGCGCGTACTCACACCACCGGGTCCCGTTACCGGATTGCCGTATATGGGCGGAGTTGGCACCATCAGTTTGTTGATGTCCAGAACGAAATTAAACTTGCTGAGTTGATCGGCATAGTACGTCACAGCCGTTCCTAAGCGCAGGTTGGTCGGGATAAAATACCGCTGCTCACCGCCATAGCTAATCCGGCCACCGAGGTTCGAGATCATACCGCCAAAGGCCAGACCAATACCCTTGCCCGACACATCGTCGCGGGTTTCTTTGCTATAAAACGCGCTGATGTCAGCGGCAGCGGTTCCACCCGGTTTTAGGGCCGTTCCGCTTACCGAGGTATTACCGGCTAAGTTGGAGTTCAGGTACTTCAAATTCACGCCGAGGGAAAAATTCTTACTCAACCGGCGCGAATAGGACCCCGTGAAGGCATACTCCCGTGAGTTGAACTGCCCGGCAGCCACGCCCTGATTGGTCGTAAAATAAATCGTGCCGAGGTCGAAATAAGTCAGCGAGCCGCCAATCACCGAGTTTTTATCTAATTTTTTGAATCCCGTCAGGTACGTATAATACATATCACCGATCAGGTCGCGTAGCCAGGGCGTGTACGAAAGCGAAACGCCCGCGTCTTTCTCAGAGAAAACCAATTTGGCGGGGTTCCAGAAAATAGCGTTGGCATCCGGGCTTGACGCTACCCCGGCATCGCCCATTGCACCCGCACGGGCATCGGGCGTAAAGTTCAGGAAAGGAACTGCCGTATTGATGACGTTGAGTTGGTTGGCACCATTAACGCTCGTTCCCGTAGTTGACGACGGCGAGGTTTGGGCAACAGCAAGAAACGAAACTAAACAAGTGGCCCCGGTCAGGAAGCAGGAAATACTGCGTTTCATAGAAAAATTTGTGGTAATTAACAGCAACTTATCGAAGAATGGGTTGGCTGTGCAGGGGCCAAAATTACGCGGAAAGGTTGGTAAAAAAGTAGTTCCACTTAGTTAATACGTCTCAACGGGTTAAAAGGATTCGCCCGCTACCCGTTGTTTCGCCAGTATCAACCACCGACTGGAGCCGTATTCGGTACAGATACAGGCCGTTTGGCAGGCTCGCTCCGGCATTGGTTCGCCCATCCCAGGTGGCAGTTGGCGGGTTAATGGCGCAATCTGAACAGTGTCCAGTTTGTTCGGTAATGACCCGGCCCGATCCGTCAATAATGCTCATTGTCCAGGTGGCGGCATCAACGGTACGGTTCGGCGTTGCGTTAATGGTCACAGATTCAGTGAATGGATTAGGATACGCCCGAACAACAAGTTGCAGGCCGGGTGCGTCCGATACCCGAAACGTCAACGTTTCCTGGGCCGAGATATTGCCGATATTCCAACCCTTGGCCCGAACAGCATACTGACCGGGTGCCAGATTATGAAATGTATAACGGGCCGCTCCGCTACGGCCATCAGTGCCGGTTGCCACGTATTTTTCGCTGATTATCAGCGGGTTCTGATCATTAAGTTGTAACGTTAAGTCATGGTTTTGGCCAGTTGCCGTGTTAATGCCTGCCGCGTCTGACAAACTAACCACGAGCGTTACGTCTGGTCCGGCCACCCGAATCGGTGACTCCATGATGTCGGCCCCATCTACGCGAAGCGAGATCGTTGGCGGGGCAGGAACGGGGCCGGGGGTGGGGTTCCCGCCGATTACCAAGTCGGTATATGCCCCGGATGCGGTGGTCAGGCTATCGTTTTTCTGAGCATAAAACAGCAGCCGACCAGTACCAAAAGCCGGGACTACATCAGTCGGTAGCGTAAACCGCGCCCGAAACTGCCCCTGCTGCACGGCCACCTGCCCCGAAAACAAAATGCTCCCATACTGTGCATAGCCAAATTTTGCACTTTCGGTGCCTCGTGTGCTTTGGTTCACCGGCTTGTCGAACAGCGTCAGCCGGATGGTTCCCGAAAAGTCACCGGCCCGGCCACCGGCCCCATTGCCGCCCTGCCGGATTTCGCCCGCGATTTCGACGGTTTGCAACGGGCGCAGCGTATCGGTGCGACTAACTGAGATTGACTGGCTGTTGACGGTTGTTAAAACTGCCTGTAATGACGGATATGCCAATCGCATAGACGGATCGCCGAGGAGCGCGAAGTTCCGGTTCAGCACACTAATCAAACTATTGTTTTTTGTCTGCCGCATCACGTCACCGAGCCGGGGCATCTGCCCGGCTTTGGCATCAAGCGTGAAAACAGCGTTGTAGAATGCCTGATTCAGCAAAAAATTAGAACTCTCGAAAACGGGTCGGGTGGTAGTCAGCAACCCGATTGCGCCCCCCGACGGGCTTAGCAGCGATAGTTCGGCCCCGGAATTGACGTTGGGGTTGTCGTAGCGACCAAATTCGCAGGTAGCGGTAATGAATAAGGGCAACCGCCGGTTTCGCCAGGCGGCAATGTCGGTCAGGGTTAAAATTTGTTCCTGCGCCCACCCCGATTCCCCGCCGTGTCCCTGGTAGTTAATTATCAGCCGCCCGTCAGTAATGGCTTCGTCAATGGCCGCGTTTATGGCGGGGGCTTGCTGGCCGGTGAGGGCGGTTGTCTGCTGAAAATTATCGAGAAAAAGGCGCTGCACCCGGTATGCGGGGGACTGACGTTCGACGAGTTTGCCCAGCAGGTCGGCACCGCGTTCGTGCAGGTTATCGTCGCCATCGTCGGCCACAAGCATGACGCGGGTTTGCCAGTCGCCGGTCAGGGTCTTGTCAGTTGCGTACCGAATCAGTTTATCCACCACAATCCGGGCGTGGTCGGGGGTTTGGGCCGGTATCCGACCAATGC
>JBBRUV010000054.1:0-17852 GCA_038247465.1 Cytophagales bacterium
AAGATCAATTTCAGCCCTTTTAATGCAAAATAAAAGTATGCGACTACTTATCGAATATGTTTTGCATTTTAGCGTGGCCTGGCTTTCGCCAGGCCACGCTTATGTTAAGCCGCAATTGCTTCCGGCTCCACCTCCTCAGCTACGCCGTTCAGCACATAATCAACGGCCTTTTGTGCCTGTCCCGATGCCCGAAAAATCGGCGTTTTGTCGCCTTTGAGGGAGGTCAGCCAATTTTGCAGGTACGCGGCTGCATTAGTTAATAACCGGTGGTCGGTCAGGTCGAGGCCGCAACTGCTGGCTAAGTAACAGGCTCCAATTTCGGCGGTTAATTCTTCTTTGGCGTACCGCTCCCCGCCGAATCCGTCGGATTGTACTAACTCCTCCCGGTTTAGTCGGTCACGGTGGCCGGTCGAGTGAACGAGTTCATGAAATAGTACGCTATAATACGCTTCCGGGCAATCGAACGCTGAGGGTCGGGGCATATTCACGTAATCGAACAAAGGGCTGTAAAATGCGCGGGCCGGGTCACGGTGGATAATATCGGGGCCTGGGCCGGCATTCCGGTTGTGATAGCTGGCATAAACCGCATCGCAAGCCTCAATCCGGTACGCTTCGGTAATGGCATCGGGCGGCAGGAGCTTTGGTAACTCGATGGTCACGCCTTCCACATCGGCCACGTTAAAAACGAAGTAATGACGAAGCAGGGGAACGCCTACCTTTTGGGTCTTGGTTTCACCCTTCCGGTTGGTCACTTCCTTTTCTTTTTCCAGCACGTTCCAGAAAACAACTAAATTTCCCCTTGCTCCTTTGCGGATGTTGCCGCCTAATTCAGTCGCCTGTCTGAAGGTCAGGAAGTAAGGCCGCTCGTACTGAGCACATCCCAGCAGTACGCTGTTGATGCCGGTATAAGCGCGTTTACTCACGAAATTCTGGGCTACTTCTACCCGGCCATCTTCGAGAATCCCCCACCGTTTGCGCCAGGGAATGCGGCCTTTTTCCAGTTCGGCCACAATCAGTTCAGTAACGCGGGCATAGAGGTCGGGCGCGACCCGGTCAGTACCTCCCCGCTGGGCGGAAGTCTTGGCATTCTGCATTGAAATTGCCCGAAGTAACAAGTCGGTGCCGCTCTTGAAGAACACTATAAAGATACGGCACTCTGGCCATCCCTACAAGCTATATAACTGACCAACAGAAGTTTACGCCGAACCCCCTGCCCCCTTTCGGCCATTTTTTGTTTGTGAAATAGTGAATGTGTCAAGTGATTGATGTGTCTGTGTTTGCGTTGTATGGTGCGCTGATGGCCGCGCTTAAGCGGCTGTCAGCAAGTTTATTGGGCCACACGGTTCCGCTGCCCGACGATAGGAGGAAAGCCAGGAACGGTGTGGTCAGTGTGAGCCGAGTGTCCGGCCTGGAACAGCCGTTAGAACTGTGCAGACCGGGTCAAACCCAGCCTGCACAGAATCAGGGCATCAGATTTTCAGCAAGAATTCGGTACTTACTTCTGCTTCGCGTTGCTCGTTGTCTATACTCACCAGCACATCAAACCGGCTGTAACCCGTCACGGTACCAATGGCTCCGGTACTGGTTAACTTCACCCGGTCGCCGATGGCTGGTTTGGGTGGCAGGGGCTTGTAAAACCGTTTGAAATGTTTGCAGTAGGTCAGGCCAAGATGCCGGGCGCGGGCGAACAAGTAACCCCAAGCCTGACGGTACGAATCGCCGACAAACTTCCATTCATAGGCTCTTACCAAATCTTTGCCCGCAACGGTCAGTTGGTTTTCTTCGGTCATACCCGTAACCCGGATTCTAAATTCCTCCAGCGTTCTGACGGGCGGGGTAGGAGGGGAGTACGCCGGGCGTTGTAGGTTTTGAGGGTCGTTCATGATATGGTCTGCCCGACGTAGCACAGCAGCGGCTGACCGTCTCGGAGCCGGGCATTCGTTAGTGCTTATTAGACGGCAACGGGTGCAAAATCCGCCGATGACCGCACGGCGTTCATTTGCTCAATCGTGTTTAGTATCTCAGTCGCTTCTACCTGCTCAATGACAATTTCGGTAAACTGCTGGTGGTTGATGATGAAAAAGCTAACCTGATAGCCGTTCCCTTCCTGCTCGCATTCTACGCGAATAGACGTGAATCAGCTACCCTTCATTTTCCGTTGCAACGCATTCTTTCGGTTGTCCGGGCTTAGTGCGCTGGCCCTCATTCGGGCAAGGGCCAGCGGGCCGATCTGGTTGTAAATAACCTGAACGCGGGGGTTCATAGCTATTTGTTTTGGGTTTGTTGTCCGTTCGCGTATCATAGTTGGGAGCGTTGGCCGACAAATCGGCGGGTTTGCTGATAGATAAAAAACAAGGTGGCTTCGATGGCTTTACAAAACAGCCAATCGGTCTCGTCGGGGTCGCACCATTGGGCGGGATTTTCTAAATCGGTGGTTTCTAACCCTCGCCACATATCGGCATCGGCAAACGGGTCGGAAAATACAAAACCCTGTTCACGGGCCTGGGCAATCAGGTCGCGGTTCAGGAGGTTGTCAATAGCCTGCCGCACCGGGCAAATTGTAACGGCGTAATTCATACAGTCGCCCGAAATAACACCGCGCCGGCGGACCAGTCGGTGCCGCGCTTAGAGAACAGTATAAAGATACGGAACTATGCCCAAATCTGAAAGCTATATAACTGATTAACAGAAGTTTACACGAAACCTTCTGCTCCCTTTCGTCAGCTTGATTCTTGTGATAAAGTGTAATGTGTTTTGGACGTGTGAGTGGCGTGTTTAGTGCAGGTGGGCGTGAAAGCGGGTTGTCGCCCTTCAGCGACTTCACGCAAAAAAATAGTTCGCACGGCTCCGATGACCGCCTATAGAAGGGCAAGGGCGGGGCCGCCCGAGCGGTGGTGCGAACAGCGTGTGGCCCTGCCATTCAAGACCTACACTAATAAAATTGTGAGAGCCGGTTTATTCCGGCTCTCACAACCTGGCTATGCGATTTCAACCGTTTCCGGCTGGGCGGCACTCCGCTCGGACTCCCGCAACATAGCGGTTTGCAGGTCGGCAATCTCGGATTCCAGTTCGGTTATCTTCTGGCTGTGGCGGAACGGCTCGTTGACTTTCTGGATAAACGCGGCTTCGTCAGCACGGGCGCGGTTTATGCGTTGCTGACATTGGGCGGGTAAGTAGGCGGCATGGGCTACCGACTGCCGCAGCGACTGAAACAGGCCGGGGCCGCTCATTATTTCGCCTTGCAAACTGTTTCCCCACTGGTAGATAAACGAATAGTCATTGCGTAGGGTAAAGATGTCCTGTCGAACTTCACCCATCAGCGAAAAGGATAGCCCGTTTACTGTAATTGCCGCCTGGGGAATACTACGCCGTTTCAACTGGCCGCGCATCTGGTCTAATAAATGCTGTACTGGCCCGCCAAATTTCTCGGTGTAGGTAACGCCCTCAATGACAACTTGGCTCAAATTGTATGGTAGTTCGTCTGTTGCAAAACGGGTTTTCAATATGGCTACTTCGGATTCGAGCGTTGGCAAAAGCGGCACATGTACTGACAAGGTACGCCGGGCGCGTTCGACCTGCATTTGAGCGTCTAAAACGCCCCGTTGCCAATTCTTCCGGGCGGTCAGCAACCGCGACAAATCGAGTTGTTTTGCCGCATACGCCAAGGCATACTGACTGCCGGATAGGGTCGCCATCATCTGGTCAAACGACATAGCGGCAAAATCATCGTCGGCTGAAATATCATTCATAGCTTCGTCGGTCAGGTGGCCTTTTAACACCTGATTGATGAACTTCTGCTTAATCGCTAACCGTCCGTAGGCGGTCGCATCGAGCGTCCGATCAACGCCGTAAGTCAGAATTTCAATCGGAATACCCCAGGCAGCGTGTGAGTTGCCTTGACGAATAATACGGCCATTCCGTTGCTCAAAATCCGTTGGGCGGTTAGGCGCGTCGAGGTGGTGAAGGCTAACTAACCGTTCCTGCACGTTAACCCCGATACCCATACGCTCCGATGTACCCAACATTACCCGAATTTCGCCCGTTCGCACTTTGGCAAATACGGCTTCCCGTTTATCGGCTTCGGCGGGGCAAACCGCTACTTCATTAGCCGGGATGCCAGCCGCCACTAATTTCAATTTCAAATCGTCAAACAGGTTAAAGCGGGTGGTACGGCATTCCGGGGCTACACATAACCGCTCGTCTTCCTCAACAAATAATCTGGCAGGGGAACCTCCGTTCGGGCAACCTCCGTTGGGGGACTGATACACATCAGCAAACACCAACTGAGTGCCTTTGTAGGAATCCGACTGTTGATAAAGCCGTACAATCTCCGTCGCGGCCCGGTTCAGTTTTGACCCTGGCTCGTCTGGGCGGCATCCCGCATCGTTTCGAGCCGATACTAACCGAATATCGAGCGTCGTTTTCCGGGCCTGTCCAAATAGTACCAAAGGTAAATGGCAGTTCTCTCGCTTCTCACTCCCCGTCAATTCTTCAAACCAGCGTAGCCGTTCCCGAATCGTATCTAATTCGGCCTGAACCCCTTCCGTCTGCGGCAGCACAATCTTGGTAAATCCACCATCTTTCAAAACGGGCAAAGTCTGGTCGCGCTGAAACTCGACCACATCATCATTCAGCACTACGTCAACGTGAGCGCGGTACAACTCCGATAACTGCCGAACATTAACAAAGCGAGCGAAACGCGAAACGGCTTTAAATTGGCCGGTCGTCGTCAACTCAAACGACGCTATGAGTTGCCCAAACGCTCCGGCGAACTGGTCAAACGTTGAGATCCGGGCTTCGTCTAAGCGGTTAGGAGCAATAAAGCGTAACATCGTCCATGCCTCGGCCATGGTGTTAGAAATCGGGGTTCCGGTAGCCAGTACAACCCGCCCTTGCCGGGCCTGCACCGACCGACATTTAAACATTGCGCTCAACGCATCCTCCGAACCAGCCGGGTCAATGCCTTTGATACCGCGCCGGGACGTAAAAAAGCCCAACCGTTTGTACTTGTGGCACTCGTCCAAAAACAGCGCATCAATGCCCAATTCATCGAACGACAGTATGTTATCTTTCTTCCGGTCGGCCTGCCGAAGTCGCCGGGCTTCCAAGCGTAGTCTTAATTCATTTAGCCGTTTCACCAATGATTTTTTAGCCGAACGCGGCCCGCACTTATTCTGTCTGGCGGCTGCGGCAACGGCGGCTTCCACCCGGTCTATTTCTTCCTGCAAAAATGCCTGTTCACTGGCCGGATCGTCGGGTATGAGTTTAAGAAAACTCTGCGGAATGATAATCCCGTCGAAACAGTTGGTGGCGATACGCTGTAAGAATCGTTTACGCCCACTGGCTTCTAAGTCAGACCGTTGCGGCACGTACACGACTGCTGACGGGTACAACAACCGCCAACTGCGGGCCACGTCCTCAACCGTTGAGTTTTGCACCACAAGGAGCGGTTTACGGGCAATCCCCAACCGCTTTAACTCCATCGCGCCGGTAATCATCGTATAGGTTTTGCCACTCCCTACGGCGTGGGCCAACATGGTATCCTGAATTTTGATGCGTTCAACCGCCCTAAACTGGTGGTCACGCAAGGTAATGGCCGGGTTTGCACTGGGATAATGCGGGTAAGTCGGACGGGCAAAACGGCGGGGTACGTGCGTATTATAGAGCTGGTTAAACGTTTCCTCAATGACCGATTCGTACTGCTCACGGGCAAAATCAACGAACAGTTCTCCTAACCGCTCCTGCGCGGCAATAGCCTGGCTGGTGGCTTCAACGTCCCGAACCGTGACGACGGACCGACTACCCTCTTTGCCATCCTGGGTAATCGTTTTGGTAATAACGACGCTCCGACTATTTAGGGCTGCGTCAATCAGTTGCAGGGCTGTCCGGTGCGATGTTCCCAACGACTGGTTCAACGATGAATAAAAGTGCGTTGGGGTATCTATTTCATACTGTCGGCTCCGGTTGTTGTAGCTGGCCGATACGTCGGGCAGTTGCAGCGTTGCCTGGATAAAGTTTGTTACCAATTCATCCGGCAACCAGACAGAGCCTAACCCAAACGAAATAAGCGCAACCGGAATAGTAGGCGGTACGATCTGTTGCAAGGCATAGACATTGGCCTGATAACGGGGTTCACTACGAGCTTTGTCCTCGGCAATAGTCAGTTTTTGCCGAACATTGCCCGATAAATAAGCGTCACGCTCAATCAGACAGCCCGTTATTGGGTCAAGAAACGCCAAACCTGCCGAAAGTAATTGCTCGGTAACGTCGGCGGCTGATAGACTTAGCCAACCTGTCATAACCGACAGATTCAGCCCACCATGAAACCACATCGACAGATTCACCGCGTCAGCTACAGACTCTGCTGTAGTAGGGTAGGGGAGAGCCGTGTTTACCCGCTCCCGAAAAATAGTCGCCTTTTTCAGAATCGTCTTACCGCCCTCCTTTTGCGGAATTTCTAACGCCTGCACCTGGGCAAATCGGGAATCATAGGTTTCCAGAAACGACAATTGGCGGTTATTAGTCAGGGGGCCGAAAAACGCCGTAAACTCGTCGTATAGAGTATTGAGGTGCATTCTCAACACGTCAACTTCCCAATCCTCCTTACCCCCGCGTTCGGCTTCTAACAGCGCGGTAAACGTCTCTTTGAGGGTTCTGTATTGCCGGATAATTGTAAGCTGGCTGTACGTCCGGCCTTTAATTCGTAGCGAACCCGGAAAACGAGCGGCCGGGCCGCGTTCGGCTATCTGGTCTGTGGTCTTTTCTGGCCGTTGCTCACCCTCCTTATTTGCTATCAAAAAGCCTTTGGGTAGTTGACAAATAGCCTCGGTTAGTCGCTGGCTTAACTCTTCCGGTTGTTCCAGAAACAGCGTTGGCCGGTCGGCCCGGTGCAAACCACCCTTGCCCACTTCATCAGCCCAAACCATCTCCCCCAATAGTTGCCCCGGTCGCCCGGCAAAGTATTCGTTGATATACAGGCTATTCGTTATTTCCTCCCCGTTTTGCTCCGTTGTCCTGCTCCGAATACTGACCGTCCGCTCAAACGAATGTCCGGCAAACTGACGGTTCACGCCTTCCCGTCGTTGCAGAAACAAAACATCAGTTGTTACGCTGGTATTGGTATGCGTCTGGGCGGCATTCCGCTCAAACGCGCACGATGGCAAGCGGATGCCTCCAACTAATTCTGTCTCAGCCTGTCGGCCCAACCATTGCCGGAACTCCCCTCCGCTTTGATCAAGGGTTCCCGACGATGTGATAAGAGCCACTAACCCGCCCGGCCTCACCAACCGCGCTGACCGACCAATGAAATAGTTATGAATCGGGTAAGCTGATAAATCGGGGTTCTGACGGTCATAGACGCTGTATGCCCCGAAGGGCACGTTTCCGATCACCAAATCAAACGAACTATTCGCTAACTCGGCTTGCTCAAAACCGCCCACTTCGACCGTAGCATCCGGGTACAATAGACCCAAAATCAGCCCGGCAATCGGGTCTTTCTCAACGGCTACCCACTCGCTACGGGCGTTTACAGACGGGGGCGAAAAACCCAAAAAATGACCGATACCCGCGCCCGGCTCCAACACCCGCCCCCCTGCAAAGCCAAACTTCTCGACGGCTTGCCAAACGGCGGTAATGATGGCTGCGGGCGTATAGAAAGCAGTCAGGCATGAAGCGGCTGCGGCCTGTCGTTCTTCGGTAGTCAGCACCTCATCCAACAAGGTAAGGTAGCGGCTACCTTCCTCAAAAGCCGATGCCAAACCACCCCAGCCGGAAAATTGCACCAATTGGGCTTTCTCTTCGTCGGTCGCTTCTCGGCTTTCTTGGGCAAGTTGCTTAGCTAACTGGATAGCTCTAACGTTGGCCTTTATACGTTCACCTACTGTTTTAGGGTTGAATAAGTCAGCGGTTAGTCGGAAGTTGCGCCCGTTTATGGTTGGTCGTTCCTGAATAAGCGGCAAAATAACGTCTGCCTTATCGGTAAGGCTTTCGCCAACGTACGGGCGAACCGGCACAGATTCAAGGCGGGAGAGGGGCAACGTGGTAGCCCCCGAAAGAAACCCAAACAGACTTAGCTGGATGCTGTTAGGCGGGCTGACCAGCATACGGTCAACCGGGATATGTCGGCGTTGACGCATCCTGATTTTGCCCGAAGTAACACCGCGCCGGCGGACCGGTCGGTGCCGCGCAGAAGTAACACTATAAAAATACCGCTTTTTAGGCGGTAGGGCAAGGTTTCAGGAAGATACAGCCGGAGCCTTCGCTCCCTTTCGTCAGATTCAGGCAGTGTATCCGTTATTCTCAAGTAATTTATTTCCCCCACCCAAAATCACCTTCACCAACCGAAACACAGTCGTTGAAGATTCTTCCGTGGCGGGGCTGCTGTGGTCGTATTGTTCATACAGGCGTTCGGCTCATTCGATGGCCTGGCGGATGCGCGGCTTATCGGTTTTTGGGTCAAGGGCCAGCAACAGGTCAAAGAAATCACTACTGATTAGTTTGCTATCCTGACCGTCGTACCGCACCGAGTAGGGCAACAGGCACTCATTGAGCCGGTCGTTATACTGTCGACGGTGCATGGCTCCGCCCTGGTGATCCAGAAAGTGCAGCAATAGCCAGTACTCGAACGCCTGATTGGAGTAGGCTACCCGGCCCGGTCCAAACAGTTGCTCGGCCAATCGGACGGCCTCGTTGAAATCCTGCGCTGGGAAGTCGTCCCGGTCAAAGACGCACCAGACCTGATCGTAGTGGCGACCTTTGGCGGCTTCGTCGTCTCGAATCTGTTCGGCCCGGCGTACTAAGGAAAGGGTATTGAAGCCGGTTCCGACCGCTTTCACACGAATCGTAGGCTGCTCGAACTGACGAAAATAACTCACCGCCCGGCGGCCCGGTTCCGTATTTACTCCTTCCGTAATAATCAGTAGGCGCAGCGAGACATCGGGTGCCAGATCACTGCGCGTCAGTGAAAACGGTTTACGTTTAGCCAGTCGGCGTTTTTCCTGTTGCTCGGCTTCGAGCGCGGCTTTATCCAATCGTTCGCGTCGGCGACCCGGTCATAAAACACCGACTGGCTCTGCCGACGGGATGCCCGCATCGGCGGACCGGCCCAACTGCTCCTGCGTTGACTGTATTAACTGGCCAACACCTTCTTCGTATTCGTTGAGGTAGGGTACGGCACCATAACGGCCTTGCAGGTATTTTTCCCGGAAATCGTCGGACTTACGTACCTGATCGGTTTTGAAGCCTGCCAGTGAATACAGCGACGACGCACCGTATCGGTCTTTTTTGACAAACCAAATTTGATCGCGCCGGAGTAGGGGAGTAACAGCACCCGCACTGGAAGGTCCTTCGGCCGGGCCGCGTTCGGCGGTCATCAGGTTACTGTCGTGGGTATTAAAGATGAGTTGGGCATGATGGGGGTTGGTGACCGGAGAGTGAAACAGACCTACAAGCCTTTGCACCAGATTCGGGTGCAGCTTCGATTCCAGTTCGTCGATCACCAGCACGTCGCCCTGTTGCAGCGTCTCCAGAATAGGTCCCGACAGGGCAAAATATTTCTGTGTTCCCGACGACTCATCTTCCATGTCAAACTCCAGCACACCCGTCCGGTTGCCCGACGAATCATAGACCCGGTGCACGGCTTTGGCTCCGCCGAAAATCAGTCCGTCTTTTTCGGTCAGGGCCGCCGTGAGTCGTTCCCGCAGATCAGACGGCAGGTTTCCCGGCAAATCGCTTTCGTGTTCGATAGCCCGCACCCGAACATCGGTAATGCCGAGGTCGGCCTCCCGCAAAAATCCCATGATGGCTCCTTTGCCGGTTGGGTGCATCACTTTACTGACCGTAAACCCTTCGTAGCCGAACGCGGCCCGGCCCTCCTCCTGCAAACCCGAAATGATATTGAAGCGGCCAAGCCAGCCAAACACCCGCTGGGCCAGCACTTCGTTGAACTGAGCCGCCACCGACAGCAGCAGCGCGTCGGGCCGGATCATGCCGTCTTTGATTAGTCTGAATCCAATTTTGAACTGACGCGCATGTACGGCATCGAAGGTTTGTCCGTCGCGGTAGAAAATCTCGATCTCTTTCGTTTTAGGGCGGGCCAGGTCGGGCCGGTAGAACAGCCATTCGGCCACGACATGGTCGGCGGTGGCCGCAAAACCATACCGAAACAGGTCGCCCTCATGCAGAAAAACCAATTCAAACTCAGAAGGCGCCTGTTCCGTATCGGGGTTCAGACGGAACGGCACAACCGGGATTTTCTGCCCCGTGCTGGCTGCTGACCGCAGGATGAACAACCGCATCACGTGCATGGCCTCCACCAGCTTGCTTTTGCCGGCGGCATTGGCTCCGTAAATAGCGGCTGTCCGCAGCAGCCGAACCGGACCCGTTAGCTCACCCTCGATCAGGTTAGCTTCGGTAAGCGGGTCTTTGTCGTAGCCTGAAGCGACCAGTGACAGCTTGGCTTCGTCGCGGAACGATTTGTAGTTCTGAACAGAGAATTGCACCAACATGGTATAATGTGGTCTTTATTTGCATAGATAACGCAATAATCGTCAATATAATTAATTTTCCTTGCGTTTATTGGCAGTTATTCCCTTAGTTGACTGGATAAATCACTATTTTTGACAGCTAAAATACACTGTCTTACTCTCAGTTTTACCTGTACAGGATGCATAATCATTCCCACCATCCGCATCACCCCCGCATCGGTGTTCCCCTTGAAATTGGTCAGATCATCGGGAATCTGGTTCCGGGTGAACCCGTTGTCCTGACCCGAATCCAGCCGATTGGTCAGCGAATTTCCCTACAGTACACGGGCAAACTCACCAACCAGTCAAGCAGTAAAGTGATCACCCAACAGGAAGCCGCTCAGTTGCATGTGCTGGCTGTTGAGGGTGCGTTCAGCTTCACCGGCGACCCAACCGGGTTTACTTTGTTTGCCGAAGCCGAACGGATTCATTCAGCCTATCAGTTCGATCCGCTTTTTGCCGTCAATTGCAGCGTGGTCGATCCGTTGCCGCACCAAGTTGAAGCCGTTTATAAATACCTGCTGCCCCTGCCCAACATCCGGTTTTTGCTGGCCGACGATACCGGAGCCGGTAAAACCATTATGACCGGGCTGTTGCTGAAAGAAATGCTCACCCGCGGACTGATCGAGCGGGTATTGATTGTAACACCGGGCGGACTAACGCGCCAGTGGCAGGAGGACGAAATGGCCCTCAAATTCAATCTGCCCTTCAAACTCGTCAACCGGGCGGCTTTCGCGGCTGATCCCACCATCTTCCAAAGCTCAGATCGGTTAGTGACCTCGATTGACTTTCTGCGGGGTGACGACGTGCTGAACATCGTCCGGTCGTTGCGCTGGGATATGGTGGTGGTGGACGAAGCCCACAAACTGTCCGCCTTTGACTATGGCGAGAAGAAATATAAATCCAAACGGTACGAAGCCATCCAGGGACTGGCCCAGACCTGCGAACACCTGCTGTTGCTGACCGCCACGCCACACCGGGGTAGGCGCGACACGTTCAAAAACCTGCTTCAACTACTCGATGAGGATATTTTTGCGACTGACACCCTCGTTACCGAGCGGGTGCGCGAGCTGGGCGAAAATGGGCTGAACAAGTTCTTTATCCGGCGGCTCAAAGAGGAAATGAAAGACTGGAACGGGCAACCACTGTTTAAGCAACGGTTCACCAAAACGGTCATGTATCGGCTCACTCCCGCCGAGAAAAAACTCTACGATGGTGTGACCAATTACCTCAGCCAGCAACGCCAGGAAGCCATTCAGGAGCAAAATATCCATGTAACACTGGCCCTGCTGGTTATGCAGCGACGGCTTACATCGTCCATTTATGCCATCAAACGCACCCTCTCGCACCGGCATCAGGCATTGCAGGGATTACTGACCGAACTCACCAACAACCCCGGCCTGTGGAGCCAGCGCCAACGGGTCGATGGGGGCGGCCTCCCGCTGGGGATGGATTCCTTAGACGAGTACGACGAATTGGACGACCGTGACCGCGAAGGATTAGAAACCATTCTGGCCGACCCCCGCAAGTTCCGGCTCTTCACAACCGCCAAAAGCCCGGCCCAGATTCGCGACGAAGCCACCGAAGTAAAACACCTGCTCACAATGGCCGAAGAACTTTACGGCAACGAACAGGAGGAACAGAAATTCGTTGAGCTGCGCGACTTGCTGGCTTCGGAAGGGGTGCGCGACCGGCAGGAGAAACTCGTTGTTTTCACTGAACACAAAGATACGCTCGACTACCTCGAAGGCCGTTTACGCAACAATGGCTATACGGTGGCGACCATTCACGGCGGCAAATCGGTGGACGAACGCCGGACCGCGCAGACGCAGTTTGCCCGCGAGTCTCAGATCCTGATTGCCACCGATGCTGCCGGCGAAGGTATCAACCTGCAGTTCTGCCGCCTGCTTATCAACTGGGATATTCCCTGGAACCCCAACCGGCTCGAACAGCGCATGGGACGGATTCATCGCTACGGCCAACAGCAAAACGTGATGGTCTTTAACCTCGTGGCCCGAAATACCCGCGAAGGCAACGTACTCGAAAAGCTGCTTACCAAACTCGACCAGATTCGGGAGCAAATGGGCGACGACCGGGTGTATGACGTAATTTCTGACGTGTTTGAAAACGTGAGCCTCGATGCTATTACCGACTCCGTATTTAACGGAAAAGCCACCGCTTTCGACGATGCCATCCAGCAACAGCTAAACCCGACCCTGATTCGGCAACGCATTGACGAACAACGCAATCAACTGGCCCACAGCACCGTAAATTACGGCGAAGCCCACGCCCTTAAAGAACAGTCAGACGAAAAACGGCTCCAGCCGATCTACATCCGACAATTTTTCGACAAAGCATTTGGGTTTATCGGCGGCTCGCTCACCGAAGAACGACCAAACCTGTTTACCATCGGCAAACTGCCCGAAGCCCTTGCCCAGCGGCTCCGAACCGAGTACAGTGTGCTGGTTGACCCCGCTCAGTGGCGGCTATGTTTCGACAAACAACTCTTTCTGGAACAACAACGGCAGGTGACCGACCTCACCCGAACCTACTATATCAATCCCGGCAACCCGCTGTTCGACGCGCTGGTGCAACTCATCCGAAACCAATGCCGCAACGACGCGCTCCAGGGTGTCGTGCTGATCTCGCCCGAAGACCCTCAGCCCTTCACGGCCTTTCTGGTCAAATCACAGATTACCGACGAACGTAAAGTGGTCGATAGCATTGCCGACGAACGGCTGGTGCTGGTGTGTCAGCAAGCAGACGGAAGCTTATCGGTTACGTCGCCGGCCAAATTGCTCGACCTGTACCCGCCAATCACCTTTGCCAAAGGCACGGGCCGCGACCGGCTTGAAACGCCCGGCAGCGAATCGATCAGCACCGACGAGGTCGTAAATTGGAGTTTTGAACATGTTACCGAAAAACAACTGGCCGAGTCCGACGAACGCATTGGCCGCGATGCCGACCAACGCCGGGAGTACCTCGAAACGGCTTTTACTGAACTGATTGTGGGACTGACGGGCGAGATTAATGAGTTGCAGAATAAGCTGCTACTGACTGGCTTGTTGCCGGGTGATGGCAAGATTCAGGAAAAAATAAACCGAAAACTGGAACGCATCCGGCAACTGACCATCCGCAAAAAGCAACGCATCGACGCGCTGTCGGCCATGACCCAACTCGCTCCCCGAACACCCGATGTGCTGGGCTGTGCCTACGTGCTGCCTTTGACTCAGCTCGAATTCTCGGGTCATTTCGGCATGAGCCGCGACGACGACGCCGAACGTATCGCTATGGAAACCGTCATGGCCTGGGAAACCGCCAACCACTGGCACCCCACCGACGTGTCGGCTGATAACCTCGGCTACGATATTCGGAGTGAGCAACAGGGCCAACCCCAGAAACGCTACATCGAGGTGAAAGGCCGCAGCGTGGACGGGCCGGTGGTGCTGACCGAAAACGAGATGAACCGGCTGGGCCAACTCGGCAACGCGGCCTGGCTCTACATCGTGACCCACTGCAAAACCATCCCAACCCTGTTTCGGGTACAAAACCCGGCCCATACTCTGCAATTCGATGCCCAAAGCCGGGGCATTCAATACTGGCTACCTGAATCTGAATGGAAACGCGCCGGCATACCGGCTAAAGCAAACCCGGCCCTGTAGTTTTTACTTGCCCTATATGCAGTTCACCGAATTGATTACCAAACTGGAAGGATTACACCAGCACCTTAGCCAACAGGCTACCCGTCAGGCCGACCAGTTGATGATTCTCCGCAACTGGCTGATCGGCTTTTACCTGGTCGAATTCGAGCAACACGGCGACGACCGGGCCGTATATGGTCAGAACCCGATCCCCCGAATTGCTCAGGCCATGAAGAAACAGGGTGTTCGTGGCTTCTCCGACCGGAATCTGTACCTCTTTAAAAGCTTCTACCTGACCTATCCAAACATTTTGCAGTTTGAAACTGCAAAATTATATCTACCTGACTATGACGCTATTAAAGAGAGAGCATCGAGTCGGGTGCTCCCCGAAAACGACGGCCCGGCTATTGATCCCACGCTACTATTCAGTCGGCTGACATTCACGCACTTTGTCGAATTAATCAAAGTAGCTGACCCCCTTCGCCGACGGTTTTACGAGGTCGAAGCCATAAAAAATAACTGGAAAGCGGGCGAGTTAAACCGGGCGATCATGACCCTGCTGGCCGAACGAACGGGATTATCGACCGACAAGGCGGCCGTTATCGCCCGTATTAAAGACGATCAACCCGCTGGCCTGACCGATTATATTCGAAACCCCTATATGCTGGAGTTCCTCAATTTAGCGGAAAAAGCAGAATATTCGGAAAGTGACCTGGAGCGTGCCATCATCGACCATTTACAGGATTTTCTGTTGGAGTTAGGCCGGGGGTTCTGTTTTGAAGCCCGGCAGAAGCGTATCACCTTCGATAACCGACACTATAAAATCGACCTGCTTTTTTACCATCGTATTCTGAAATGTCATGTGCTGATCGACCTCAAAATTGGGGAGTTTGACCATGCCGATGCCGGCCAGATGACAATGTATTTAAACTACTTCGCCGAGAATGAAGCCACCGAAAATGACAACCCGCCCGTCGGTATCATACTTTGTGCCAGCAAGAACAACGCGATGGCCCGGTACGCAACCAGCGGTCTGGCCAACGAAATTTTCGTTTCGCAGTACCTGACTAACCTGCCTGAAAAAGCACAACTTCAGGCGTTTATCGAACGGGAAAGCCAGGAGTTAACCAACTAATCATGCAACAACCCAAATACCTGATCGAAGTCGCTATGCCGATCCGCGAAGTGTCGGCAGAATCTGTTCGCGACAAGTCTATCCGGCATGGTCACATCAGTACCCTGCATTTGTGGTGGGCGCGTCGGCCCCTGCCCGTGTGCCGGGCCGTGGTGTTTGCCTCGCTCGTTCCCGACCCCGACGACCCGCACTGCCCCGAAGCCTTCCGCGAAGCTGTACAAACGCTGCTGGCCAACCCGTGTTACAAACCATACGCCGATGTGCCGTTTACCACCAGCCTTGACCCGCTGGCCGATACGCTCCGTAACCGGCTGCTGGCCTTTATCGGTAAATTCTCCGACCAGTTTGTGGCTAACGAACGCGCCGGACGCACAACCGCACCCAAAGAAATGCTGGCCCCCGGCTCGCTCATCAAATGGGAATCGCGCACCGACGAACCTATCCTCACCCTCGCCCGAAAACTGATCTTCGTGGCCCATAACAGCCGCGTCAACTCTCCCTCTCCTTTTTTCAAGCGGCCCGCCGATGCGGAGAGGGGGTCGGGGGCGGTTCGGCGTTCCGATGAGGTAGAAACTCTCCTCGCCGACTTTGACCAACTCCACTCCGCCATCCGCGAAGCCGAAAAAACACTCTACCAAACCCCCGACCGCCACCTCGACACGCTCGACGTACAAACTAAAGAAACCGCCCTGCAAACCGCCATCGGTGCGTTTCTCGACCGGATGCCCCGCGTATTCGATCCGTTTGCGGGTGGGGGAGCCATTCCGCTCGAAGCCGCCCGGCTGGGGTGCCGCACCTACGGCAACGACATTAACCCCGTTGCCCACATCATTCAGCGGGGCAGCCTGGAGTTTCCGCAACGCTACGGCAAACCGGCCCTGTTCTCCAAAACCGAGTTTGAACAGACCTACGGCCCCGATGCCTACCAAACCCTCGTAACCGCAGGGCAGGTGCTGGACGGAGCCGCCTACAAACTCAAAAACCGCCTTAGTTTCGATGTGGGGTTTTACGCCCGCAAACTGCTGAAATAGGCCAAGGCCGACATTGGTCATTTGTACCCCGAAGTAGCGGGCCGACAGCCCATTGCTTATTACTGGGCCAGAACCGGCACCTGCGCCAACCCCGCCTGCCGCGCCGAGGTGCCGCTGCTTAAAGGCTTTTACCTCTGCAACAAACCCGGTAAACAGGTGCATCTGAAACCCGTAATTACCGGAACTAAGATTCGGTTTGAAATAGGAGAGGGGAAGTACGATGGAGCAAGCTGGATGAACCGGGGTAACATGAGCTGCCCCGTTTGCGGCAATACAACCGACGTAACGACCCTGAAAAAACAATTTACGTCCGGCCAGATAACCGACCGAATGCTGGCCGTAATTGACGAGCGCGACATCCGGCAAACCCGGTCTATCAACGGGCGGATGGTGACAGTGAACACTACCGAAAAGTTTTACCGCCAGCCCTCTAACGAAGAAGGGTAGTTTCCAACATTCCGGGCAAATGTTTCATCAAAGTAGTCTAACACATTGATTTTCAACTATTCATACTTAGTTTTTGATCTCAAAGTTCAGTAGTTTTTCCAAGTCAATCGACAGCGCATCTTTCAGGACATCGTCCCCAAAATCATACTCCCCGTACAGATTGATATGTTCCCACGCAAAGGCCGCCGAGTAGGGAAGCGTCGCTATTAACTCCTGCCGCTCTCCGGGTGTAGCTTCGACCAACTGCTTACTTAAGAGAAGGTAGTTGAAGCAGTTTATGTTGTTGATAATAAGCTGTTTACTTAACGCCATGATCGTCAATTCCTCTTTGGTGCAAAACTGAATCGACCCATCGTCACCCATGTCGAGTACTTTGGCTAACTTCTGCACACTTTCTATCTGCGTGGTTTGCTGGTGTGAACGGCGACGCACTTGTCCGTCGTCCATGTACTTGAGCAAAAAAATAGTCCGTACCACTTTTCCCAACTCAACCAGTGCTTGATACAGTGGATGCTGGTGAGCATAGGCATTGAGTCGTTTCAGTAGGGTTGACGGCAAGACATACTGCAGTTTGACGCTCACCACAAAGCGCAGGATACTATCCCAGTGCGCTTCGATCAGCGCGGTATCAATATTTTTATCGGCTCGTATACTGTAATCGACTTGTTGGATAATGGGCATATTGGCAATGCCATGCAGCTTACATTTGTGAAATCCCTCGATACGCGGCTGAAAATCAATATTTAACAGAAAACCTAAGGCAAAGTTAATCAGTGAAGCACCATGTGTATCCGTGCTATGAACCTGTTGCTGGGGTAGGCTGGTGATCCGTTGGTGATGAAGCAGACCATCGAACACATACCAGGCTTCCCGGTCACCGGCTGAAAACGTGGTGGTATAAAACAGAGGGTAATTTTCGGCGATAAAACTGTAAATAATGCGAGTTTTGGGGATGTCTCTTAGATAATTACAATTTGGCACACGTCGCTCTTGCCCAGCTTGGGTACGAATACAGGCATCGTTGGAAAAGCATCCATAAAACTGTAGGCGATAAGGCCACTCCATAAATTGATGA
>JBBRUV010000055.1:0-17826 GCA_038247465.1 Cytophagales bacterium
CTCTACAATGCAAAACACCGGATCAGCAATTTCTACACTCTCCGGGTTTCGGCTCAGCAAGTAATCGCAGAATCCGGTCAGCCCGCGCGAACTGTCTACATCGAACATAAAACCCGAGAACACCTGAAATGTATTGCTATGCCGCCGTACTTCCGTCAAAATTGGCATAATTAGCAGTTCTGATTTTGCTTTTTCGCTCGGATAAGTTGGATAAAGCAAGGCTTCACGCAGGTCGTTCTGGAAAAATATCGTGGGCTGAACCGGGTCAATAGCGGTCAGAAACGTATCGAAACGATGACGGACAGATAGCCGTTCTTCAAGTTGCCGTAAAGTACGAAAGTCACTGTAAACCATTAGCGTAGCGCGGCTGGAAGGCCGCCGTTATGTAGGTTATTTATTCATCGGACACCCGGTAACATAAGGGTTTTCCACCGCAACGGCGTACCGTCCGCGTTACTTAGTGGCCACATAAAAAAAGTCCAGGCTTTTGGCCGGGTCATTGCTCACTACATAATCGGTGTAGTTTATTTCGGCAGCAAGACCGTCGGCCTGCAACAGCCGGTTGCGGTTCATGCGGTTGGCAATGTCATACGGTACCTGCAACAGTTGGCGGGGCAGGCGGTGCTGCAAATCAAAAATATCGAAGCGCGTAAACCGCTCAACCGAGGCTTTGTTCTGCTCATAGTAGGCCATCACCTTCCTGTTGCCATGAATCCCCCGTGTCTCCACAACCGGAAAGTGCTTGTTTATCAATGATTTAAGCTCATCAGCCAGGTATTCGCGGACGTGCCAGGGGTTGCGCGTGAGCGAGAACGTTTTGTTGACCGTTGTCAGGAGCAGTTTGCCGCCCGGTTTCAAAACCCGGTGCGCTTCGCGGATAAACAAATCATCGTTTTCGATGTGTTCAATCACCTGAAACGTTACAACGTAATCAAACGTATTGTCGGCCAGTGTGCTGAGGGGCGGAATCGTTGCCTGAATAAACGCCGAAGCCGGATATTCGCGTTGTAGCAACGTAATCAGGTCGCCGTTTTTGTCAATACCCGTGTAGTGATCGGCGGTCTGGGTGAGCAATTCCAGCCCCCGGCCCCAGCCACAGCCAATTTCCAGCACGTTGCCCCGCACGATTTGGGCCGCTTCAACGTATGGAAACAACAGCCGCTGATGCACCGGATTGTCGGATGCGATTTCGGCAGAGGTGATTTCGGTAGTTTTGTACATACTTTGCAGAAAAGTCCCTAAAATTACTCTTTTGCGGGGATAGAGAAAAATAGGATATGAACCGCAATCTTTTCGTAGTACTCATCGCGGCCATGTTGTCGGCCTGTTCATCGGGCCGCAGCACCCAAAAACCTGCCGACAGCCGCGCCCGGCAAACGGCCCAGGCCAAACCCCGCTCAACCAGCCAACGAACCAGCGAACTGCCAACACAACCCGGTAGCAGCCCGAACGCAACTGACCGCAGCAGGGTAAAGCCCGTTGACGCAACCGCGTCTGCACCGACAGCAACCGCCGAAAACTGGGTAGTAACGTCTATCAAAGGAAAATTTCTGGCGGTTGACACAGCCACCGTTCGGGTGTATCTGAACATCACCGGCCTGCGCCCCGATGGCACTGAACTGCTGACTATCAGCGATTTAAGTGAGCATTTTTTGGTAAATTATGTGGTCTATCCTGATTATAGCAGCCGCGAACGACTGGCGTATGGTAACGTGCCACTTACGGTACGGAGCGTAACGCGCACAGGTACAGAGAATCACCTGACTATTTCGTTTGACCTGAAACGGCCCAAAGATGCCTTGAACGCGGTGCTACTGACCGAAATTACGGAGACAACGAGCGGCAAAAAATCACTGAACGACCTACCGATTCGGTTCAAAACCAGCAAAATGAGCGACCGTTTCGCGCTCTTCGATGCTAAAACCGGCCTTCCCCAACTCCGTAACTACGCCCATGCCGGTGATACTATTTTGCTGCGCGACGTGGCCGGTACGCAAAAACCGTTGTTCGCGTTTCGCTACAAACACGATTTTGAAGCCGCTTCCTCACCGATGAACACGGCGGCCCGGCCAGCCGCCAAAACCCTCGCCGTTGATTCAATGCTGACCCTGGCAGCGAACCAGCCGTTTGTGTTGCCGGGGCAGGGGCTGTATTTTTTCTTAGAAGACACCTCCGATACCTACGGCATGGGCGTGGTGGTGGCCGACCGCCGTTTTCCGAAACTGACGCGCCCCGAAAAACTCATCAAGCCCGTGTTGTATATGAGTACGGGCAGCGAAGTCAACGAATTAAATCAGGCCAAAGACCCCAAAAAAGCCCTCGACCGCTATTGGCTGAGTTTGCTGGCTGGTAACGAGGCCGTAGCGAGCCGAACCATCCGAACCTATTATGACCGGGTTGAAGAGGCTAACCGCCTGTTTACCAGTTATAAAGAAGGCTGGAAGACCGACAAAGGCATGATTTTTATTATTCTCGGTGCGCCCGACCGGGTGCAGCGCAGCCGCGACCGCGAAGTATGGGTTTATAACCGACGGGCCAACGTATCAGAAATCAATTTCACTTTTAACCGAAAACCGAATCAATTTGTCGAAGATCACTACGAATTAGTGCGCTACGCCGAATACCAGCCGATTTGGTACCCAATTGTAGAAGCATGGAGAACCGGCGCAATCCGCGAGTAACTCGCTCATCATCAGACCGCCCCGACCGTAACAACGACCGGCCCCGGCCCACCTTTAAGCCCGAAGCCGACGAACTCGTTTATGGCATCCAATCAGTAATCGAAACGCTGCGCTCCGATCAGCAGGTGGATAAACTCTACATGGAGAAGGAGATGAGCAACCCCGATATTCAGAATCTGGCGTTTCAAAACCGCGTTACCATTCAGCGCGTGCCGGTTGAGAAATTAGACCGGCTCACGCGCAAAAACCATCAGGGCGTGGTTTGCTTAGTGTCGGCTATTCAGTACGTGAAACTGTCAAACGTGCTGGCCGATGTGCATGAGCGGGGCGAAATCCCGTTTCTGTTGCTCTTAGACCGTATTACCGACGTTCGCAATTTTGGCGGCATTGCCCGCACCGCCGAGTGCGCCGGGATTCAGTGTATCGTGATTCCGGGCCGGGGCGCGGCTGCCATCAACTCCGATGCCATGAAAACGTCGTCGGGTGCGCTGAACCACGTTTCAGTCTGCCGCGAATATGACCTGACCGACACCGTAAAATACTTGCAGGATTCGGGATTGCGCGTGCTGGCCTGCACCGAAAAAACGTACAAAGACCTGTATGACACGGACTTAAAAGGCCCACTGGCCGTGGTGATGGGATCGGAAGAAGACGGAATCTCGCCCGAAATTCTGAAAATGGTAGACGGTCACGTCAGGATTCCGTTGCAGGGCGAAGTGGCTTCGCTCAATGTATCCGTAGCAACGGGCGTGGTGTTATACGAGGCTGTTCGGCAACGGAGTGTTAAGTAAAGAATTAAGATAGGGCCACCCATGTGGTGAAAAGTGAAGAGCGTTTATCCGGGAGCCACTCTTCACTTTTCACTCGTCACTAATTTTTAAGCGGCCTTCCCCTTCCCGTGACCACCTTTGCCCTTCCCAGAGCCTGCTTTCTTAGCCGGGCCAGCCAGTGAGTTAATCCAGGCGGCTACTTTCAGCGCGTCATCTTTGGGGATGCTTTTCACAGCCATCATCGGTGGGTAGCCGGGCCAGTTTGTAGGCTTGGGCGCGTAGATCAGTTCAACAATCTGCTCGTTGGTATATTTTTTCTTAGCTACCTCCGTATAAGCCGGGCCAACCAGCCGCACACCGGGCTTATGGCAGGCTAAACAGGTGTGTTTTTGCAACAAGGCACTGATTTCGGCGGGGGGCGTGATTTCCTGCGCCCGAACGCTGACCGAGACGGCCACCAGCGCAATAATCGCCAGCATGAGTTTACGTGAGTTTTTCATTTGAATTGGTTAGTAATTTTGTGCGTCGAAAACAGAAAACGAAACAGACAAAAATAGGAGCCATCAGCCGATAAGCCAATTTTATCGCGTCTTTTTCCTGCCTCGCGCTCGTCTTTGACTGTTTTTTACGCCAATCGTTTAATGTTTTTCGTTCTGATTACCGCTTTGTTACTCATCGCAGCCTTACGAAGCTGTTTTGTCGTTCTTACGCCATAACGCAAAACGCCGAAACCAAAGCCGTTGACGCATAGTTAGCAGAGAAAGACACGAATTATTATCCCATGAATATTGCCATATTTTCGACTTCAGCCCGCAAGAAAAGCAACTCGCTCCGATTCAGTAAGTACCTGAAAAACACCCTGAACGAGTTGGGCCACGAAGCCGTAACGATTGTAGATTTCGAGAACTACGATATCCCGATGGTCGGCCAGGGATCGGTCAAGCCCGACACCCTCACCGATTTCCAGCGCGAACTAACCGGAGCCTGGGAAGCCGCCGAACTCATTTTCTGGGTTGCACCCGAATACAACTGGGAAGCTCCCCCACAGGCTACCAACGTGATTCACCAACTCGGCGGGCCAGCCTATAAGCACCTCTTTGGAGACCGCGTTTTTGCAATGATTGGCGTATCGAACGGGCGTGGCGGGCGGCAACCAGCCTTAGATTTAACGCTGGTTATCAACAAGATGGTTAGTTTCTCGAACAGCTACTCGATTGTATCGCCCAAACTGTACGAGTCGCACGAGACGGATAAAAACCTCGACGAAGACGGCGTTTTCAACGGCCACGAGGTTTATCTGAAAACATCGAAAGCCTTCGTTGATTACACGCTCAACGTGGCCAGTCGGTGGCTGGTCAGTGTAGAGAGCGTTTGAGAAAAGAGGATTCACCGCAGTGCCCCAATCGCACCGTTTGCCCCAACGGCCCAGCATAGCCCGCCCGCGCACGAAATGGCGTGAAACCCCGAACGATCAATAAGTTGCCAACTGATGCCGAAATCCCGCGAGACACTCGTTCCCGACGGGCCAACGGCAATCATCCGCCCGTCAGGCAATTGGCCGATGCCTTCTTTCAGGCCAGGTGGGGCAACAGCCCCGCCAATTTGCCACGTCCGGCCCCCGTCGCTACTGATCGAGACCGTGATAGCGGGGGCGGTGTCGGCTTTGTAGTCACCGCCAACGGCCATGCCGCGCTGCCCCGGCGCATCAAACCAAAGTCCGAAAATACCCGCCGTTGGCCCGGCAAAAATCGGCGTTCGGGATACGTCCCACGACTGCCCGCCATTTGAGGAGAAAAACACGCGCCCGGCGCCGGCCTTGCCACCACCCGACCCAATCCAGATTCGCGAACCGCGCACCACAAGGCTGCTCCCGCTGGCGGCAAAAGCGGCTTCGCCGGGTTGTAGCGCGGGTAAATTTTCGGGTGGAATCTGTTGCCACGATACGCCCCCGTCTCGTGTTTGAATCACAAACCACCTGCCGTCTATCGGGTCGCTCATCACGGTTCCGGTCTGGGCATCGGAGAAATCCATCGAATCGAAAAAGACACCGGGCTGGCGGGTTTGGTAGGCTAACGTCCAGGACTGCCCGCCGGTGACGGTTTTGTAAATCCGGGCCTGGCCTTTCTCCGCCGGGCCAGCCGACATCAGGTAAGCGGTCTGCGCATCAATGGCTTGCACGTCTCGAAAGTCGCAGGTTTCGGCACCGGCCACGCGGCCCGGAGTCCAGGTTTTACCGCCGTCGGTGGTACGCACAAACGTCCCGCCTGAACCACCAACCCAAACGACATCGGCACTGGCGGCACTCACAGCCCGGAAATTAGCGTCGGTATGGCTGGTTTGCGGTTCCCATTGGGCAACGCAAAGCGCGGGCAGGAAGAGAAGCAACAGAAGTTTTTTCATGGATTACCGGCAATTTAAACCTCTGCAATAATGTCTACTTCGAGCAACGCGCCGAAATGCAGCGATGGCACCGGAACAACAGTACGGGCGGGTTTGTGATCGCCAAAAATAGCCCGAAACTGCTCGTTAAACGCACCCCAGAGGTCGCCATCGGCCACATAAACCGTTACCCGAACGACCTGATTGAGCGATGAACCAGCCGCAGTCAGCAATCGGTCGGCGTTCTGAAACACCACCGAAACCTGTTCGGCAAAGGGCGCGTCTATAAACCGTTGGCCGGTCAGCGCATCAATGGGCAGGATACCCGACAGAAACACCAGGCCGTTGCTGATAACGGCGGGCGAATAATGACCGGCAGGCGGAGGGACATCGGGCAGGAAGATTTTTTGCATAGTACTCGTAGAGACGCATATTTGCGTCTTCTTTGTTTACATTTATTTTCAGGAGACGCAAATACGTCGCAATGGCGCACCAGTCTCTACGCTCCAACATTATGCACTTTGATACCCTTGCTCTCCGCGCTGGCAACCAGCCCGACCCCATCGGGGCCGTTGTTCCACCAATTTATCTGTCGGTAAAGTTTGAGCGCGACGAAAATTACGAATACGGCGCGGGCTACGAATACAGCCGGGGCAAAAATCCCAACCGCGACACCCTCGAACGCGCCCTCGCTATTCTCGAAAACGGCCAGACGGCTGTCTGTTTCGGCTCCGGGCAGGCCGCCACCATGACGCTCCTGCAAGCCCTCGGCCCCGGCGACCACGTGGTGCTGCCCCGCGATGCCTATTTCAACACGCCCAACTTAGTTGAACACGTGTTTCATGGCTGGGGGCTAACCTATACCCGCGTTGACATGGCCGATCTGGATGCGGTGAAGGCCGCGCTGCACGAAAATACCCGGCTCGTCTGGACAGAAACGCCCTCGAACCCGCGCCTGACCATGACCGATTTGCTGTTTGTGTCGCAACTCGCTCACGATGCCGGGGCCGCCGTTGTCTGCGACAATACCTGGGCCACGCCCGTGTTGCAACGCCCGCTTGCCCTGAACTGTGATATTGTGATGCACTCGACCACCAAGTACCTCAACGGCCATAACGACGTGCTGGGCGGGGCGTTGGTGTTTCGGGATGGCGAGAGTGCGCTGGCCCAGCGGGTGCGGTTTCTGCAACGGATGGCGGGCGCGGTGCCCTCACCGTTTGACTGCTGGTTAACCTTGCGCGGACTGAAAACGCTGGCCCTGCGGGTGCGGGCGCAAACGCAAACGGCCCAAAAAGTAGCGGAGTATTTGGCGACTCATCCGGCTATCGAACGGGTGTATTATCCGGGTTTACCAACGCACCCCGACTATGAACTGGCCCGCCAACAGATGGATGCGCCGGGGGCGATGCTCTCTGTTGACGTGAAAGGCGGGGCCGCCAACGCAATTGCCGTTTGTCAGAAAACGCAGTTGTTCGTGAAGGCCACGAGCCTCGGCGGAGTCGAGAGTTTGATTGAACACCGGGCAACGGTAGAGGGCATCACGCCCCAAACGCCGGTCAATCTGCTCCGTATGTCAATTGGCTTAGAACACCCCGACGATCTGATTCAGGATTTGGCGCAGGCATTGGGGTGATTATTTACTGACCGGCTACTGTCTGCACCTCGGCATCGGTCGGGGCGCGGTTCAGACGCGGATGGTATCGAGGCTGCCCCAAAAATAAGCCAGACACAATTTTATCAGGAAGACGTACTACAAAAGCAGAAAATGTGGGTATTTTCGGGCCTAAACCTTAACCCAATAACCCTCAATGCTTTCTGAACCGAATCCCCAATCGTTGCGCCGTTCGTGGTATGTGGTGGCCGTGCTGATGTTGGCCTACATCTCGTCGTTTATTGACCGGCAGGTGCTGGCCCTGCTCGTTGAACCCATCAAACGCGATTTTGGCATCTCCGATACGCAGGTCGGCTTGCTGATTGGCTTCAGCTTCGCCCTGTTTTATACCGTTCTCGGCATCCCCATCGGGCGGCTGGCCGACCGCAAAAACCGCAAAGCCATCATCGTTATCGGCATCACAATCTGGAGTTTAATGACCGCTTTGTGCGGGCTGGCGGGGTCGTTCTGGCCGTTGTTTTTTGGCCGGATGGGTGTCGGTGTGGGCGAAGCGGCCCTGTCTCCGGCGGCCTATTCGCTCATCAGCGATCTGTTTCCGAAGCATAAACTCGGCACCGCCATGGGACTCTACAACATGGGTATTTACCTCGGCTCCGGGCTGTCTATCTTATTAGTTGCGCTGGTTCTCAAACTCATCAGCACCGAAGGAATGTGGGTCTTGCCGCTTGTGGGGGCCGTGTATCCCTGGCAAACGGTGTTCTTTATTGTTGGCTTGCCCGGTCTGCTCATCGTGGCCCTGATTGCTTTCACGATCAAGGAACCCGTTCGCAAAACCCCCGTTGGGGCCGTAATTCCGGTGCGCGATGTGCTGGCTTACTTCCGGCAAAACCGCATCCCGATTTTGAGCCTGAGTTTCGGCATGGCCTTTATGTCAATGGCGAGCTACGGAGCCACCGCCTGGACACCCTCGGTGCTGGCCCGACTGTATGGTTTCAAACCCGCCAACGCCGGGCTGCTCTTCGGGCTGATTGTGACCATCTGTGCCACAACGGGCGTGATTACGGGCGGCAGATTAGCTGATATGCTCACCAAACAGGGCGTAGTAAACGGTAAACTCCGTATTTGTGCGCTGGTGATGCTGGCTTCGGCCATTGGCGCGGGGCTGATGTTTATGGGATCAATGATCTGGCCGGTGCCGCCGTTTGAGTGGCAAATTAGCCTGACGGTTGTGTTTTGTTTCACGAGTTCAATGCCATTTGGCGCGGCAGTAGCAGCCTTGCAGGAAATTGTGCCGGGAACGATGCGGGGTACATTTTCGGCGGCTTTTCTGTTTATCGTCAATTTCATCGGTCTTGGGCTTGGGCCGTTGCTGCCGGGCCTGCTCAACGACCGCGTTTTTGGTCGCCCCGAAACCATTTTGCAGGCCATGACGCTGATGATGGTCGTGGCGTGCCTGATCTCGTGGCGCAGTTTAGCCGCCGGATTGCAGCTTTTTGAAGCCAGTATCGAAAATGCCCGGCAATCGGCGGTGCCGGCCGGTTCATGACCTCATTAATTAGTTTGATAGACCGTTAGATAAATAATTTTTAAAACAAAAACATAAGTAATGTAAGTGATTGGTTGAACTGCCTAAATTTGATGCCAACAAGCCCGACATACTGTGCACACTTCCAGTTTTTGCAAGTTTATCACCAAGTCGGCCTGTCCGGTACGCTTGTTCTTCTTTGTTTCTGCTTAGTGCGTTGGCCCGTTTGGTAGTGATACCAGCCGGGTCTTTCTATGGTGTGTGGATGTATATTTAATACGCAATTCTTTTTCAGTTTCATTTTAACCTCACTTTTATGCGCTTTACATTTTCTCTTTCCCGCCTGGCAGCGTTTGCACTGTTGTGGCTGGTCGGTTCGACCACGGTTTTTGCCCAGGTTACGATCTCTGCATCGGCCATAAACTACACCACCATCTCGTCGGCAATCGCAGCTGCACCCGTCAACTCAACAATTACGGTAGCGGCTGGCACTTACCCGGAACAGTTGGTGATTAACAAAAACCTGACCATCACCGGCGCGGGGGCGAGCAGCACAACCATCAAAGCTCCCAATACAGGGCTGGTTGCAACGGTAATTGACTCGGATAGATACGCTGTTGTTGACATCAAAGGAGGGGCGACCGTATCCATCTCCGGCGTTACCATCAGTGGGACGTTCGGTTTGGCCAACGGCTGTGTGCCAGACTATTACGGTGTATTTGTATATGAAATTTCCACCATCAATTTGAGTAATGTCCGTATCACAGCAATTAAGGAGCAGGATCCGAGTTTGTTTGGTTGCCAGAACGGAATCGGAATCCTGACTGGTTCCTCTGGGCTGGCTTCTGTTGGTAATGCTAACCTAACCAACGTAACAATTGATGACTACCAGAAAGGGGGGATTATCGTTACCTACATAGGGTCCAGTTTAACAGCTAATGGGGTGACTGTTACGGGTATTGGCGATTCAAACGTTATCGGGCAGAATGGTATTCAGGTTTCAGACAACGCTACTGCTACAATCAACAATGCAACGGTTACGGGCAATAGCTACGTTACCCCCCGGGCCAAACCTTCTTCGTAGCCGCCGGGCTTATCACCGACGATAACGGTAATGTTGTTGTTACAAACTCCAACTTTTCAAATAATGACACCGGCGTGGCCGTATTAGGCACAGGATCACTAACGCTGAATAACAACACGTTCACCAACAACGATGCGGGTGCCGTTTATAGCGATAGTGGTTATACGGGATCAACTACCGGCTCAGGAAATAACTTCTCTAACAACAGCAATGCTGTTAATAACAACGGTGGCACCGGGTCGGTAAATTTTCAGAACAGTACGTTTAGCGGTAACGCGGCCAACTGCACCACCACCATCAATGGCAATTCGGTGAGCGGTTCGGCTTCGGTGAATACACTTTCCCAAAACGGTAATCAGCTTAACGCTGCTGGGTTCGGAACTGCGTTTGTCTTTGCAGGCGCAAACGGCTATGTGTACAGTTCAGTGTTCCGCAACGCGGGTACTTACACTGTTGTTGCGCCCAACGCGCCTGCCGGTTCGTACACGTTGACCGTTTATTTTGGTATGAACTGCCCAACGGCAACTGCCAACGCTAACTAAAACGTTCCAGTTAAGTCAGCATTATCTACAATGGCCCGGCAATATATTGCCGGGCCATTGTGTTTTGTGGCATACCCATTTCTGAATTATGCCCGGCTATACCAACGCGATCCAATACCTGCCCCGGCACCAAATCAATGATACGGCCTGGGACGATTGCGTAGCCACCGCACCCAACCAGATTTCCTACGGCTTCTCGTGGTATTTAGATGCCGTAACGGGCTTGCCCGGCTGGACGTGGGCCGGGCTGGTTTTGCTCAACCAATCCGGCGGTTATCAAGCCGTAATGCCCGTGCCGTTGCGCCAGAAATTTGTGCTGGGTGTGGCCGTTAGCTGGGTGGTGCATCAGCCGTTGTTTTGCCAGTTTCTGGCTGTTTTTGGGCCAGCCGATACAGACACGGCTCCGTTTTTCGGGGCCGTGCTGCGCCGATTTCGGTACGGTTCGATTTTACAAACAGCCCATCAGCCGCCCGAAGAGTTGGGTTTAGAATCGCGGGCGCAACACACGCACCTGCTTGATTTGAGTCTGTCTTACCCTACTCTTCTGGGCAATTATTTGGCAGACCGGCGGCTGAACCTGGCCCGCGCTCACCGTTTCGACTGGCAAATCCAGGCCAGTACCGACCCGGAGCCGTTGATTCGGTTGTTCCGGGAAAACCATGCCGAACAGATTCCGGGTGGCGTATCAGACTGGGCTTATACGGTGTTCAGAGCGGTGGTTTTGGCGTTGCAGCAGCGCGGCATGGCAACGATCCAATACGCCTGCCATGCCCAGCGGATTGAAGCAGGAGCTTTATTTGTGGTTGGTAATCAACGAATTATCTACCTTTTTAATGCCGCTTCTCGTGTTGGTCGCAGGGGCAACGCCCGCACACTGCTGCTCGATGCACTGATTCAGGAACACGCCGGAACGCCCGGTCTGTGGTTTGATTTTGAAAGCCCCGACAAGAAAAGTGTGGTTGATTTTTACCGAAGTTTCGGAGCCATTGACCAACCGCTTTGGGCGTTTCGCTGGAACCGCCTGAGCCGACCGGAGCAGGCGTTGCTGGCGTTGCGGAACCGTTGCCGATGAGTTATCACGCCCAGCCGATTAACCGGGCTGACTCGTTAAGGTTCGCATCTGCAACGCCATTATTGTAATCAGGGCACCGAGCGCAATGGGAAAAACGCCCACAAACCCCAGTGATTCTAACCGTCCGACGGGGCGAAAGATCAGGTCAAACGCCATTAAACCGGCTACGGCTACGCTGGCAAAATGAACCACCTTGCGGTTGGTGAAATCGGCTTTCATGGCACCCCGGCCACTGAAAAAGGCATACATTGCCTGTACCGATTGCAAAAAAGCGTACATCAACGCCCAAAAGCCCAGTATGTCCACAAAACCTCTTAGGGTAGTATCGGCATAAATAAAAATAGCCACGCCAAACACCACATCGCTCAGGCCGTGCAACACGCCCCAGAGCCGGTTGTGGTCAGCCTGTTGGTTCAAAGACGAGTAGGCCAGTCCACAAGCCCCGGCAGTGAGCGCCAGCACACCAATTATATGACCTGATTGCACCGTGAAGGTGCTGGCGAAAACAAACAGCACGATGCCGATGAGCGCATAAATGCTGCCCCGGCTGATGAGCAGCCACAGGAAGCGGGTTGAATTTGCAGGTGTCATAACGGTTGAGATTACTGGTAAGCCCGCAACAAAACGGTTCCTGCTCTTACCCGAACAGGAACCGTTTTGTTTCAGAATAGGCCGCAACGCTCAGACCGACCTTATTGCCGCGCAAACTTAAACCCGTTTCGCAGACCGTTGTACCGGCGCAGGTCCATCTCTAAGGAGCCAACAGCCAGATCAACCTCGGCCTTCATCGGCACCTTGTTGGCATCGTCAGAAACCCAGATACGAATCGAGTTTTCGTTTTTAAAAAAGCCGTTGGGGGGCATCACCGGGTTGAGTTTGATGACGTTGATCCGGCCAAACCGGGTCTTGATCACGTCTTTGCCCTGATACCTGACCTTCATGTTATAAATCACTTCGTCGAAAAACGCCGGGACTTCTACCGTCTGCCCGATGGCTAATTTGTTGAAGTCAATAGTCCGCAAAAAATAATACCCACTGATCACATCATGCACATTATCAGGTACTTTAAATAAATTTCGTTCTGTTTTTTCGACTGCTTTGGCCGTGTTGGCCGTATGATCGAACATGACGTTTTCTTCCTTACGGTAGTCGCCTTCGCGGGCGTTGAAGTAAAACTGCTGGGGTAAAATGGCCGCCGTGTCGATATACGAACGCCAGGTATCACGCACCCGCGAAACAAGGTCAAACGCGCCCGTTGTGCGGCCCTCAACATTAACGCGGTAGCAGGGCCGGTCATTGATTTTATAGACCGTCGGGGCCACATCAACAGTGGCTTCGGCGGCATTGATAAACCCGTAATGCACCCGGTATTCGAGGTGTTCGCCCGGCCCGAAACTGGTGTTCACCACCCGCCGGTAGGTATTTGCTGCCGTAAAACCGACTGCTGTCAACACGGCAATACTGAGACCGAAGATGATCTTTTTCATGGGTTATAAAGATGGATACGTTTGTTTCAGGTATGACAAATAGGCCCGGAAATTTCCCTTAAAACGCTGCTCAAATTCCGTGCGAAACTGATTCTGTTGCTTTCGATAGGTCAGATACCCAACAAAATACGCATTGTTGGGCAGGTTTAGTTTGTTCAACCGCCGTTTTTTTGACAACGTCACCGGGCGTTCATCCGTCAGGGTGTCAGCCATTGCCACAATCTGACCGGTAACCTGCCGTTTCAGCCCGTCTTTGATAGTAACCGGCGTAGCAGGTTTAAACGTTCGGTACAGGCTGTCGAGCGTTTTAGTACCGCGCAAAACATGGTCGTCGTAGCGTTCATAAAACAATTTTGCGGCTAAATAGTCCCGGTATTCCACTGATTTTGGGCCGTATTTCTGCGCCAAAAACCGGGTTGCGCCGTATTCGCCGACAAAATCGGCGAGGTTTTCGTTGTATTCCAAGCTGTTTTTGATGAACAACGTGCCATGCGTCAGTTCGTGCAGGATGAGTTCGGCTAAGCTTCCCGCCGACCGATCAGTCATGGACGACAGAATCGGGTCGCGGAAAAATCCTAACGTTGACCACGCCGACACTTCGCCGACCCGCGTATCGAAACCCTTCTTTTTCAGATTATTAACGGCAGAATCAGCCCTATTTTTCTCAAAAAAGCCTTTATAAGAAAACGTTCCGATAACGGGAAAGTTCCATTCCTGCGCCACGAGCGAATAGGGCTGGGCCGCCGTGATAACCCACAGAATAGGCTTGCCCTGCTGATCGTAAAAACTCGTGTAGCTGCCAGACGGGTTTAGCCCCAGCGAATCAACGGCAAACGTTTTGATCTCCTGAATAAGGGTAACTTTCTGCTTCACCGAATCCGGCACGGCGGGGTCGGCCAGGACTTCGGCAACGGGGCGGGCATTAGTCAGGATACGGAGTTGACCCCGCGCCTGCATCAATCCGTAGCCCACTAATTCATGCTGCCAAACGACAAACAGGGCAAGAATGACGAACAGACCGAGGGCGATTTTTTTAACCATGTTTTGTTCGGACGTAGAGACGCATAGTTGCATCTCTTGTTCTACAGAAATTGGAGACGCAACTATTTTTACAGAAGTAGGAGACGCAACTATTTTTACAGAAATTGGAGTAGGAGACGCAAATATGCGTCTCTACGCCCGAACAAAACACCAATATGGCTGCTGATCCCTGGGCTTTTCTCAAAACCCACACTGCTGCCCGCATCGCGCAGGGGCGCAGCGGCCACAGCCTGCCAACGGCAGCACTGCTGGCGTTTCAGCTCGACCATGCCCGCGCCCGCGATGCCGTGTATGCCACGCTTAACCGGGAACGCCTGCTGACCGAGATTCAGCAATTAACCGATAACGAGCCAATTGTTGTTTACAGTCAGGCTCCCGACCGGCCAACCTACCTCCGCCGACCCGATTTGGGCCGACAACTCAGCCCTGGATCAGTTGCGGTTTTGAACAACTTACCGCCCGGCCCGGTTCCAACGTTGTGCATCGTGGTGGCCGACGGACTCTCGGCAACGGCGGTGAACTTGCATGGGCTGGCCGTAGTGCGGGGATTGGTGCAGGAAGCTGGGCGGCTGGGCTGGGTGCTGGCTCCGGTGGTGCTGGCCGAACAAAGCCGCGTGGCCCTCGGCGATACCGTTGCCGCTCAACTACGCGCCGAATTAGTGGTGGTGTTGATTGGCGAACGGCCCGGTTTAAGCTCGCCCGATAGTCTCGGAGCTTACCTGACCTACGCCCCCCGCCCCGGCCTGACCGACGAAAGCCGCAATTGCGTCTCGAACATCAGGCCCGACGGTTTGCCCCCAGAATTAGCCGTTCAGAAGATCATGTATTTGCTTACCGCGTTCAAAATCAAGCGGTTATCGGGCGTGTTGGTAAAAGATGAAATGGGCGGGTTTCTGCCGGGCAATGGCTAATTTTGTACAGCTATTAAACTTAAAATCAGGATGGCTTACCAGATTCCAGACCAATATTCGTCTTATGTTCGGGAAGATGACGGCATGGGCATAAACGCCCCAATGATTCATCAGCAGATAATTTCAAAGTTGCACGTTGAACTGGGGGTTATGTATTATCACCAGAAAAGTATTCGGGTTGAACCACTGCCCGAAACCTTGCTTGGCGAAGAAAGTAGCCCCACACCAGACCTGATCTTGTATGACCATAGTGCCGAGCAAACGCTGGTAATTATTGAGGTTTGCCAAACAAGAGGACTGAAAGGCGATCTCAAAAAAGTGGTTGGCTTAGTTGATGACGACATCTATGGGATTCAGGAGGGATTCGTTTACAACTACAAAACAGGCGACTGGTATCGCTACCGAAAAGGGGATGCCGGTTTGACCGAAAAAACAGCTTACTCAGATGCACTGGGGATGAATCTGGGCAAACTATTAATGGACTATCAACGATGAAGAATAGGTTATTCGTCTGATAGTCAAGTCATTAATCGGCCAATCGTGTCTTCGGCGTAGCCCGCGCTGGAGGTCATACCTTTGCCGCCGATGCCGGTGATGATGCGGATGTTCTGGTCCACATCGTATTCAAAAATTTCGCGGTCGGTTTGGCCGTAAAACCCCGCCCATGTTTTCTGAATCCGGTTGAGGGGGAAGGTTACAATGCGCCGGGCTTCGGTCAGCATCAACTCGTTCAGGTAATCGGTAGTGTGATAGCCGAGGGTTTCCTGGCTCGCAATGGGCGCGTACTCGTGCGAATCACCCACAATCACCGAGCCGTCCACGGCCTGTTTGAACAGGATATGAATCCCCCATTTTTTGAGTTCCTGCAAATGGTCCGGTGTGGTAATTTGGGCAAAGGACGGTAACGCCTGAAACGACTCGTAGCGCCGGATGGTGAGGCCGGTCAGGATGTTGCCGGGGAGCTTCGGGCCATCAATCGGTTCGGTCAGAAGCATCTGTAACTTACTGACAATGATACCGCTATCGGCCATGACCTGCGGAAATAGCAGCCGGGCTTCGTGACCGCTGCAAATCAGCACACGCCGGGCCTGAAACCGTTGCCCACCCGCCACAAACACCGTAGCACCACCCGCCGTTGGCGGTATGTCAATTACTGCCGCGCCAGTCTGGTATTCGACACTGAATTTTTCGCGGATGTACTGAATCAGCCGACCAATCATCAATTCGGGTTCAACACTGACTTCATCCGGGAAAAACAACGCACCCCGAATGTAATCGGGCCGCAGCGTTGGGTATTTTTCGAGCGTTTGGGCCGGAGTCAGCAACTCGCAGGGGTAGCCGGTTTGGGCAATGTGGTGGGTGTGCAGTTCGTGAAGCAGACCGAGTTCGGTATCGTCAGAAGCCACGTAAACCGAGCCATTGGGCCGGATAGTGATGTCAGCTTCCTGCTGAATGGCCTTGTAAATATCCAGGCTCCGTCGCCCGTAATCAAACCATCGCCCGGCCATGCCCGACGGCACCACCTGCCCAAAATTGCGGACGGTGGCCCCGGCGGGTTGCGCGTCTTTGTCGAGGAGTAGCACCCGTTGCCCGGCTTTGGCCGCGTGGTAGGCATGAAATGTGCCAAGAACGCCGGAGCCAATAACGATTAAATCGTGCATAATCAGGCGGTTTGCAGAGCCAACTGCTTGTCAATCATTGGAATCAGGCCATCAAGCGAGTCAATCAGCGCGTCGTGGGGATGGTCGCTGAGTTGGTCGCGGGTGTGGGTGCCGTTTGTTACGCCAATGTTAAGCAACACCCCCGCCGACCGGCCCGACAACAGGTCAGACGGTGTATCGCCGATGTTAATCACGGTGCGCGAATCGGTGATGTTCAGCAGCATCATGGCCCGCTCAATCAGGTGCGGAAACGGGCGGCCCCGCTCCACTTCGTCGCTCGTGACGGAGACCTGAATCACCGAATCGGGCGTACCGACCCGGGCTTCGTTCAGGCCATCGAGCCAGCCGAGTTTGTCTAAGATAATATCGGCCACAACCCGGTAAAAACCTGTTGTGAGGGCAATGGCGATGTTTTTCTCGTGCAGATACGCAAACAGCGCGTTGCAGCCCTCGGTGGGCGTGGCTCCATTGGTATGGTAATGATCTTCGAGAATCCGGGTGAAAACGCGGTACGAAACCTCGACCTGAGCCGGTACATCGGGGTGGGTTTCGCCGAGTTGTTCTTTCCAGAGCGTGTCGAATACCCAGCGTTTTGCCAGGCCCTGCATCGCCAGAATCCGCCCGGCAGAGACCATCAGACCCGTTTCGGCAGCGGCCTGGGCAAAACATCGTTCAACTTCGTGGTGGTCGGTGACAGTGGTACCGGCCATATCGAAAACGACTAATTGAATTGGTTGCATTGTTGCGTGTGATTTGGAGAGGTTGGGGCAACAAAACAACGAAAACTTGGCGGTTGGCGGTGTGAAGATTTTGTTAAGAAAAGGGAGGGGGAGGAAGAAAGGGAGGAAAGGGGAGGAGGGGGAGGAGGGGGGAGGAAAGGGAATAGACGAGCCCCTCCGTCCCTTTCCTCCCTTTCTTCCCTTTCTTCCCTTTCCTCCCCTTTCCTACCCCACCAACCATTCCACCCCGATCCACCCAAAACTCCCCATTACACCCCAATAAAACCAAATAAAACAAATAATAAAACAACCAAATAATAAAAAAAAAATTAAAAAACTATA
>JBBRUV010000056.1:0-17759 GCA_038247465.1 Cytophagales bacterium
CCTGCTGCTTTCCCTGCTGTCGGGCCTGAGTGCCATGACGGCCCACGCGCAAACCGGCTTTTTTGAGCCCGCTTCGTCGGCGCAAGCCCGAACGGCAGCCCCGGCAGCCGACAACATCCGTCAGTTTACGGCATACCGCCTGCGCGATGCCGAGATGCGGAGCTACTTAGCCAAAGCCCCCCTTGAGTTTGGGCCCAACAGCAAAGCCCTGCGGCTGGAGATTCCGCTACCCAACGGCACGGTCGAACCCTTTGCTATGC
Source organism: Cytophagales bacterium (assembly GCA_038247465.1). GTDB lineage: Bacteria > Bacteroidota > Bacteroidia > Cytophagales > Spirosomataceae > JBBRNH01. The sequence continues at coordinate 261 of JBBRUV010000056.1, forward strand.
TCGAATCACCGATTCTGGCCCCCGCCATTGCCGCCCAAAATCCCGACATTAAGACCTACACGGGTCGCGGACTGAGCCACCCGGCCTACACCATCCGGCTTAGTTTCACCAGCAGTGGTTTCGATGCCATTATTCTGGGCGTGAATGGTGATGCCGTTTACTACACCAAAGCCATCGCCAATGACCCCACCGACCGGACGTATTTGACGTATTTTGCCCGGAACGTGAAAAAAAACGATGAACCGCAGCCCTTCGGCACCCTCAACAAATGCGGCATCAGCGACGAGGGTGTTAAGCTCATACCCGAAAAAACGAACAAACAGGGGCGGCTCGGTTCGGCCCTGAACAACACCGGCACGACCCTCCGCACGTTTCGGCTGGCCGTGGCCGCCACGGGTGAGTTTACCCAGAGACGGGGCGGCAGCGTACCAGCCGCGTTTAACGCATTGGTGAACTACGTGAACCGGATGAATGCCGTTTATCGGACAGAATTAAGCGTGGCCTTTATGCTCGTGACGGGCGCGAGCATCGTTTATCCCAATGCCCTCACCGACCCCTACACCAACTCCAGCACCAGCGCCATGCTGGGCGAAAACCAGGCCAATCTGGACAACCCGAACGTGGTTGGGGCCAATAATTACGATGTTGGTCACGTATTTGGTTATGGGGGCGGCTCCGGGGGGGGCGAGGCCACAAAAGGTTCTGCTTGTGTAAATGACCGCAAAGCACAGGGCGCGTCGAACGTGGGTAACACTAATTATGGGCCCATTGATCCCACAGAAGTTGCCTACGCGCCCGTTTTCGACGATCAACTCATTAGCCACGAGGTGGGCCACCAGTTTGGCATGAGCCACTCCTTCAATAGCAGTATTCCGGTCTGTACCACCCGCGAGGCCACTACATCGGTCGAACCCGGTGCCGGCACCACCATCATGAGTTATGGCTTTACGTGTGGCGGACAAACCGGCGATGATTACGAACCGGAATATCAGCCATTCCTGAATTTCCATACCGTCAACTACGAGCAGGCCACTACCCTGATTAGTGGCCTATCGTGTTATACCAGCACCGCCACTAACAACGCCGTGCCGGTAATCGGCACATTTCCGGCTAATACCACCATCCCTCGGTCAACACCGTTTGAACTGACCGGCGCGGCCACCGATGCCAACGCCACCGACGTGCTGAGTTATCACTGGGAAGGCACCAACATCGGTTTAATAGTGCCGACGCCAAACAGCGGAACGGTTGTGGGTAATTCAACATTGCTCGATACGTCGCAACCGCCCTTTTTTCGGAGTTACATCCCTGTTTCGACCGGCACCCGGACGTTTCCCCGGCTGTCGGCTATCTTAGATGGCACTAACACAGCGCGGGGCGACAAACTGCCTTCGGTCGGGATTGCGACTACTCACCGCCTGACCGTGCGCGACAATGCGGGCGGGCTGACCTACAACACCGTGACCGTTACGGTGGATGGGAACTCCGGGCCATTTTTAGAAACCACCAATCTGACCGGCGCGTATCAGGGCAACTCCACGCAGACCATTACCTGGAGCGTGAATAATACCGATCAGGCACCCGTTAGTTGCGCCAACGTCAATATCCTGCTCTCGACCGATGGTGGGCTGACCTTCCCGACAACACTGCTGGCAAACACCCCCAACGACGGCACCGAATCCGTGACCTTGCCGCTGGTAAGTGCCAACCAGGCCCGAATCAAAGTGATGGCAGTCAACAATATATTTTTCGACATCTCGAACGCGAACTTTACCATCATCAACCCAACCAATCAGCCGCCGGTAGCCGTAGTGATCCCTGACCAGACCGGCACCCTCGATGTGCCGTTACTGGCAACGTTACCCGCCTTCACCGACCCCGAAAACCAGCCACTTACCTACACTGCCCTTGGTTTGCCGGCATCGCTGTCGCTCAACCCGACTACCCGCGTTATTAGCGGTACGCCCGGCTCGGTGGGCGTTTTTTCGGTAACGATTATTGCCACCGACCCCGGCAATGCTACGGCCACGGCTACGTTTACATTCACCCTGAACGGCATTCCGTTAGTTCCGCTGCTGGTTAGTACGGTAACTACGCCAACCACGTTTCTGGTCACCACAGGCACCATCAGCGTTACCACAACGGTATCGGGTGGGCGGCCACCGTATCGGTACGATTACACCGCAAACCTAGTCCTGGCTGGTCAGTCAGGGCGAATTGACAACCGGGTTACGTTTACGGATGTAACGGCGGGTGTGCAAACCTTATCGGTTGTTGTAACAGACAACTCACAGCCGGTTAACCAGACCACAGTCGCCACAATTTCCGTAACCGTAACGGCTCCGGGCGCGGTGCCGATAGTGAAGGTAAACAGCACCGACCCCAGCGCGGCAGAGGGGGCACCCCGAACTACGCTGACTGGCAGCACCATGCAGGCCAAAAATAGCCGGGCTACAGCTAACGACCCCGTTGAAGATCCGGGATTTATCCGGTTTGAGCGTTCCAACGGAACAGGCACCCTGGTGGTAAATTACCAGATTGGCGGGTCAGCAACCAACGGTGTAGATTACGAAGCCCTGCCCACATCGGTGACCTTTGCCGAGGGCCAAACCGTGCTGACCGAAGAACTTGACCCGATAGAAGACGATCTCGTGGAAGGTGACGAAACCATTGTTATTACCCTCGTTGACGAAGCCGGCTATGACCTCGACCCGAATGAGATTACAACAACCCTGACTCTCCGGGATAATGACACCGCGCCACCGAGCAGCCTGACTATTACCAGCGTTGTCTGCAACACCACCAGCGCGGGCTTAAGTAGCGTGAACTTTGTGGTGGGCTATCCGGGCGGGGTGTTTACCCCGGCAGTGGCTCCGTTGTTAATTGTGGGTGTAACGGGCAACGGGCAGTTGGGTCAGAGCTACACGTTCGCCGGTTTTGATGCCAACGTGAGTACGCTACGTGTGCAGGATCAGGCCAGCCGTTCGACCTATTTCGTCTGGAATTTCCGGGCTGCCTGCGCCACCACGCCCCAGCCGCCAACGCCCCCAACGCCGGTCAGTAGTCTAACGATCACCAGTTTCAACTGCAACACCACCAGCGCGGGCTTAAGCAGCGTGAACTTTGTGGTGGGCTATCCGGGCGGGGTGTTTACCCCGGCAGTGGCTCCGTTGTTAATCGTGGGCGTAACGGGCAACGGGCAGTTGGGCCAGAGCTACACGTTCGCCGGTTTTGACAACAACATCAACACGCTGACGGTGCAGGATCAGGCCAGCCGCTCGACCTATTTTACGTGGAACTTCCGGCAGGCGTGTACCACTACGGCCCTGCGTGTGGGTACCGAGACCGATGCACCCTGGCAGCTATCGGTTATAGGCAACCCAACGGGCAACGAGCTAACGGTTGAGTTGGCAGGTGCCCAGGGCCAGTCGGTCAACTTAGTTGTGGTCGATGGCGCGGGCCGGACGGTGATGAGCCGCCGGGTGCAGCCGCAAACGGCCCAACACCGCGAAGTGTTCGATGTATCGACTCAGCCATCGGGTGTTCTAATCATGCGGGCCATCGGCGATACCCATGGCCAAAGTCTGAAGGTGATAAAGGAATAGGCGTATGTCTCCACAAATACAAGCGGGCGATAGACATTTGTCTATCGCCCGCTTGTATTTGTAAAAAACAATCGTTACTTCACCGTAACCACTTCAATATCAAACACCAGCGGAGCCGATGGCGGTATACCGTTAGACCCTTTTACATCATAGCCCAGCAACGAAGGCATGATAACGGTAGCTTTTTCGCCTTCACGCAGTTTACGGACGGCCTCTTCAAAGCCTTTGATGACCGACGTTGTACCGAGCGTCAGGCTAAATACACCTTTGTCGAAATCAGTGTTGCTCCACAACAACCGCCCGGCGTAATTTAATCCGGCAGTTTGGCCGGTTATGGGCAAGGCTCCGGTTGGGTTGGTTTTGGTTTTGATAAACCGCAGGCCTGTGCTGGTTGTCTCTGTAATGGTCAATTTATTGGCGGCAATGTATTCGGCAATCAGTTCATCTTCGGTACGGGTGCGTACCAACTGCACATCAAACCGCACGTTTGAATAAGCCGGCAGGAGCGCGTTGCTGCTATTGCCAAAAGCCAGATAAGATGGCAACAGAAACGTAGCCTTTTCCCCTTCGCGCATCAGCGCGATACCCTGTTCCAACCCGTCGCGCAAACCACCAACCCCATAGCCACTGTAATACGGGGCTTTGGGTGCTTTACTGGTGGTGTCAAGAAGAACTCCGGCCAGGGTCGAGAGCGTATAATTAAATGACACAACTTCTTTTGCCACCGGCATACGGCCCGCCGGGTTTGCGGTGGTAATGAGGTAATAAAAGCCGGCAGGGGCTTTTTTGGCTGCTGGTAAATTTTGGCTCACATACGTTGCCAGGTCAGCATCGTTCTTGGCGTATGCAGCCTCGGCCGGGTCAACAGCGTCACCACTCTTACTACAACCAGCCAGCCCGGCAAGCAAGGCTACACAAACGCTAAACTTGATAATTTCTTTTCTCATGATAAGACAAATATAACAGGTGCAATCAATGTCATCAGGACTCGCTTCAATGGTGATTGGTTGCAATGGCCTGGTTTTTTCTTCACTATGGGCGCAGCATCTGGTCAATCACGTGAATCAGGCCGTTTGTCGCCAGCACGTCGGCCCGCCGAATGGTGGCGGGCGTGGCGTTTTGGTTGCCTTTCACTGTAATAGCTGATGACGAGGTTGCAATCGTAATCCGGTTGCCCGACGACTGGTTGAGCGTGGTGAGCGCTCCCGGCACCAACTGTGTCGAAAACAACACGCTCGATACGGCATGATACGCCAGAATGTTCGAGAGCGTTGCCGGCGATGCAGCCGAAATACTGGCCGGGGTAGCAAAACCTGCCGCAGCAAAAGCCGCATTTGTGGGCGCAAACAGCGTCAGGCTCGCCGTATTGCTCGTGCTGCTCAGTGCCGCCGACAACAATGGATTAACCGCTGCCGCCCGGCTCACGGCTAAAACCAGCAGCGAAAAACTACCGGGGTCGGCCTGGGCAACGGCCAGCACATTACCCGTTGGCGGCATCAGTACTTTATCAATTATGTGAATCACGCCGTTGGCAGCCTGCACATCGGCCTGCGTCACCCGTGCGCCATTTACAGACAGCACCGATGCCGTGCCACTGGCGGTTTTGGTAACGTAGGCCCCCGCCCCGCCCCGCGATTGAATGGGCGTGTTGGTTGCCGATGGAAACGTAGCGACTTCGGTTTTGCCATTGAAAACGTGGTAGTTCAGGATGCCAGCCACCGCCGTTGTCGAGAGCGTTGAAATGGCGGCTGGCGTGGCAATCCCGGCGGCCTGAAACGCGGCATCAGTCGGCGCAAACACGGTCAGGTTGGCTCCTTTAAGCGCGTCGCCGAGTTTGGCGTAGGTAATGGCTGCGTTCAGGATGGTGAAATTCTTGTCTTCAGCCACCACATCGGTCACGGCTTTGGGCTGTGCGGGGTTATTGGTGGCATCATCGTCGGTGCTTTTTTTACAGCCACTCAACGTTGTCAGCATGGCAAAGGCCAGCATACCAGCCAGCAGGGTCACAGAATTACGCATAGTTTCCGGCACATTTTAGGTATTATGATGATCGTTTGGATTTACGGAGTTGGCCGCCGTAATCAAAGTTAATGTTCTGAAATACTTCTCCTGCAAAATAACGGCATAAATCAGTTAATCGAGCCGCTACCCATTCATGGGCGTAAAAAACGACTGCTCGGGATGGTGAGACCAAATCTGAAGGGTTGACAGCGCAACCGCCAAACTTGTTTCCTTACCCCCACACGCCGGAACCGGATATTCACCGGATTTCCGTAAGTTTGTTTGCTCATTTTCAGACCCACCAGGTCTGGTAAGTCAGCGAAACTTAATTATTCTTAAAAGACGGGGTTCTGCATGAAGTCAGCCATTGATTCTGGCAATCTGCCCAAACACATTGCCGTTATCATGGACGGGAACGGCAGGTGGGCCAAGCGGCAGGGAGCAGCCCGCATATTTGGGCATCGCAATGCCATCAAGGCCGTGCGCGAAGTAACGGAAGGATGCGCCGAGTTGGGGATTCAATACCTCACACTCTATGCGTTCTCGACCGAGAACTGGAACCGGCCCCAGTATGAAGTAGATGCCCTGATGACGCTGCTGGTTCACACCATTCGCGATGAGATTAAAACGCTCATGGACAACAACGTGCGGTTAGCAACCATTGGCAATACCGAAAGCCTGCCCGCCGACTGTCGGCGCGAATTGCAGGAAGCCATGACCGCCACCGAGCAGAATACGGGCCTGACCCTGGTGCTGGCCTTGAGTTATAGCGGACGATGGGAAATCCTGGAAGCCGTGCGACAACTCACCGCCGAGGTGCAGGCCGGCCGGCTTATAGCAGCCGATATTGACGAAACAACATTTGGTAAATACTTGACAACGAGTAACATACCCGACCCTGAACTCATGATTCGGACGAGTGGCGAAATGCGAATCAGTAATTTTATGCTTTGGCAATTGGCTTACTCTGAATTATATATGCCCGACGTTCTCTGGCCCGATTTCAGAAAAGAACACCTGCACGAAGCCATTTTAAACTACCAGCAGCGCGAACGACGCTTTGGCATGACCAGCGAACAAGTAACAAAATAAATGTTTTTGGTTCGTCGTTGGTTGCCGCAGGAAATTACTCGGTGCGACAGCCAACGACGAACCACAAACCTCAAATGATGAAAAAACGTCTTCAAAAAACTATTCTGCTCGCCGTTTTCGGGCTGGCATTGTTGCCAGGTCAATTGTGGGCGCAACTGCGGGTCGGATTTGGCACGGGCGACAGCAAAACGCCCGCCGTCACGTCGCCGAACGACATTATGAACTACGCCCAACCGAAAGAATATACGATTGCGGGTTTGAGCGTGACCGGAACCAAGTTCTTAGACCCCAATTCGCTGGTGTCGCTGACGGGTTTGCGGGTGGGCGATAAAATCCGGATCCCCGGCGAAGGTATTGGCTCTTCGATTCGGAAACTTATGGATTCGGGCCTGCTCGATGATGTTGAACTTATTGCAACCGACGTGACCGACGACAAGGTGACGCTCCTGGTGAAGGTGCAGGAACGGCCCCGGCTCTACCGGGTCAATTTTCTGGGTATCAAAAAAGGGGAGCAAGACGCGCTCAAAGAAAAGGTCAAACTCAACATCGGCAAGATTGTTACCAACACCGTTACCAAAAACACGCAGTTGGCGGTCAAGAAATACTTTATCGAAAAAGGCTACCTGAACACCAAAGTAAAAATCACCACCCTACCGGATAGCAGCCGTAACAACGCCACCATGAAGGTGCTGATTGACAAAGGCAGTAAGGTGAAAATCAGCGATATTGAGTTTGCCGGGCGGCAGGATGTGGACGAAATGAAACTCCGGGCCAAGATGAAAAGCACCAAGCAAATGCGCTTTGGGCGGTTGTTTACGCCCTCGAAGTTTGTGCCAAAAAAATACGAAGAAGACAAGCAAAAAGTAGTTGGCTACTACAACAAGCTCGGCTACCGCGATGCCGCCATTGAGCAGGATTCCGTGAAAAACAACGGCAAAACCGTAGCCGTGAAACTGCTCATCAGCGAAGGCCGCAAATTTTACATCCGTAACGTTGACTTTGAAGGTAACTACCTCAACACGGCGGCCCGCCTGCGCGAGGTGCTGGGTGTGCGGAAAGGCGATGTGTATGACCCTGAGGATGTTGACAAGAAAATAAACGGCAACCCCGGTCAGGATTTGAGTTCGCTTTACATGGACGACGGCTACCTGTATTTCAGTGCCACGCCCATCGAAAAATCAGTAGATGGTGATTCGATTGACATCGGCATCCGGGTTTTTGAGGGCAAACAGGCTACCATCAACCGAATTATTTTGAACGGCAACACCAAAACCAGCGACCACGTGGTGCTGCGAACCATCAGAACGCTGCCGGGCCAGAAATTCTCGAAAACCAACCTTATCCGTACCCAGCGCGAACTGGCCACGCTCGGTTATTTTGACCCCGAAAAAATTGGTATCAACCCCGTTCCGCAACCCGACGGCACGGTGGATATTGAATACACGGTGCAGGAAAAACCGTCAGATCAGATCGAGCTGTCGGGCGGTTGGGGCGGTTTTATCGGCTTTGTGGGTACGCTTGGCCTGACGTTTAATAATTTTTCGGCCCGGAATATCAGCAATTTCAACGCTTGGCGGCCCCTGCCATCGGGCGATGGGCAACGGATTTCGTTGCGCTTTCAGGCCAACGGTCGGCAGTTTCAGACCTATTCGCTGTCGTTTGTTGAGCCTTGGCTCGGTGGCCGCAAACCCAATGCGTTTTCGATCAGCAGCAGCTACACGGTGTATCGCTCCTACAATTTTCAGGATATATACCGCCGGTCAACGGCCAGGGCGGAGCCAATCGGATCGTATAACAACTTAGCCATTTCGATTGGGTTGGGGCGACAATTGAAAAAACCCGATGACTTTTTCTCACTTAGTCACTCGCTGTCGTACCAACGCTATCAGCTAAACAACCTGAATTTGTTTTTCACACCTGACAACTACAAAGATGGTGTCTCAAACAACTTCACATTCAATACCACCATCTCACGCAACAGTATTGACAACCCACAGTTTCCGCGAAATGGGTCATCGTTTACGTTAAGTGGTTCATTCACACCGCCTTATTCGTTGTTTCGACCAAAAGATTTCAAGCCCGATTTGTCCAATAAATATAAGTTAGTGGAGTATCACAAGTGGATGTTTGATGCAAGCTGGTTCCAGACCGTGACGGGCAAATTGGTCCTGAGTGCACGGACGCACATGGGTTTCCTCGGCAACTACAACACCCGTACCGCAATCGGGCCGTTTGAACGGTTTGTGCTGGGCGGGGCGGGTTTGGCTGGTCAGGGTGTGTTTGCCTTAGCGCAAGACATTGTTGGTCTGCGCGGTTATCCAGACCGCCGGGTTTATACGGCAGACAACAACGTGGTGGCAACCCAGGCACAAAGTCAGCAGGGCGGTGTGGTCTATAACAAGTTCGTTATGGAACTGCGCTACCCTATTTCGCTGAATCCATCGGCGACGATTTTCGCGCTGACGTTTCTGGAAGGTGGCAACAACTGGGGCAGCTATAAACAGTACAACCCGTTCGACATCAAGCGGTCGGCTGGCGTTGGTGCCAGAATTTTCATGCCCGCCTTTGGCCTGATCGGTATTGATTACGCCTGGGGTTTTGACAACCTGCCGGGTGTTCAGAAGGCCGGAGTCGGGCAGTTCCACTTCACCATTGGGCAGCAAATCAGATAAGGTTTCAGTTGTCGGGGCGTTATTAAACCAACTGGCTTATGAACCATCCAAGTCAGCAGAATACCATGAACAAAGCCTTGATTTTCGTACTTTTGTGTTTCATTGTCGCGGCACTTCCCGTTCGGGCGCAAAAGTTTGGCTACGTGGATACCGAATTTGTATTCAGCAAAATGCCTGAATACCAGAAAGCTCTCGGCGAAATTGATAAATTTGCCGATAAATGGTCGAAGGATATTCAGGATAAATACGTAGAGATTGACAAACTTCAACGGGCGTATCAGCTCGAAGAAATTCTGCTGACCGACGACATGAAACGAGACCGGCAACGGATGATTTCGGAGAAAGAACGCGAAGCGCGGGAGTATAACAACAAAGTATTTGGTTACGAAGGGTTGCTGCTTCAGAAGAAAAAGGAACTCATCAAAGCCCCGATGGAATTGGTAAATCGGGCATTGGAAAAAGTAGCGTCGCAGAAAAAATTGGATTTCGTGTTCGATAAAGCCAGTGACTTTGTGATGCTGTACACCAATCCCCGCCACGATTATACCGACTATGTAATGGAAGAGTTAGGCTTGGATGCCGAAACGAAACCGACCAAAACAAACCCAACGGCGGGAAATGCATCCCGTGTGCCGGCCATTGGCACGGCTATTCCCGGTGGCAGTACGCCAGTAATACAGCCAACTGTAAGACCTAAATAACTTATTAACAACCAACTAACAATGAAAAAGTACCTTATTGCCGCCTTTGGTGTGCTGTTTATGGGAAGCCTGAATGTACAGGCACAAGCACCGGCCACTGCTGCCGCTGCCACACCAGTAACCGCTGCCGCTGGCCCGCTCAAATTGGGCTACACCAATATTGATTACCTCTTGCGGCAGATGCCCGAATCGAAAGACATTGAAAACCAACTCACGATTCAGCGGACACAGGTTGATAGTGAGTTAAAGCGGATGTCGAAAGAGTTTGAAGACAAATTAGCCACCTATGAAAAAGGGCAAGGCCAAATGTCGGACGTGATTAAGAAAGACCGCGAGGCCGAACTGCAAAGCCTGCAAAGCCGGGTGCAGGAGTTTCAGACCAACGCTCAGAAAACGTTGCAGGACAAATATGGCCAATTAGTAAACCCGGTAATTCAGAAAATCCAGAAAAACATTGACATTGTGGCGAAAGAAAACGGCTTTACCTACGTTTTCAACCTCGATGCTGGTGCCGGTACTACGCCAATTCTGTTGTTCGCCCCCGAAGAGGGCAACATCTCGGACCTTGTGCTGAAAAAGATGGGCGTAACGCCTAAGCCAGCAACGCCAGCCCCGGCTCCTGCCACAACACCGGCAACAGCCCCGAAAAAGAAATAGCCCTGCGCTATGAGGTCTCCAAGACCAAATAGTTTTTTACCACGAAAAGCCGCTCTGCATGGGGCGGCTTTTGCATTTTAGCGAAATGATAGCCCGTATTTTGCGTTTACCAAAACAAACATACCCCCTACTCAATGCTGCTGACTCCAAGCCATATCTATCTCCTATTGTTGATTTTGCCGGTTTCGCTGACTCAGGCGCAGGACATCAAGCCCCTGCAAGTTATCTTACCCACCCAATCTGGCTGGACAAACATACCCGAAGGAAACCCCCTTCGGTTTGAGGTGAAAACCAATGCCAGCCCTGCCGATACGCTCCGGTACACCATTGCTCAGGGCCAAGTTGATGAAATGGAACTCGATTCGCTGGGCCATTTTAGCTGGACTCCTGATTACGATCTTGCCAGCCGGATTCAGACTACCCGTGTCGTGTCGCTTATTTTGGAGGTCAGCAATCAGCGGGGCGAGAAAGTTACCCAATCCATTGACTTTAAGGTGCAGCACGTCAACCGCCCACCCGTTATCGAAGAATTGCGGCCTTTCTACGTTCGGTATCGGGCCCCGAACAGCTATAAAGTTGGCGCTGATGAGCAGATTTATGACGACGACGATGATCCGCTTGTCTTTATCCCGATTGCCGATCAGATGCCCGAAGGCTTGAAACTCTCGGCGCAGGGCGAACTGACCTGGACGCTTTCCCTGAATCAGTTTAACCGCTTGAAAGATAAGCCCTACTACATTGAGTTTTGGGTAGAAGACCAGCCCGCCAAAGCCCGCACCAAAGGCCGGTTGAAGATTGAAGTGACGGCGATGGATTTGCCACCTGATATTGCCATTATCCCGAAAGAAACTCATTACCGGCTTCGCGAAAACGCAACCGTAAATCTGAAATTCTACCTCAGTGACCCCAATGGCGATGATGACATTGCTACGTTTGATTTCCTGAGCGATAACCCGCAGGTGCCAAAATCGGCGTTGGTCAAAAATACGGCCAACCAGTACGAGTTTACCTGGAAACCCGGCTATGATTTCGTGAAAGACCCGCTCGATTCGTTGCAGACCACAATGACATTCTACACGCTCGACAAAGCCCAAAACCGAGAGCAGCGCACACTGACATTCAGCATATTAAACACCGTAAACGAGGCTGAGAAAGACCGGTATTATTACGCCCAGTATCGGCAAACAATGGTGATAGCCTGGAACTTGGCCGAGCAATTGGCCGAACGTGAAGAAGACCTGAAAACGAGCTATCGGCGGGCCAAAAAAGGCAAACGGAATCGCTCCGTAGCCAACGCCACACTGGGGGCCATCACGGGCGTAACACCGGCTATCACAACGGCCGGTTCAAGCCAGCAGGCGCAACAGAATCAACGGCTTATCTCGGCAGTGGGCGGCACGGCAGTGTTGACGATGGGAACCCTCGAAGCCACCGAAGTGATTGGGAAATCAATGAAAGACCTCCTCGACCGTTACAATTATGTGCTGGGAAAAAAGGCTGAAATCCAGAATAAAGGTGATGTGTTTGCAAGGGAGTTCGCGCTGAAATCGGCCCGGCGTGGTGCTGATTTTATCCGGCGGTTAGACGATCTCAGGATTGTGCTGAGTTTGAGTGGGCCTGTGGCAATGGAGTTAGACGCAGCCTGGGAAAATAAAAAAGAAGCAACCGACAAAGCCATTAAGCGAGCCTTCAAAGACTTCACTCCGCTTGACGATGTGCAGTGACAAGAATACGATCAATCATGACGCTTGTTTAATTTTTCGTCCGGTTGGGAAGGTGACGTTTCGCAACGCTCTACATCCGTCTGTTCCGTCTGTATTGATTCATCAATAGAAACCTCAGCGCGGTGCAAAGCCGGAGTTTCATTTGTAAGAGGTGCCGGTGGAAACCCGCTTTTCTCCTCATCATGGTCTACATCCAGTTTATCAGCATCATTGGTCGTAACGATATTGGCCGAGTGGTTGTCTTGTTGTTCCTGACTTTGTTCCCGAAAGAACCGGCGTTGAAAGGCCAAAATCAGGCAAACGCCAATAAAAATGCACGAATCGGCAATGTTAAAAATCGTCGTTGAATAATATTGACCGCCCCAGATTGGCACCCAGTCGGGGATAAAACCCTCCCATACATCCACAAAAATCATGTCAATCACTTGCCCGTGAAACCAGGGCGTTGGTGAGCCGTATGGTGCATTGCTAAGAAAAACGCCGTAGAAAGTGCTGTCAATCACGTTACCAACGGCCCCGGCCAGAATCATTGCCATTGCCCAGAGCAGGCCGTTTGGTGCGTCATTTCGGGCCAGATACACCAGATACCAGGCAATGCCGCCCATTGCAAACAGCCGGAATACACTTAACATAAGTTTGCCGTATTCATGGCCCAACTGCATCCCAAACGCCATGCCGGGATTCAGCACATAATGAAGTTTGAGCCAGTTACCAACCAGGTTTATCTGCCCGGCAAAACCGGGCAACATGTAGTGATGAACAGCCAGTTTAACGCTCTGATCGAGCGCAATCAGCACAAACGTCAACAAAAAATAGATAAGCGGATTTTTTTGAGTCATTGGGCAAAGATACGATAGAACAGTACGGGGTGGCCCCGACTGATAACGCAGACAGGGCGGATTGTCGCTGATTTTCATCGGCTTTACCCGCCCTATCTATTTAACATGTCCTGCCATTAGAGCAGTTTAGTGTTTACTTATGGCACCCTTTCCGGCGCGTTAACTCGTTGCTGATAAGGGTAAACTCCCGGCTGGTTTGCCCGGCAATTGACGTATTTTCATCGGCCCGGCGGAACAAATACGGCATCACGGCCTCTACCGGGCCGTATGGCACGTATTTCGCCACGTTGTAGCCTGCCTGGGCAAGGTTATACGAGATATTATCGCTCATACCGAGCAGTTGAGCAAACCAGATGTGCGGGTCATCGGGTTGAATGGCAGCCTGCATCATCTGTTCGGCACAGTGCTGACAACTGTATTCATTATGTGTTCCGAGACACATTGACACCGTATCCCGATTCTTCAGGCAAAAATCAACAGCGGTATCAAAATCACGGTCGGTATCTTCTTTGGTAGCTTGAATCGGGTCTTGATATTCACACTCATGCGACCGGAGACGCTCTTTTTCCATGTAAGCCCCACGCACCAATTTTGCGCCGAGTGCGTATCCTTTTTCGCGGGCTTCGCAGGTGGCTTGCTCCAGCCGGGTCATTGCATCCCAGCGGTAGAGTTGGTACGTGTTATAAACGATGGGCTGGTCGTGATTATAACGATCCATCATTTCGTAGGCCAGTGTGTCAATTGTGTCCTGAATCCAGCTTTCTTCAGCATCAATAAAAATCTTTACCTTCCGCTCAGCAGCCCGGCGACACAAGTGGTCAACCCGCTCTAAAACCCGGTCGAACTCAACTTTCTGGTCTTTAGAAAGTGAATCGCCAATTTGAACGGCTTCGAGGAGGGCAGTGGGCGCGATTCCAGTCATTTTAAATACCGAAAACGGAATGTCGGTAGATTCGCTGGCCCGTTCAATGGTTCGGAGGATTTCGAGGGTTGTTGCGTCGAAGCATTTGTCGTTTTCTTCGCCTTCTACCGAGTAATCCAGAATGGTTCCGATCTGACCATTGTGGAGTTTCTGGATTGTCTTTTCACAATCCCGGATGTTTTCTCCTCCGCAGAACTGCTCGAAAATCGTGTTCTTAATCAGTCCTTTAATGGGCAATTGGAGCCGTAGGGCAATCTTTATGAAAAAAGTTCCTACATTTACCAGCCATGCCTGACTCATCAGGGCGAACAGCCAGTACGTTTTCAGGAGTTTGCCGTCGGGTTGACAGGCGAAGGCAACGGAGGTGTCTTCAAATGCAATTCGTTTGGTTGCTCCCGGGTTTAGCATTGAATTTGACCCGGTCTCACGTGGGGCGTCAAGCGGTTGGGGAGCAATCGTCGGCATGAAATTACTTCGATTCGACATAAATGGGTGCCGCTTTGGTTCGGCTTATCTCACAGGTTGACCACGCTTGGGAGCGGGGCCGAAAGTTAAAACGAAAAAACTGATATTTGGTTTTTCAGTGCAATCGGCGCGAACTTTGCCAAACAAACAAACTTAATTGATAGCAAGACCAGCCTGAAAAACAGGTGATCTTGAATACAAATATACAAAAAAAGCCCTGTCGAAAGTTCCCGATAGAGTAGTTACACTAACCAGTTTAACGTACAACCGTATGAAACCTGAACTAACCGTTTCGCCACTGAATTCCTGGATCGAGACTAATGGAAAACCCCTGATTATTGCCGGGCCGTGCAGTGCCGAAACCGAAGATCAACTGGTAGAAACCACCCGTCAACTTGCCCAATTAGGGGCTGTTCATGTTGTTCGGGCCGGTGTGTGGAAACCCCGCACTCGCCCCGGTAGCTTTGAAGGTATGGGCGAACCGGCCCTGAAATGGATTCAACGCGCCAAAGCCGAGACCGGCCTGCCCTTTGCCATTGAGGTTGCCACACCAGAACACATCGAACTGGCTCTGAAATACGGCGTTGATGTGTTATGGATCGGCGCACGAACCACCGTAAACCCCTTCACGGTACAGGAAATTGCCGACGCACTCAAAGGCGTTGACGTGCCGGTGCTGGTCAAAAATCCGGTTAATCCCGATTTAGCCCTCTGGGTTGGTGCATTTGAGCGGTTAGCTGGCGCGGGTATCACCAAATTGGCGGCCATCCACCGGGGTTTCTCAACCGGCGAGGCCAGCAAATACCGCAACATTCCGCTCTGGCAGATTGCCATTGAGCTGAAGTCTATGTTTCCACAGTTGCCCATGATTGGCGACCCCAGCCATATGGCTGGCAAACGCGCTTACCTGTCTGAACTGACGCAGATGGCAATGGACCTGAATTACGACGGCCTGATTGTTGAATCGCACATTGACCCCAACAACGCCTGGAGCGATGCTGCCCAGCAACTGACGCCCACTGCGTTCGGCGAAATGCTCGATCATCTGCAAATTCGGCAGGTAGCGTCTGAAAACATCGAATTTCAGACCGTTCTGGAGCAGAGCCGCCGGAATATTGATAACGTTGATCGGCAGATTGTGGAGATGCTGGCCGCCCGGATGGCCCTCGTAGAACGGCTCGCCGAATACAAACGCGACAACAACGTGACGCTGTTTCAGCCTGATCGCTGGAAAGAAATCCTGCAAACGCGCACCAACCTCGGCGAAAAACTGAATTTATACCCCGAACTGGTGGAGGAGATTTACAAAATTATCCATATGGAATCAATCCGTAAGCAAACAGAAGTGATGAATAACGAGCCAACGGTTTGATTTTCAGAAGTAGACAGTTTCTCAGCGGGGCCAGTCAGTGCGGTTGGCCCCGCTTTTTTGTGTGTCGAACAATTCGCGCGTTGTGCCTCAGACAACCCGGCTGATGTAGCGGTCAAGCATCTCGCCGGGCTGCACCCGCAGCACATTTGCCAGCACCAGCAATACCAGCGTCCGGGACGCGATCTTGCGGGGAATATTGGCAATGGCGGCAAAGGCATCAACGGTAATGCTGTCGTGCTGGCCGAGGTAGTGCATGAGCGCGGCCTCTTTTTCGCCGTAGCAGAAACGCACGTCGCGGGCTAATCGCTCGCCCTTGAGAATCTCGCGCATCTCACGGCTGGCCTGCAACGACTGGTCGGCTACCCGGATGTAGGCTTTCTTCTCGTCGGGCAGATTCAGATCAGGCACCACATAATGCGGACGACCGACACTGCGCGGCACCGAAAACACCAGCACTTCACGTTCGCCGGGCAGGGCAACGCGATGAACGGCGTATTGGATGTGCGGGAAACAGTGTTTGTCAATTGCGCGGCAGAGGAGATACTCATCTTCGTCGGCGTATTTGAGGCCGGGGATGCTTTTATCATCGCCGACACCGATGAGGAGAAGGCCGCCGTCCGAATTGGCAAAGGCGACAACTTCGCGAATAATTTTTTCGGGGTGAGCCGATTTTAACTTGAACTCTAATTGGTGGCCCTCACCCCGGCGAACCAACTCTTTAAGTGCCCGGTAGTCCATGGATGACATACAGATAAGCGTGGGAGCACTGAACTGCTTAAAATTACGACTATCTAACAAATTAGCAAACGTTTTGTCAGATTAAATAATTGTTTCCTGCTAAACGGCCCATTTCTTTCCGAAATTTGTCTCTGTGCAAGCCCAACTTTTCGGGCCAATAATAAGTTTGGTTGGTAGTATTAATATCAAAAAAACGCAAAAATGCTCCTGAACGTTGCTTTAGTTGTTGCTACTTTCTTCTTTATGGAAGTCGTGGCCTGGTTTACCCACAAGTATGTGATGCACGGCCTACTCTGGGGTTGGCATAACGATCATCACAACCATCATCCCGGTTTCTTTGAATGGAACGACCTGTTTGCCGTTGTGTTCAGTGGAGCTGCCATCTCGCTGATTGTGGTTGGTAGTGAAGTGCCGTCGCTGAACTATCTGCTATACATTGGCATCGGCGTAACGGGCTACGGTATTTTTTACTTTATCTTTCACGACGTAATCGTGCATCAGCGCGTGAAATTCCGGGCCCGGTTTTTGCAGCAGCCGTATATGCAACGCATCATCCGGGCGCACTACATTCATCACAGGGTACATACCAAAGAAGGAGCCGAAGCCTTTGGCTTTTTGTATGCGCCGAAGAAATATGACCGATCAGTAAAATGAGTTTGTGGTTTGTGGTTCGCCGTTCACTGTCAACCACAAACCACAAACTACAAACTA
>JBBRUV010000057.1:0-17759 GCA_038247465.1 Cytophagales bacterium
CAATTTATGGAGTGGCCTTATCGCCTACAGTTTTATGGATGCTTTTCCAACGATGCCTGTATTCGTACCCAAGCTGGGCAAGAGCGACGTGTGCCAAATTGTAATTATCTAAGAGACATCCCCAAAACTCGCATTATTACTCACGATCCCTATCGGATTGATACCAAACAGCCTAAATTCGATTACGAAATTGATTTAGGGGCCGAGCGTTTCATTGGTGCCGAAAGAGGAACCGAAAAAATTGCCGTAGAGGTAAAGAGTTTTGTCCGCACCTCCATCGCTTACGAATTTCATGCTGCCCTGGGGCAATACATCACGTACAGGATTGCGTTACAGTTTCAGGAACCCGACAGAACGGTTGTGCTGGCGATGCCTGCCTTTGCGTATGACAAACTAAGCGATGGACTACAATTGATAATTGACCAAACAGGTCTCGACGTTTTATGCTTTGATACTGAAAGTCAAACAATTAAATCATGGAAAAGATAGAACGGTATTCCAAAGCAATACAAGATTTGTTGACAGAATACGCGCTGCCGCCGTTTAAAACGGAGACGATTCTGGTGGCTGATACCAATAATCACCATTATCAAGTGCTTCGGAACGGCTGGGTCGAACGGGATTCATATGTGCTGCGCGTGGTGCTGTATTTTCGTATCAAGCCAACGGGCAAAATCTGGATCATGGAAAACACTACCGAAGACGACGTGGCCGAAGCGTTGATTAAACGGGGCGTTGAGAAGATGGATATTGTGCTGGGTTTTTTACCCGAATACGTGCGGCAATATTCAGAATATGCCGTGGCCTGATACAGTAAAAATTCATCTCGGCAACCGCACCGTAACCCGCGTGCCGGGTTGCAAATCGTCTATTTGCCAGAAAGCCCCCGGCCCCAGCGCGGCAATGCGCTCGGTGGTTACGGCCACACCCAACGATTGTTTGCTACCGTTTTTATTTAGCCCGGTCTGCTGATGGTTCAGCTCTGCCGAAGCGGCCCGGCCTACCCCATTATCTTCAACCAATACGCAGAGAGCTTTTGCAGTTATTTTAACGGTTATTACCAACATCCCACCCCCATCCGTTTTGTGGCGAAGGCCATGCAAAATGGCGTTCTCGGCAAAGGGCTGAATGAGCAACGGCGGCATCAGCGCATCGGGCGGCAAATTGTCGGTAACAATCTGGTAGCGAAACCGGTGATTGTTACGTTCCTGCTCCAGTTCGAGGTAGAGCCGAAGTGTAGCTAACTCATCGGTCACCAAAATCTGCTCATACCGAGACTGTTCCAGCACATTCCGAATCAATTGCGAAAAGCGTTGCAAAAACGCCGAGGCCCGGTCAGGTTGCTCACTCAGAATGTAATAATCAATGGCGTTCATGCAGTTAAACACAAAATGTGGGTTCATCTGCGCCCGTAATGCCCGCGTTTCAGCTTCGGCCCGTTTCTGCCGGAGGTGGGTCTTCTCGCGCCGGGACAGGTTAATACGGTAGCCAAGACCAAACGAAAATAGCATCATTTCGGTGGCGGTGCCAATGGGTAGCAGGAAATTAGCAAACGGAATAACAGGAATCCAACCGAGATTTTGCAGCAAAAACACGGCAGTCGTGCCAAACAATACAGCCCAGCCCAACACGTATAGCAGGGCAGGGCGGTAGCCGCGTTGCCAGATGATTATGCCGGCTAACCACGCCGTTAGAATTACCGGAATCGAAAACGCTGATACAAACGCCGTGAGTGCCGCCGTGTTCTGAAACAATGCCAGCCCGGACACCAGCAACCCGCCCCCGATGATGCCATAAAACACGGGCAGCAGCCGGGGCAGGTATTGCCTGATGTTCAGGAAATGTACCGCAAATGCGCCCGCCGTACTGATGGTTAAGCCCGTAAACACGTTCTGCGCCTGCACTGCCCAAACCGGGCTGTTGGGCCACAAGTATCTGAATCCCAAGCCATATACGCACAAGTGCATAAACATAATGGCGGCTAAATACAGCACATACCACAGATAGCCCTCGTCGCGCACCTGCACAAACAGCAACAAATTGTAAGCAAACATTGCCAGCATCGCCCCAAAATACAGACACATCAGATTCTCGAAATCACGGGCGTAGTGGTTTGCCAAACGCTCACTCAGAAAATTCAGTGTGTACTGCTGTGAATTGACCCCAGCCAGCCGCAGATAGCAAACACGGGGCCGATCATCGGGTAGCGATAGCGGGAAACCGAACGTCAGTGCGTCGAACGGGCGGTGATTATACGGAAACCGAATGCCGTTGGGCTGGCTCCAGACACGCCCGTCAGGTTCGATGACGTATAGGTCACAAGCCGTTGACGAAATGCCCATCACCCGCAACACCCAAACCGGCTGCCGGGCTGCAACCCGGTTCGAGACCGCAAACCGCACCCAGCCGCCCCGGTCAGTGTGGCCGAAATCAACGTTACCATCAGACAGGGCCGAAAATCGAACCGCTTGCACCGTACTGAATGCCAGCGGCCCGGCAGGTTCGGCAAACACAGCCAGGTCGCGTTCAACAGGCAGGAGCGTATCTGGCGCAGACAGCAGTATCGGTTGTTGGGCCAATACCAGACCAATCGGCATCAGAAAGAAGAGCGCAATCCAGAATCGAAGCCACACGGGAGAAGGCGTTTGGAGCGCGTGAAGCTACGAAAAGTAAGCATCTTTGCGCCCACAAACCCAACCCCTCCCCGCAATTCCAATGACGCTACAATACCTCCAGAAATGCCGCGCGATTCTCGACACCATCGAAGCGCAACAACCCCAGATTTTGCAAACAGCCCGGTGGTTTGCCGATACCATTTTGGCCGGGCGCATGGTTCATGTTTTTGGCTCTGGTCACAGCCGCATTATGGTCGAAGAGATGTGGCCGCGCTACGGGTCATTCCCCGGTTTCAACCCAATTGTCGAACTCTCGCTCACGTTTCATAACCTGGTGGTGGGGGCCAACGGGCAACGGCAGGCCATGTTTCTCGAAAACGTACCGGGCCTTGCCGATAGAATACTGCGAAATTATGATCTCTCGGCTCAGGATTCGGCCCTCGTGATTTCATCGTCGGGTTGCAATGTGGTTCCTATCGAAATGGCCGAACTGTTTCAGCAACAGGGCGTTAAGGTTGTGGCCCTGATTACCAGCGATCATTCGGAAGCCAGCACCAGCAAACGCAAAGACGGCAAAAAACTCGGCGATTTTGCCGATCTGATTCTCGACACCGGCGCACCCGTTGGCGATGCCATGATTACCGTGCCGGGTCTTGATACCCCCGTTGCGCCGGGCAGCACCATTGGCGGGGCCGCGCTCGTAAACTGCATCAAGGCCGAAGTAGCCCGGCTACTGACCGAAGCCGGTCGCCCGCCGAAGGTGTTAAGCGCGGGGGTAGTAGTGGGTGCGGGCCGGGCCGTTGAGTTATTTGAAGCTGCTTATGACGAACACGCCCACCGGCTGGCAAAACTGTATGCAAACGTGGGGGTGGCGAGTTATGTGAGTGAAAGCCGTGAATTATGACAAAATTTGATTTCGATGAACGGGAATAGTTGATCGGGCGGAATATTATGTTGGCAACAGAACGAGAAGTTGAAGATGAGTTTCTTTTCAATGATCACAGAATTGGCATTTGGCAGGAGTTTATCACATTTCGGTCATGGATTAATCAACAAGATGTTCCCATGATTGAAATATGGTTAGATGGCAGTTTCTTGTCAAAGAAAATCCCTCCAAACGATCTCGACTTAGTTATCTATCTACCCGTTAATTATTTGACGGGGAACTTTGGCCGCCTGGAAGAGTCTAAAAAACAGTGGAGTAAACTGCATATTTTCTGGGTTGGGCCATACGATAAAGACGATGAGCTAACAAATTCACTCAATCAAATTGAAAAGTTTCGCTGGTTTTCGTTGTTTACAGAAGTAAAAGGTGCTGGTATAAAAGGATTCGTTCAACTGTCAGAATGAACTATGGAAATCACGGAAGAATTAGGGACCAGAATCATCAAGACGCTCCGGCTGATTCGCTTGTTCAATACGACTGATACCCAACTTAACATACTTGGTGCAACGGCTAACTTTTCCGAATCGAAGCGAATGCAAGATGATTTGGTAGCTGAACTGCGTCAACTTGTTGAACAATATGCCCGCTTGTCACCTTCAGCTAAGTTGCCCATTTTTGCGTGATCTCTACTCCGCGCCTGACGCTACTACCCCTGACACAGGAACAACTCAACCTGTTTGTTCATGGCGTTGACCAGCTCGAACCCGCGCTTGGGTTGCGGCCCAGCCTGCGCCAGGAAACCGAACCGCTCCTCGGTGTGCTGATTTATTTCACGATGCCCCGTCTGCGCGACCCGACTAAGTACCCGCCATTGTTCAACACCCTTTGGATTGCCGTTGACAACCACCGCCAGCAGATTGTGGCCAGTGCCAAATTTAAAGGCGCACCCGACGAGACCGGCACCATCGAAATCGGCTACGGAACCTACCCGGTGTTTCAACGGCGCGGCTACATGACCGAAACGGTGACGGGAATGGTTGCCTGGGCCAGCCAGCAACCGGGCGTTCGGCGGGTGGTGGCCGACACCGACACCGAAAACGTGGCCTCGCAGAAAGTGCTGGAAAAATGCGGATTTCGGCTCTTCAACCGGATTGAGGAAATGCTGTGGTTTGAATGGCTATCAAAGCCACGCGTCTCTTTTGATGAAAATGGGTATGTTTCACCTGCCGATTGTTTGGCGGTGGAATTAGCTGTAATTGAAAATCATTTCATTTTCAATGCCCATCGCCTGGCACTGTGGCAGCAGGTCAAATCATTAATCAATGCGCTCAACAGGCAGCACATTGATTTGCAAACGGTATTGTTAGATGGTAGTTTCGTAACAAATACACCTTATCCGAATGATATTGATTTGGTGATTTTTGTCAGCATAGATTTTTTAACGGGCAATCGGCAACAACTTTCAATACTGGCCGACCGATTTCCAGAACTGCATATTATTTGGGTTGGTCATTACAGCGCAGACAGTCCGTTATTGGAAGCCTTGAATGAACTCGAATTTTTTAACTGGCAGCAATTATTTGGTACCGACCGCAACGACCTGCCAAAAGGATTTTTCAGCTTAATTCTTTGAGACATGGAGATTAGCAACGAGTTAGAAATCAGGCTATTAGTTACAGCCAGGAAAATTAGACAGTTTAACGAACACATCGAAAAACTTAAAAAACTACAAGCTTACACGAACATCCCAGCCTCGGAACAAATGCGTGACGAATTAGAGCGCGAGTTCCAGATGCTTAGTGAGCAAGTTCGTACCGCCGTTTTAGCGGCCTGATTAATCCTGGGCTATGCGCCAAAAACTACTCTTTGTTTGTAGCCAGAACAAATGGCGAAGCCTGACCGCCGAGCAACTCTTCGTCAACAGTACGACGTGCGGTCGGCAGGGACGGAGCAGAGGTCCAGAACTAAACTCACCGCCGGGCTGCTGGGCTGGGCCGACCAGGTTTTTGCGATGGAACGCAAACACCATGACCGAATCTGCCAACACTTTCCTGATGTTGCCCAGGCCAAGCCCATAACTATCCTCGATATCACCGACGAGTATCAGTTTATGGATGAAGAACTGATTGACATTCTGCGAAATCGGCTGGCCTTGTTTATTAACATCGCTGATGACGAGCCACAGGACGGGTAAAACAAGCCGGATGTATTCTTTTTGGCCTAAATCCTTTTACTGATATGACTCAAAATTCCCGTCGCCGGTTTTTGCAGCAACTTGGCGGCAGCACCGCCCTCGCCATGAGTGGCGCAACGTTGGCAACGGCCAAACCAGCCGCCAGTCGCAACAGCCAAACGCACGTTATCGAACCAATCCGGCCCGTGTCTGCCGCCGATACCATCAACATCGCCCTTATTGGCGCGGGAATCATCGGTCATTTTGATACCGAAACCGCGCTCAAAGTCCCCGGCACCAAGCTCGTGGCCGTTGCTGATTTATATGCGCCCCGGCTTGTCCGAGCCAAAGAAGTGTTTGGTAGTGACCTCTTTACCACCCGCGACTACCGCGAAATTCTGGCCCGAAAAGACGTGGATGCCGTGCTGATCTGCGTCCCCGATCACTGGCACGACCGCATTTCGATTGATGCCCTCAACGCCGGGAAGCACGTCTATTGCGAGAAACCGATGGTGCACCACATCGAAGAAGGGTTGGCGGTAGTAGCAGCCCACAAAAAATCGGGGAAGGTATTTGAAGTCGGCAGCCAACGCGCCAGCAGCGTGGCTATTCTGGAAGCCAACAAACGATTCAAGGCCGGCGACATTGGCGAACTGACCTTTGTGGAGAGTTTTCTGGACCGCACCGATGCCCTCGGCGCGTGGCAATACTCGATGCCGCCCAACCTGAACCCGAAAGACGTGGATTGGGACACCTACCTCGGCGACGCGCCTAAACACGCCTTTGAAGCCGAGCGTTTTTTCCGGTGGCGCAACTACAAAGACTACGGCACGGGTGTTGCCGGCGATTTATTTGTTCACCTCATCACGGGGCTGCACACCGTGACGGGATCGCTCGGCCCGAACCGGATTTTTGCCCTCGGCGATCTGAACTTCTGGAAAGATGGCCGTGATGCCTACGACCTGGTGTCGGCCATGATGGACTACCCCAAAACCGATCAGCACCCGTCGTTTACGTTTACGACGCGGGTAAACTTAGCATCGGGCGCGGGCGGCAATATTCACACCCGATATGTTGGCACCGAAGGCGTGATGGATGTGGGCTGGAACGACTTCACCATCAACAAGTTAAAGCGTGGCAATGCCCCGCAATACAGCACCGGCTACGACGCACTGATGACTTACCCAAAAGCCATGCAGGACGAGTTTATCCGGCAGTATGACCAGAAATATCCTGCCCCGCAGTTTAGCCGCGAGGTGACAACCGAACCCGAATTTAAGTATGCAGCCCCAGATGGTTATGACGACCGGCTCGACCACCTGATTGTGTTCTTCAACGCCATTCGGCAAAACAATCCGGCTCTGGTAAAAGAAGATGCGGCATTCGGTTTGCGGGCAGCCGCACCATCGCTGGCCGCAAACCTCAGCGTTGAGCAAAAACGGGTAATTAACTGGGATCCGATCAACATGAAAATGCTGAAAGCTGTCTGATGGAAACGCTTATTCGCCAATACATTGCGGCCTACAATGCCAAAGATGTACTGGAAATGCTGGCCCTGCTGCACGACTTGATTGTGTTCGAAAACGTTTCCAACACATCGGGTGTCACGGTCACAAGCGGCAAAGCTGAGTTTGAAGCCCTTGCCCGGCAATCAGTCACGATTTTCCAAAATCGAAAACAAACCGTTCGTTCGCTCACATTGGGCGAACGAACGGCTGCCGCTGAAATCGAATACCAAGCTACGCTGGCGATTGACCTGCCCAATGGGATGAAGGCTGGCGATGTGATGGAACTCCGGGGTGTAACGGTCTTTGCGTTTACCGACAGTAAAATCATCAGAATCAGCGATTATCAATGAGCAGTTATCGGTGAGCAGTTATCAATGGATACATTGGCAATTGTTCACTGATAACTGATAACTGTTCAATGCCTTGCAACCAACCCCAATCAAAACCACCGTTGTCGGCTCAATGCCGTTTCCGGGCTGGCTCGAATTTGCCAGTCAACACCTCGACCAACTTGGCCCCGCCGATATTTCGGAGATGATAGACGATGCCGTGATTACTTCGATTCACGATCAGGTATCGGCAGGACTTGACGTGATTACCGACGGCGAACAAACCCGGTTCGATTTTAACCTCTCGTTTTACGGCTACATCAACGGCATTCAGAACAACGACACCGAAACGCGCCGATTCGGCCCGCCCGCCCACGACCAACGCGGCAAACACAACATCGTGGCCCCGCTCACAGCCCCGCGTGGATTAGGCGTGGTCGAAGAATACCTGCGACTAAAACGATTAGCTCCTGTCGGTCAAGGCATTAAGGTGTCCATACCAGGGCCATACACATTGAGTGGCCGGTTGCTGCCGGGCAGTTTATACAAAGATCGTTGGGAAGTAGCCGAAGCAATTCTGCCGTTGGTGGCGAAAGAAATTGCCGATTTGGTGGCCCTCGGCGTGCCAGAAATCTGCGTTGATGAGCCTTCGATGAGTTGCTATGCCTATAAAGAAGACACCCGCCGGTTTGTGGATATGTTTAACCGAACCGTTGCGCCCGGCATTGGCAAAACCCGGCTTTCTATGCACCTGTGTTTTGGCAACTACAAAGGCCGGTCAGTAGGGCTGAAAAGCATTGCGCCCATGCTGCCCGATTTTATGGACATGGCCGTTGATGAACTGCATTCGGAAATGACCATTCTGAACTTCTCGGAGGTTCACCTGCTCGAACGCTTCGCCGAGAAGTTTGACGTGGCCGTTGGCGTGATTGACGTAAAAAGCTATTACATCGAAACCCCGCAGGACGTGGCCGATCGGATTCGGAAATGCCTGTCGTTCGTCCCCGCCGAAAAACTTGCTGTTGCGCCCGACTGTGGCCTGAGCCAAACCGCACGATGGGCGGCAAAACAGAAATTAGCCAATATGGTGGCAGGGGCAAAACTGGTGCGGACGGGTTTGTAAATCACAACTTTTCCGGCAAATATGAAGTTATAAAACCGTGCCAGATTTGGTACGGTTTTGTACTTTTAATTCCATGAATTACGAATTTCTGAAATCATTGTTGACTCAGGCCGAAGCTTTTGAGCGTGATACGCCCGCCGAAGACGGACAGACGCTCGCCGGGTTTTCGGCGTGGCTTCACAAGCGTCAGGCCACTACATCTACTCCAGTGCCGCCAGAGGTGCCGGTCCACCCGTTGCTTGATGGAGCCGGTACGTCTGACATCGAAATTGGGATGCTGGTTTCGTGCGTTTATCGCTACGCTAAACTGTACAGCAAAAAAGCCCTGATCGGTACGCCCATCAGCTCCTTTGACGAATTCACGTATTTAGCTCAGCTACTACGCGACACTAAGCCATCCAAAACCGAACTTATCGAGGAGAACATACAGGAGAAAACCACCGGAACCGAAATTCTGCGTCGGCTCATCGGTAACGGGCTGATCGAGCAGTTCGATGATCCCAATGACCGGCGCTCCAAACGGCTGAAACTGAGCGGTCCCGGCTGGGAACTAATGCATCAGATCATACCCCGGATGAATCAGGTAGCCACCTTGGTTGGGGGCGAACTAAGTGGGGCAGAAAAACAGCAATTAGTTGGGTTGCTCCAGAAACTGCACCTGTTCCATTATCCACTGTTTCTGAATGAACGCGATTTACCCATTGAGGAGTTGGCCGGACGCATCAAACGATCTGAAATATAATCCAAAAACGTGTAACATTTTCAGGGTGAATGCGGTTTGTAGTACAAAAACAACCCATTTACTATGCGTCACTTCATTCTACAAACTACCCTTTTACTTCTTTTAGCGGTCTCAGCCCTTGCCCAAACACCGGGGCGGGTCGGCATTATCACCGGCACCGTCCGCGACCGCAACAAGCAGGAACTCCTCGCGGGCGTCACGGTGCAAATTGTTACCAATGCCGACTCTACGGCCAGATTATCAGGCACAGTTACCGATGCTGATGGCCGGTTTAAACTCACCTTGCCCGTTGGCAGCTATAACCTCCGGGCTACTTACGTTGGCTTTGTGCCGCAAGAAAAATTCAACCTTATCGTCTCATCGGGCAACGCCAACGAAAGCAGTTTTGAATTAGACGAAGAAAGCAAAAAGCTGTCGGAAGTGACCGTAAAGGCCAATCGTGCTGTGGCTGCCGTATCGAGCATTACCACGCCAAACTCCATCCAGCGGCTCACAACGGAAGAAATCAAGACGAATCCGGGGGGTAATTTCGATGTATCCCGCGTAATCCAGACGTTGCCCGGCGTGGGCGGTTCGGTGGGCGGGCTTCGCAACGACATCATCATCCGGGGTGGTGCACCCAACGAAAACGTATTTTATCTCGACGGCATCGAGATTCCGGTGATTAACCACTTTCAAACGCAGGGCGGCACGGGCGGGCCGCAGGGCTTGCTCAACGTATCGTTTATCGAAGACGTAACGCTAACGTCATCCGGTTTTGATGCCAAATATGACAACGCGCTGGCCTCTGTATTTCAGTTTAAGCAGCGAGAAGGCAACCCCGACCGGGTTCAGGGCAATATCAGGGTCAGTGGCACCGAAGCCGCGCTTACCACAGAGGGGCCGATTACGGCCAAAACCACGTTTCTGGCATCGGTCCGGCGGTCGTATCTGCAGTATTTTTTCCAGTTGATTGACCTCCCGATCCGGCCAAGTTATTACGATTTCCAAGCAAAAATCACCCACAAACTCAATAAGAAAACCACACTTACGGCCCTTGGTGTGGGCGCTATTGACGAGTTCAGGTCCGCCGTGCCGAGAGTAACCACCCCCGATAAAGAATTTGTGGTTCGGCGCAATCCGGTGGTAGATCAATGGAATTACACCGCAGGCGTAACACTCAAACGACTAATTAACAACGGCTTCCTGAACGTTGCCCTGAGCCGAAATGCGTTTAATAACGCTTTTGATCGCTTTGAAGACGGACAGACCGGGAACGCGTCGCTGCGCGTTTTGCGAATCCGGTCGCGGGAGACGGAGAACAAACTCCGGCTCGACGTAAATCAGTCGCGCAATGGCTGGCGGTATTCGTATGGGGGGGTGGCGCAATACGTGCAGTTCACCAACAGTTTTGCGGCCCGGCTCCGCAACGAAGTCCGCAATCCAGATGGCTCACTGGCATCGCCCGCTGTGTCTGTGCGGTCAGTGACAGATATTGATTTCGCGAAATTCGGGTTATTTGGGCAGGTAAGCCGCAACTTTCTGAGCAACCGGCTGGGAATTTCGGCGGGCTTACGAACCGATATGAACACCTTTACCGACACCGGCCTGAATCCATTACGAACGCTATCGCCCCGCGTGTCAGTTAGTTACGCCATAACAGATCAGTGGAACATAAACGCATCGGTTGGCCGGTACTTTAAAATTCCAACCTACACCGTGTTAGGTTTCCGCAACGACGCGGGCGCGTTGGCAAACCGCAACGCCGAATACATCGCGTCGAATCATTACGTGGGCGGGGTCGAGTTTTTGCCCAAACCCACCACGCGCTTCACCGTCGAAGGGTTTTACAAGCAGTATAGCCGTTACCCGGTTTCGGTGCGCGACGGGATTTCGCTGGCTAATCTTGGCGGCAATTTCAACGCCATCGGCAACGAAGCTGTCACGAGTACGGGCAAGGGACAGGCGTATGGCGTAGAAGTGTTTTTCCAGCAAAAATTGGTCAAAAACCTATTCGCCGTAGCGTCTTACACCTACGTAAGGAGCCTGTTCTCCGGCAGAGATGGGGTGTTAAGGCCCTCGGCCTGGGACAACCGGCACCTGTTTTCGGGTTTGCTGGGCCGTAAATTCAAGCGCGGTATCGAGATTGGGCTAAAATATCGGTTTGCCGGTGGTGCTCCCTACACGCCGTTTGATTTGGCCGCGTCGCAACGCAATTTCCTTACCCTCGGCGAAGGTGTGCTGGATTTCAGCCAGCTCAACACATTGCGGCTCAAGTCCCTGAATCAGTTTGATTTCAGGATTGATAAGAAATGGAACGCCCGGCGGTTCACCTTCGATTTGTTCTTAGACGTGCAAAACGCCTTTGTGCTACCCACGCCTAACTACCCCGATTTTGTACTGGCGCGGGCCACCGATGGTTCCGGCTACATCAGCACCGATGGCCGCCCGCTACAGGCCAACGGCAGTAATGGCGTCCCAACGATTTTACCCAATAACGATCCGTTTGTCAGACCGACGATTGGATTTAGCGTGGAATTTTAGGACTTAGAACTTTCCTATAATGGTGATTGAGCTGCTACTTCCACTCCGCTCAGAGTGACTCAGCCACCGTTATAGGAAAGCCCTGAACTTAACCCTTCGCCCAGCACAACTCGCTCACCAGTTAATTTTTCTAAGCTTTCGGCGAGTAGCATCCGGGTTCGGGCGTTATCGAAGTGTTCGCTATAGCTGACCCGGAGTTCTTTGCGTTTCATGGCTTCCAAAAAACGGCGGGCATCGTCGGCGGTCTCGAGCAGCAGCGGTGGTACTTCGGTCAGCGCACCGTCATCATCTTTGGCAACCATCGTAAAATAGCTGGTGTTGGTGTGCTTCACGCTGGCCGTTCTGACGTTTTCGGCGATAACCTTAATCCCAACCACCAGCGACGTTCGACCCACATAATTAACCGAAGCCAGCAGACTAACCAACTCGCCGACTTCGACGGGTTGCCGAAAGTTCACGCCATCAACCGACACCGTAACGCAGTAATTACCAGCGTGTTTGGCGGCACAGGCGTAAGCCACTTTGTCCATCAATGACAACAAAATACCGCCGTGAATTTTGCCGCCAAAATTGGCGTAAGCCGGAATCATCAGTTCGGTGATGGTGGTGCGGGAGAAACTGACGGGGCGGGCAGGCGTTTCTGAACTATGATTCATTTGATTGACCTGATTTCACTGATTATTATGCATAGTTAGTTCCCAATTCGTTAGTCCAGTCAGTACCGACACAAAAAAGCCGCTAAAAGCGGCTTTCAACAAATCATAGTATATCTTGTTAATCAGCGTAATCACAATTAAGATTTACACCGCAAAACTTTCGCCACAGCCGCACGTCCGGCTGGCGTTGGGGTTTCTAAACTGGAAACCTTTGCCGTTTAGTCCGTCCGAAAAATCAAGTTCAGTCCCAGCGAGATAAAGCAGGCTTTTCTTCGGCACAATGATTTTAATCCCTTTATCTTCAAACACCATATCGGTGGCTTCGGCGGTGGCATCAAATTTCAGGTCGTACATCAGGCCTGAACAACCGCCACCCTCAACTGCCACACGGATGGCATAATTTTCGCCTAAGCCATCTTTCAGGCGTAGTTCGTCAATTTTATTTCGTGCAATGTCGCTGACAATAACCATAGCTGTAAACCAAATTGGAGTTACCGGATTAACTTTGGCTTATTCAGAAAAGTTCTTCATTATGACCAACGTCGAACACATCGGTATTGCCGTTCGTGATTTAGCTGTCGCCAATGCGCTCTTCAGTCGCTTATTCAACACGGTTCCGTACAAACAGGAAACCGTTGAATCAGAAGGCGTTGCAACGTCTTTTTTTCGAGTAAACCCAGACCAAATCGGGCAAACCAAAATTGAACTACTGGAGGCTACCACAACCGACAGTCCAATTGCAACATTCATCGAAAAACGGGGCGAGGGTATTCATCACATTGCCTTCGAGGTGGCTGATATTCGGGCCGAGATGGTGCGGTTGCAAGCCGATGGATTTACGTTATTGAACGCCGAACCCAAGCGCGGGGCCGATAACAAACTCGTGTGTTTTCTGCACCCCAAAACTACGAATGGTGTACTGATTGAGTTGTGCCAATCGGTGGCAAGTGATTAGTGACCACTAAATAAGGTCATTCTTAAACGCATACGCCACCATACCGGCGGTGTTTTTAGTGCCGGTTTTTTCAAGAATCCTGAGCCGGTGGCCCTCAACGGTACGCGGACTGAGAAAGATTTTCTCGCTGATTTCCTGAGTTGAGAAACCTTCGCATATCAGCTTCAAGACTTCTTTCTCACGTTCGGAGAGCAACACTTTTGAGTTATAAAACGGCGAGGGTTGCTTCACAACGGCGGTTTTGTTGGTCATCTTACGGAGCATCGCCTTCGACACAAACTCGGTCAAATAAATACCGTCGTCCATCACTTTGCGAATGGCGCGTTCCATTTCGGCGGGTTCGGTGTCTTTGAGCAAATACCCACTCACGCCCTTTTCGAGCAGGTGCAGCACCATCCGGTCTTCGTCGTGCATGGTGATGACGATGATTTTGATGAGTGGCCAGTGTTCGCGCAGATAGTCGGCGGTGGCGGTTCCGTCCAAAACGGGCATTTGCAGATCGAGCAAAACCACGTCGGGCATTTTGCGGGGGATGCGGTCAATCAATTCCTGGCCGTTAGATGCTTCGAGCATCAGGTCAAAATCGGGTACTAACGACAGGATACTCATCACACCCGCCCTGAAGAGGTTGTGATCGTCGCAGACGGCTACTTTGATTTTTCGCATGGTCAAACGGGTTCAGGAAGCACAAACTTACAAAACTGTATGGGCCGATTCGGGGATAGCGATTGGAATCTGGACATAGACCTTTGAGCCCTGCCCCGGTGCCACGTCGAACGTGATATGACCATTCACGGCGGTCAAGCGGCTTTCGACCGTTCTCAGGCCCAAGCCCCGGTCGCTGTCCTGCAAAATCAGGTCTAAATCAAACCCGCGTCCATCATCCATAACGGCTAACCGCACCTCATTATTTCGGCGAATCAGTTCAAGCGTGATGTGGCTGGCTCCAGCGTGATACACGGCGTTTTCGAGGAGTTCTTCGGCCACGCGGTATAACATGACTTCGATGGTAGCAGACAGCGGCTCAAAATCGTCGGGCCGGTCAAAGGTAATAACCGATTCGGGGGTGCTGTGACTATTAACGAGTTCATCGAGAGCCGCCGTGAGACCAAATCGCTGGAGAGTGGTCGGTACTAAATTTCGGTTTACGCGCCTGACGTTCAGGATGGTATCGTCTAACAGCGAACGTGCCTGCCGAACGCGCTGCCCCGATGGATCATCGGCCCTGAACTGATTTTCTAACTGGGTGAGGTTCATTTTCACAACCGAGAGCATTGTACCAACGTCGTCGTGCAGAAACTGGGCCAGCAGTTTTCGTTCATCTTCCTGCCCCCGAAAGGCGGCTTTAGTCAGGTCTTGCCGGTGGCGTTCCTGGATGGTTTTGATGGTAAGCTGATACTGCGCTTGTTTGTATTGGTAATAGGCTACAAAGACAATGATAAACACCGACATCACCAGCATGGCAATGGTTGCGATCAGCAGGGTGTCGTTGAGTGATTCTATAATCATAATTACCTACCAATTCGTTGGCGAAATCCGTTCTGTTTGTCTGGTTTGCCACATAGCGATGCCAAACAATAGGTTACAGATAATGACCACACCATTTTCGATGTACTGTAATACGTTTAAATTAAACGGGCCTTGCCAGACGTTGTCATAATAATAAAACGGGGCCAAAAATATTGATCCTGCACTGTAAATCAACAATCCGCACGCTACCCAAAAAAACGGGTATCGAAGCAGGTTAGGCACGGTTGGTGTAATGGTTAATTGCCAGAAGAAAAATAAGACCAGTATAATCATCAACCCATTGGCAACTACGTGAGCATAGCGGTTCATGCGATGATTATGCCAGTCGGCTATATTCGGATTAGAGATAAACAGATCAACCAAAAAGAATAAACAAAACAGTACCATTACGGCTATTGATACTTGCCAAACGAGCGGCCTGTTTACTAAACTCCCGAATACAAACAGCATGATAACAACCTGAATGGGCAGGTCTAAATTATACAAGAACAGGTTATTCATTCGCTCACTCGATGTCCAGAGACCAATTAAGTTTCGGATTGTGAGCCACCAAACATACCCTTTAAAGAAAAGAACAGCCCGGCTTGATATGGTAGAAAGCGGAAAGCCTACAACAAAAGCAAAGAGTATAGATGTATCGGAAAAGAACCCTAA
Organism: Cytophagales bacterium; assembly: GCA_038247465.1. Lineage (GTDB taxonomy): Bacteria > Bacteroidota > Bacteroidia > Cytophagales > Spirosomataceae > JBBRNH01. The sequence goes on from JBBRUV010000057.1 coordinate 15,695, forward strand.
CGGATAGTTGGCCGCAAATTGAATAATATTCATTAGGTATAGCAGACGTTAAATGTCTCCACACATATCAGGGCATTTGGTGCCATCACCGTAAATATTCGACCCGCCGTCGCCACCCATGTCTTTCAATCCTTTCGGTGTGCGGTGCATATCGTTGCCTTTGCTGTCTATCCCAACTAAGAGTAAGGTTGGCGTTCCATGCTGCCGGCCGTGATAAATCCGAATCCCGTGGCACTCGTTACTGCCGAGCATTTCCATCAGAATTTCCTTGCTGAATGCTTCGGCAAAGACGACCTCGCCAGCAGGGGGTAATTGGCGGTATTCGTCAACCTGAGTACGGGCTTCATCGAATTTCATCTGACGGCCCCCCTGCTTGTAGGGAAATGAATAGTTGGTATCGTTCATGGTTTTGATTAGTCTGACGAAAGGGTTTCTGTTAAGACGAACCAATATTCTATTTATAACCGAACGAATCCAAATGCAGACCCGACAACCCGTAGTTCTCCGGCTCCGATTGCGTAGAACTACGTGATTTAACCCCATTTCGGGGAGCCAGAAAATCACGTACAAATGCGCTAAAACAACACGAGCGGCTATATGACCTTTGTATTACAAACGACGCGGACATCCACACCGGAAGGCTCCACAACGTTTTCTCATAGGTTAGGTAATAAAAAGGCCGAAGCAACTTGCTTCGGCCTTTTTTGGTGGGTTTGCTTTTGTCATTCTGACGCAGGGAGGAATGACAAAACGGCTTTATTTAATCAGATTCAGCAAGTAGGCCCCGTATCCACTTTTCACCAAAGGCCGGGCAATCTCGGCGAGTTGATCGGCACCGATGAATTTCATGCGGTAGGCAATTTCTTCGATACAGCCGATTTTCAGCCCCTGCCGGTCTTCGATGACCTGCACAAACTGCCCCGCCTGCATGAGCGAGGTAAACGTGCCGGTGTCGAGCCAGGCCGTTCCCCGGTCAAGCACACCCACTTTCAGCAGGCCTCGCTCTAAATAAACCCGGTTTACGTCGGTAATTTCTAATTCTCCACGTGGCGACGGTGCAATATTTTTAGCAATGTCAACTACCTGATTATCGTAAAAATACAACCCTGGAACGGCGTAATTAGACTTTGGCAAGGTTGGCTTTTCTTCGATAGACATCACATTAAAGGCATCATCAAACTCAACCACGCCGTAGCGTTCAGGGTCAGTCACCTGGTAGGCAAAGACCACCCCGCCGGTGGGATCGCTGTTGGCCTGCAGGAGTTTGGAGAGGCCGGAACCGTAGAAAATATTGTCGCCCAGGACAAGCGCGACTTTATCGTTACCCACAAATTCTTCGCCGATGATAAACGCTTGCGCCAGTCCGTCGGGGCTGGGCTGCACGGCGTAGCTGAATGAGCAGCCCAGCCGGGAGCCATCGCCGAGGAGTTTCTCAAAGTGCGGCAGGTCGTGCGGAGTGGAGATAATAAGTATCTCCCGGATGCCGGCCAGCATCAGAATCGAGAGCGGGTAATAAATCATCGGTTTGTCATAAACCGGCATGAGTTGTTTGGAGACCGCAAGGGTAAGCGGGTGAAGCCGGGTGCCGGAGCCGCCCGCGAGAATAATACCTTTCATTTGATATGCTACTAAGATTGAATGTGTTCAACAAACTCACAAAACGAGGGACTGCGCTGGCTTTTGTGTAATTCGGTGTAGTCTTCTCGTGAAATGTTCCCAATAATTGATTCAACCTGGCCTTTATGCTTTTTATAAGAGCCTTGGCGGGACTGAAATAATTGATTAATTAACTCGGCGGGATGAAAAACTGATTCTGGGGCAACAAACCAGCCATTATTTTGACGTTTAATTTCTTCATCAAAATCAACCCAAATCGCGGGAATAGCAAGCCACCACGCTTCTATTTCCATAATAGCGAAACAGAACTTTATACGGTCAGCGCGAATGGCTTTCTGCTGGATTACTGACATTGTCTCCTGGAGAAAGTCAGCATTCTTTTCTAAACTGATTGTTCGGTTCTTTACTTTTTTGATATATGTTTCGGAATACATATCCTGTAAACCAA
>JBBRUV010000058.1:0-17740 GCA_038247465.1 Cytophagales bacterium
GAGAATGACAACATCACGCTGCAAGCCATTGGCCGGGGTTTTACGCTGGCACAGGCCGGCATGACCTTCTCACCCGTGTCTGGCACTGGCACCGTTTCGCAAACATTTTCCTGGAAACCGCTCTGCGCCCAGGTCACTCGTCCCGACTATGTGGTTGATATTGTGGCGTTTGACAACCGCTGCAACCGGCCCCTCGGCGACACGGTTACCGTGAGATTATCGGCAGTGGGTGCGCCCAACCGCCCGCCAACGGTCAGAACAACACTGCCTCAGCCCGTGATCGAACTCACCATAAACCCGGCAGACCCGGCAAATTCGGTTATCCGGTTCGATGTGCTGGGCGACGACCCCGACCGCGACACGATTCGGCTGTTTGCCCAGGGTCGCGGATTTGATTATCAGCAGGTTGGCATGAATTTTACGGGCAAACGCGGCCTGCCGATGCTACAATCGCCGTTTCTCTGGCGGCCCACCTGCGAGTTGTTGCAGGGCAAAGAAGAAGCCACGTTTGTGCTTGATTTTATTGATACCGACGGCAGTTGCCAGCCCCGAAACTCAGATACGACCACCGTTACCATCAAACTCAAGAACCTGACCGTCAATCTCGAAAGCGTAAAAATCCCGAACGTATTTACGCCCAACGGCGATGGCTATAATGATTTTTTTACGGTGCCGGGGTTACCAGCCGATAACTGTACCGATCAGTTCCGAGACGTAGAAATCGTGAATCGGTGGGGTAAATTGCTGTTCCGTTCCACCGACCGCACGTTCAGATGGTCGGGGGCCGACGAACCATCTGGGACGTATTATTACGCCATCCGGTTTAGGGGACGGACATTTAAAGGGCCGGTTACGCTGTTGCGCTGACCATACGGTGCGATCAAGGCCGTATCTTTGTCATCTGTTACAAACCCCGATCATTTCACTGTTTTTATTCGTGTTCCTGTTTCACTTCCTGCTTATTTTTTGGCTGTTCATTATTGGTATCCAGTTAATTTACATCCTGTTCTGTTACGTGAGAACAGCGTTTTACGGCCAACGTCCGGGTTTCTCCGACGAAGCGTTGACGAACGCGGCTCGGCCCGGCCCGGCTCCGCCCGGTGTTACCGTTGTTGTCTGCGCCTGGAACGAGTTAGACAACCTCCGCGAGTTAATTCCGCAGTTGGCCGCCCAGCAATATCCCACATTTGATGTGCTGATTATGGACGACCGCTCGACCGACGGCAGCGAGGAGTTTCTGCGCCAGATAGTAACCGCTCTCCCGAATGTCCGTAGCATTCGCATCAGTCAGGTATATGACCACGTAACGGCCAAAAAATACGCCCTGACTATCGCCCTGAAAAAAGCTACGCATCCGGTGGTATTACTGACCGATGCCGACTGCCGCCCGGCCTCAACCAACTGGCTGGCGGGTATGGTTTCACAGCTAAATACGCCCTCAACGTCACTAGTGCTGGGTTTTTCGCCGTATCTGCGGGAGCCGGGCTTTCTAAATTTTCTGATTCGGAGCGAGACGCTATTCACGGCGGTTCAGTATCTGTCGCTGGCATTATCGGGGTGGCCTTACATGGGCGTTGGCCGAAATTTGCTGTACCGAACCGCATTGTTTTTCGAAAACAACGGGTTTTATAACCACCTCACGGTGCTGGGGGGTGATGACGATTTATTTGTGAATGAAGTGGCAACGGCCCGAAACACCACCGTGAGCCTCGACCCGGCTACATTTATCTGGTCGGAGCCAAAACACACCTGGGCTGCGTGGCGACATCAAAAACGGCGGCACCTGAACGTGGGGAAGTTCTACAAACCCGGCCACAAAACCCGGCTGGCCCTGCTGACCGGCTCGCACGTACTGACCTGGTTTTTAGGGCTCCTGGTGGGCTGGTGGGTTATCTGGCTGTTGGTCAGTAATCAATCGGGCCAACTGACAGAACCGCTTTTGCTGGCAGCAACGGGGTTATTTGGGCTGCGTTTGGTTCTATTTTGGGGAGTAGTTGGCCGCATTAGCCACCGGCTGGCGCACAGCGTGCATTGGGCCGCTGTGCCGATTATGGATATACTACTGGCAAGTTATTATGGCATCATGGGCAGCATAACGCTGTTTAGCAAACGAAAAAAAATGACCTGGCGATAAAAGGCAGTTATCAGTGACCAATTATCAGTTATCAATAAATGGAAGAAATTTAGTCCATTGATAACTGGTTACTGTTAGCTGTCCATTGTAAATATGGACTTGATCACAAAATACTTCCCCAACCTCACCGCCCGGCAGCAGGAACAGTTTGCGGCTTTAGACGAGCTGTATCATCACTGGAACGCGCAGATCAACGTGATTTCGCGGCAGGACATGGACGGCCTGTATGAAAAACACATTCTACACTCGCTGGGCATTGCTAAGGTGGTGCAGTTTGTGCCGGGAACCGAGATTCTGGATGTCGGTACGGGTGGCGGTTTTCCGGGTATTCCGTTGGCAATTCTGTTTCCGCTGGTTGATTTCCACTTAGTTGACAGCATCGGTAAGAAGATAAAAGTGGTGCAGGAAGTCAGCGCTGCGTTAGGTCTTGAGAATGTAAAAGCAGAGCAAACCCGCGTCGAACACCTCGACACCACCTACGATTTTGTCGTGAGCCGGGCCGTAACGCGGCTGAGTACGTTTCTGGGCTGGGTGCGCTACCGGATTCACAAAAGCGGCAACAACAGTTTGCCAAACGGTGTTCTGTATCTGAAGGGCGGTGAACTGGCCGAAGAACTGGCCGAAATACCGGACCGATACCGGATTTTTGATTTGGACAAGTACTTTGAGGGGCCGTTCTTTGAGACCAAAAAAATAATTTTTATCAAGAAGTGACATGAACGAAAAATTCCGCTCCAGCAGCTTCAAAGACCCCATCAACCGCGACGAGGTTGAATTTAACGACAAGGGCGTAACGTTCCGCGTTCGCAAGCTCATCGGTGGCACCGATAACTTTGTGTTCTACTCCGATATTTCGGGCGTAGAGATTGACAATGGTCTGTTTTTTGCCACTGTTCGGGTCATTCCCCGCGCCCGCACCGAGGTGGTGATCAAAAACTTTTCGAAGCGTGATGCGCGTAGAATCAAAGAGTTGATTCTCGAAAACGTGCCATTACACCGCCCGGATGCGTTTCGGTAAGAAATTTTCTTGTCAGAATTCTTGCGTTATAAGGCCGTAACTGCTACTTTTGCATCCACAATTCGCCAGAGTAGGCGGTTGAGACATTCCTGAATAGCTCAGCTGGTTAGAGCATCTGACTGTTAATCAGAGGGTCGTTGGTTCGAGCCCAACTTCGGGAGCATTGAAAATCAAGCACTTAGCAGAAATGTTAAGTGCTTTTTTTATGCCGGTTGCAAAACAAGTTGCAAAACATTTTAGCCCATTTTACTCGACACCCTCAATACATCACCCGTACACTCCCCCGTTGTGGGTCTCGGTTGGGAACCCGGATGACGTAGGCGTAAATCCCGGCCGGCACTTTGCCGCTCTTGCTGCTCTGTCCGTCCCAGGGTTGGGCGTATCCCTGCGAATAAAACACGGCATTGCCCCAGCGGTCAAACACCGCTACTTCGGTGTCGGTCAGGTCGCCGATGTTCTCAATTTTCCAGGTGTCGTTCTCTCCGTCGTCATTCGGCGTGAAGGCCGTTGGCGCATACAGCCGGGTGAAACGCGTGATACGAATCGTGTCTTCGGCAGGGCATTTGTTGTTAAACGTCGAAACCCGGAGCCGGTATAATCCCGCGTCGTTGGCAATCCAGATGCGGTTCCGTTCGCCGGGCAGGGCAGCTCCACTGCCCGTCCAGGTATATTGCAGATACGGTGGCTGGATCAAGGCCCTGAGCCAGAGCGTATCCGACGAAAAAACTAATTCAGTGCGATTGGCAAAGATGTTGGCAACCGGCGGAGTCACCGGCAATACTTTTACCGCCTTCGAGACGGTATCGTTACCGCAGGGGATAATAAATTTTTTAGTGACTGTGTACCGCCCCGTGTCGCTCACCGTAAGGGAGAAACCCGTTTGTCCGGTAAGAATCACGCCATTGCGCTGCCACTGATACCGAAACGTAGTATCCGGTGTGATGGTCAGCGTGATGGGCGAGTTATCACAACGGACAATCTCGGTGGAGTCGCGCCCGGTATAGGTGATGATCGGGGGCGGGTTTTGGTAGGCCGCGCAGTCAACTACCGGAAACTGATAGTCGCGCCGAACCTGTCCGATCTCCACGCCATTTCTGAACTCACGCACCAGCACCGTAAAGGCAAAAATGCCCAGTCGGTTGGGTCTCACCGTGAGCAGGCCCGTAGCAGGGTTGATACTCAGTGCGGGGCTTCCGGGAATGGTATTGATGGCCGAATACCCGCCAGCCCAGTTGATAGCCGGATACGAAGCCCGCGACAGCCCCGACCCGGTTGGGAACGGTGTTGGCGCGGTATAACCCGCCAACGGGTTTACCAATTCGTAGGTGAGTTGGTCGCCATCGGCATCGGTTGCCTTAAAATCTGCCGTGTAGGGTTTGTTGATACAGACATATTCTGCCGGGGGGGGCACAAAATCAGGGGCCGAGTTTATGGTTGTGACGGGCGGAAAATCCAGCCGAAACACCATACCCGTTGTGCCGGAGTTGACCACGTTAGTGATGCCACCGCTCCGGCAACAGCGTTCCCAGATCATGTAATACCCTTGGGGATCGTTGTATTGGCTGGCCGACAGGGTGATTGTCCGGCTGTATTTCAAGTACGAAAGTGCCAATGGGCGTTGCCGGTCACAGGCCGAATTGTTGGGGGTCAAATCGGTAGTATTGGTTAGGGCTAATTGCGGAAATCCCTGTGGCATCAGGGCATTATCTCGCTTGCGAAAGATATAAACGACTGGGTTTTCGTAACTGGCGGGTGTTCCCTGGGTCTGGTTTCTATTAAAAACCATCAGCATAGATAACTCATACTGGCCGGGTGTGCCGGTATAGCGCAGGGTAAGGTGACCGCCGTAAATATGGTCGGCGCGGGCCGGTCGGCTGGTCAGGAACGAGCAGAAGAACGCCAGAATAATAAACGCGGCACTGTGTAAATACGGTTTCATAGAGACAAGGCATGATACTATGCTGACTGATAACGGATAGCGAAAGTACGAAGTATCCGGCGATGGCGTTGCAGCGTGTCCACAAAAAACCCCACCGATCCATTAATCGGTAGGGTAAGAAAAGAGGTATGCTCCCGCAGAAAGTACCGTACAGAATTAGTTCAGCAGTTCGTCAAACGTCAGGCTCACGTAATATGTCGAGCCAACAGCCGGGCTGCCAAACGCCTGAATGTAAGGCTTGCCAAAGAGGTTGGTAGCGCCCACTTTGACAATTGACTTGATACCCGTGAACTTGTAGTTAGCCTGCACGTCAATGTTGCGGATGGCCGGTACGATGGTGTTCGTGTACAGATCAACACCCACCTCGGTTGGCTGGCCAAAACCTTCCCAGACAAACGAATCCTGCGCTTTGAACGCAACTGCATAGCCAATTTTTGAGCCGCCCACAGGTCGTTTAGTCAGGCCGATATTCCAACGATATTTTGGCGTATTGAAGCCGGCCGTTTGCAACTCTTCTGTTTGCTTAAAGTTGTTCAGTTGGTTGTTGGCAATATTTCCTGATAGGGCGAAGCCTTTTTTAAGGGCGTAGTTCAGGCCAATGGCCCAGCCCGAAGCCGTGATTTTTTCCGAACTATTTACCGGCATCGAGAACGCCCGGCGCGTACTGCCGCCAAACACACCTGATGCCTCTGGTAGCAAGCCCGGCGCGAGCGAACCCGTTGGCTGGAGCAAAATCACGCTGCCGAGAAAGTTGGTGTAAACGCTGTAATAGTAATAGGCATCCACAAACAGCCGCTTGTTGAACACGCTCCGGTAGCCGATTTCGTAGTTTGCCACGCGCTCCGGCTTAAACTCCTGCTGTTTATAGGGAGTCAGTTTGCTCACGTTAGCCCCCACTGCCTGCGCGCCAATAAAACTCTGGGCGTTGGCGTTCACCTGCGCTGTGATGTTCTGGGCAATGGCTGCCTGAATGGGAGCCGATGCCAACTGTGCCGCTACACCCTGCTGAATGGCGGCTGCTGCATTGGCGGCTGGCAGTTGCCCGGCAGCAACAGCGGCATTAACCTGCGCCGTAACGCCGGTTGTGACCTGCTGCGTTACTCCGGCAATCACCTGCGGCCTGATAACGGCGGTTAGGGCGGTAATCTGCTGCTGCTGAAACGCCGGGTTGGCACCTGTTGCCTGAATTGCGGCTCCTACCTGTGTTACGTTGGTGCGCGAATACGAGTTGGCTAAGTTATAACGGTTATAAAATTCCGGCAAACCGCCAATCAACCGCGCCAATGGCGTTTGCAGGTCAATGTACTGGTTTTGAGTAGTTGGGATACGGAAACCCGTCTGGTAGGACACCCGGAAGTTATGCTCGCCGAACGTAGCTACTGCCGACACGCGGGGCGTGAACTGACCCTCGAAATTCTGGTTTTTGTCGTAGCGCGTCGAGCCGCTCAATTTCAGATGTTCATTAAACAGGCTCTTGCTGACTTGCAAAAACGCGCCGTATTCAGTAATCGGGATAACGCCGTTGCGGCCCTCTACCTGATCAGCAAACAACGTTCCTGCCGACTTCAGCCGGTATTGCCGGAAGTTGGCCCCGACCTGCACATCAAGCACCTTGATCTGATTCTTGAAGTTATATACCCCCTCAGCGTGATACAGGCCGGTTTTGTCGGTAAAACCGCCACCGCCCTGGGCAATGGGTGTATCCCGAACCCGGTCGCGCAGGGTTTCAAACGCTGCCGTGCCGGGCAACGGACGGCCCTGATCGGCAACGCCCCGTGCCGTAAGCTGGGCGGCTGCATCGTCTTGCCCCGCTCCGCGAGCCACCGCGTAGCCGCCTACATACTGCCCAAACCAGGTTGCGCTTGGTTTCCAGGCTTCGTTCATAAACACACTCGCCAAACTTGAGGCATACGACTGGCCCGAACTTTCCTGAGTGGTATAAGCGCGAAGCGTGAAGTTATCGCCCCGGAGTTCGAGTTTGGCCTGGGCCAGGCCAAAGTTCCGCAGCGAATACCGCCCAACGGCGGTGTAAACGGTGGTGCCGTAGCCGTAATTAATCTGGCCGATGGCTTCAATTTTGTCGTTAATCCGGTAATGCAGAGCCGCGTTCAATTTCAGGCTTTTGGTATTGTAATCAACCAGGTCGCGCTCGCGCCAGCCCGTCCGGCTCACGCTTCTATCGGGGATACCAGCTAATTGGGCGGGTGTAAGCCGGCCCGCCGTAACCAATTGCTGCCCAACGGTTCGCATATTCTGCTGATTTTCATCACCATAGACATTCATCCCGTCGTAGTTCGGGTTCGTACCGGCACCCCGGTCGGGGTTGTTGGCACCGCCGAGGTTCAGGTTGGTGTAATCGGTAGCCTGCCAGTCTTTCGCGGCTAAATAAGACGCATTGACTTTGAAGGCAATCTTGTTGTTGAAAGCTTTGGCATACCGAATTGTCGCATCGTAAAACGGCGTGTTGGCAACGTCGCGGTTGCTGGCACTCATGATGCCGGTCTTGACGTTGGCACTCAGCCCCTGATACAAAAACGGGTTTTTTGAGTTCATCAAAATCAAGCCCTGAATGGCGTTGGGGCCATACAACGCCGAAGCCGCGCCGGGCAAAATCTCCACACTTTCTACGTCTAATTCAGGAATCCCGACGATATTGTCAATCGGAAAATTCAGGCCTGGAGCCGAGTTATCCATCCCGTCAATGAGCTGCACGGTCCGGGGGTTTCCCGTTGAGCCAAACCCCCGCAGGTTTATAGACTTGAACAGTAATCCCTGGGTGGCAATGTCAATGCCCTTCACGTTGGCTAAGGCATCGTAGAAGTTGGCCGATGGCGTTGACTGAATGCCCCGGATGTCTAATTTCTCAACTGACACCGGCGATTTCAGGATTTCTTCGGCCACGCGGCTGGCCGATACCACCACCTCCTGACCAAGCGTAACCTGCTCATTCAGCGACACATTCAGGTCTGAACGGTTGCCGCTGATGGTGAATTGCTGCGACTCGTACCCTACCGACGATACCACGACAATAAACGGCGTGGGCGTGGTGGTCTGGAGCGAAAAATTACCTTTGTTGTCGGTAATGGTGCCAAGAACCTTTCCCTTGATGGCAATACTTACCCCGGCGAGGGTGTTTTTGCCGATGGCATCGGTAATCTTGCCCGACAGGCTGGTTTGGGCCATTGCTCCGAACGAAAGCAGGCAGAAAAGGAGCGGGAGCCACGACTTAGATGACCCGGCAAAAGCGCGAATAAACGGTTGGAGCATAATTTAGTTTAGTATGTATCGGTTAATAAAACGTTCTTAATTCACCGCAAAATAAATCCTTTTTATGCCTTCCGTTCAAAAAATTCTTGCCATAAGAAAACATTCCCTAAATCTTCCTATCGCACTGGCTCGTTTAGCACTATTTTTAGTGCTATCGGCCGGGTCATCGTGCCAGCGCGGGCCGGTCAAACTGGTGTCTCACGTAGCCAACCAGCCCGCACTCACCGCCCCCGATTACAGCCGCCCCGAAGCCTGGGCCGCCCTGCCCGCCAAACGTGATGCCGCCGACTCGATTCCGCGTAACGCCCCCGAAACCGTCCGTGACGGGCAGACTACGGCCATTGCCGATGTATTTTTTGTACATCCCACCATCTATACCGGCAAACCGCAAGGCCCCTCAGAATGGAACGCCGACGTGCTGGATGCCGATATGAATCAGCGCGTTGATAACTCTACGATTCTGAATCAGGCTTCGGCGTTCAATGGCGCGGGCCGGGTGTATGCCCCGCGCTACCGGCAGGCGCACTATTCAGCCTTCACCACCAAAGACAGCACCGACAAACGGATGGCCCTCGACATGGCCTATCAGGACGTGCGGGCCGCGTTTCAGTATTACCTCGATCATTACGCTACCAATCCCGACGGGTCGCTTCGCCCTATTATCATTGCCGCTCACTCGCAGGGAACGATTCATAGTGGGCGATTACTCAAGGAGTTTTTTGACGGTAAGCCATTGAAAGACAGGCTTGTGGCGGCTTACTTAGTCGGTATTGCGACCCCACCAACCTACTTCAAAACCATCCCGCCCGGTGAGTCGGCCACGCAAACGGGCTGTTTTGTGTCCTGGAATACATTCGCCAAAGAGTACATACCCGATTATTATACCAAGGCACTGGATCGTTCGCTCTGCACCAATCCGCTTGTCTGGAACTCAACGGATAGCCTGGCTCCGCGCTCGGCGAACCTCGGCGGAATCGGGCCGAATTTTAAATTTTATCCCGAAATGGTTGACAGTCAGAGCAACAAAGGCCTGCTCTGGATCGGCACGCCGAACGTGCCGGGGGCCGGTTTAGTGAAAACCAAAATCTGGCACGTGGCCGATATTAATTTCTTCTGGATGAACATCCGCGAGAACGCAGCCCGGCGGGTGCAGGCGTTCGTGGCTAAGAATCCGGCAAAACCCTAAGTTTTTTGACCCAACCAGGGCAACTTTGCGCTATGAACAATAACTATGTCGTCATTATGGCGGGTGGAGTCGGAACGCGGTTCTGGCCCTTCAGCCGAACGGGATACCCCAAACAGTTTCACGATGTGCTGGGAACGGGGCAATCGCTGCTGCAACAAACGGCTTCGCGGTTCGATGGTATTTGCCCGCCCGAAAACATCTACATCGTCACCAGCGACCGTTACCGCGACCTTTGCAAAGAGCAACTGCCACAACTGGCCGACGATCAGATTTTGTGCGAACCCGTTGCCCGCAACACCGCGCCCTGCATTGCCTACGCCTGTTATAAAATAGCGCAACAGAACCCGCAGGCCAATATTGTGGTGGCTCCCGCCGATCATATTATTCTGGCCGAAGCCGAGTTTCAGGAAACAATTCGGGTGGCCCTCAGCACCACTGCCAATCAGGATGTGCTGGTCACGCTCGGTATTCAGCCCAGCCGCCCCGACACCGGCTACGGCTACATTCAGTATATGGCCGAGCCAGACGACGTAGCTCAGATCAGAGTGGTGCGGAAGGTGAAAACCTTCACAGAGAAACCCCAGTTCGAACTCGCTCAACAATTCATCGCCAGTGGTGAATTTGTCTGGAATGCCGGAATTTTTGTCTGGAATGCGCAAAGCATCGTGCGATCATTTGCCGAAATCATGCCTGATCTGGCCGAGATTTTTGCCGAAGGGAACGATGCCTACTACACCGACCGCGAAACTGCTTTTATTGACCGGGCCTACTCACTCTGCGGCAGTGTCTCGATTGATAACGGTATCATGGAAAAAGCCGATAACGTGTTTGTGGTATTGAGCGATTTCGGCTGGTCGGATCTCGGCACCTGGAAATCGCTGTATGATATGTCGGAAAAAGACGAGAACGAAAACGTAATTGATGGTCACGTCATGCTGTTCGATACCCAGAACTGTATCATCAAAACCCCTAAAGACCGGCTTGTGGTGGTGAACGGCTTAGATGGGTTCATTGTGGCCGAGTTTGACAACGTGCTGATGGTATGCCGTAAAGAAGACGAGCAAAAAGTGAAGCAATTTGTGGCCCACGCCAAAGAGCGTGGGGCCGAGTTTGTCTGAGTAGAGACGCAAAATTTTTCGTCTCCGCCCCCGGATGGTACGCCAGATACGCTTAGCTCCTCCACTGACACTTCGCTGTTATGTCCCTACGGATACAAAATATGCTTACCATCACTCAATCACAAAAACCCCTGCGCCCGAATTGGCGTTTGTTGCCCGGCTTTGGTGGCCAGAATCACTTGCGCGGGGTCGTTTGTGAGATAGCCGACGGCGGTGATGCGTGCGCTGTTTTGGAGTTTTTCATATTCGGCGGGCGGCACGGTAAACAGTAGTTCGTAGTCGTCGCCCCCGTTCAGAGCCGCCGTTATCGGACTGATACTAAATTCGGTAGCGGTCAGGTAGCTCTGGTCGTCAATCGGCAGGTTATTATCAAAGATTATCGCACCCGTTTTAGAATCCTGGCAGAGATGTAGCAGCGCAGCCGCCAGTCCGTCGGGAACGCCGATCATAGCGGTTGGCAAAATCCCTAAATCGCGGAGTTCGTGAATGGTGTCGGTGCGGGCTTCGGGGCGGAGTTGCCGCTGCACAAGATATGCCGTTTCTTCCGTCAGGGCGGGCTGCATATCGGGGTTCGCCAGAAACTCCTGCTTCTCGCGTTCCAGCAGTTGCAGACCCAGATAAGCCGCGCCGAGGTCGCCGGTGACGCATAGTACATCATTCGGTTTGGCCGTATTTCGATAGGTGATTTTGTCTTTCGGCACCCGCCCCGTTACGCTCACGGCCAGCGTCAGGCCCACCCGCGAGGTCGTAATATCGCCCCCGATCCAGTCCACACCGTAGGCTTCGCAGGCTCCACGAACGCCTTCATACAGCGCGTCAACGGCTTCGAGGGTAAACCGGCTACTCATGCCCACACTCAACGACAGTTGCATGGGCAACCCGTTCATGGCGGCAATTTTCGCCACGCCTACCGAAACCGCTTTGTAGCCGAGGTGCTGCAACGGGAAATACGTCAGATCGAACTGAACGCCTTCGAGCAAAAGAGCCGATGCAAACAGGCCGTAGCTGAACTCATCGAGGTCAAAAACGGCGGCATCGTCGCCAAAACCGAGCCGGGTAGTGGCCTGCATAGGGCCGGGCATGGCTGCCGCAATGCGGTTCAGCAGCCCAATTTCACCGATAGTATTGAGGTTGGTCATAGTTTTTTATGTGTGCAGACGCAAATAGTTGTGTGTGCAGACGCAAATAGTTGTGTGTGCAGACGCAAATATGCGTCTCTACTTGACTGAAATTCGTTCCCCGGCAGAGTGGGCGGTAAATTCCGGGGCATAAAAACACTGCACCGTTGCCACGCCCGCCGAGAAATCCCCGGCATGAACTACGCGCAATTCGTATTCAAACACGTGGGTTCCTTTGGGCAGGTATTCCATGAAAAAGTCGGTGCTGGCATCACGCGGGGCTTCATAATAGCCGAGGCCGTTCTGGTATTTGTAGCCCGACAGCACCGCAATCGGCTCGAAACCACTGGCCCGCCCGTCTTTCAGGTGCACATATTCCATCACCCGGTCAGAAGTCAACACCAGCCGGACTGTCACCAGATCGCCGGGTTTCAACGCAGAAGCCGACGAAATAAGCGAGATTTTCGGGCCGCTATCGGTGTTGCGCTGCACATACAAGGTTTTCTGGATAGACAAACCCGACGGCCCGGCCCCGCTTGCTCCCGTTCCCGGAGTGCCTGATGCAGAAGGCATTACCCGGTCGAGCGGCTCGAAATGTTGCCAGTACATGGCTCCGAAAGCCGGGCCGTCGCCTTTTTTGCTGATTTCGACGCGGCCCAGCGCGGGCTGAATTTCTGCCGGTGCAAAGGCCGTCTTCTGGTAGCCGGTAGCGAGTTCGGGTTTGTTGGCACGGTCGGCCAACAGGATATTGCCGATTTTAACGGTGGCAGTATTTACCCCACCCTTGGCCCCTGCCCTCAAATCAGGGGAGGGCAGTGTCCACGAAGAGCCGTTTAGCAGCAACGCGTAAACGGCTTCGGTAGTGGCTTTGGTCGAGGGCCACGATTGGGTTTGTTTCTGCCGGATAAGCCACTGTTTGAGGTGGTCAATTTCTACCCCACCCCCTACTCCTCCCCTTGAAGAAGGAAGTTCACTAAACGTCTCGATCAGCAACGCCTGCGTCTCCACCGGGGCCTGATACCAAAACGTGCCGACCTTGTTTTCGGGCCAGAACGTTCCCATTTCATCGGTAGTCGTGGCGCGTTCGCGGAGCGAGGCCATGATTTGTTGGGCCGTTGCCGCATCGGCGAAACGGCTGAGTGTTAAGGCGGTCATGGCTTGTCCTTGCAGACTGGCATTGAGCCAGTTAGCAGCTAATGCAGCCATCATCGGTTTCTGGATTTCGGCAGGAACGGGCGTTTTCAGGTAAAAACTCCGGGCGTATCCGTACTGCATGGCCCAATAACTGGCGATATTCTGGCCCTTGCTTTCCCGGATATATCGGCGCATGTCGGCATCGGCGTAGGCCACGGCGCGGGCCATCATCGCGTCAACATCGGCCTGTAACCCATCGGGCAGTCGAACACCGAGCTTAGCCAAATGCCCGAATCCGGCCAGAATATGCAGCGTAATGGTCGGGCTGGCGGGCAGTCCGGGAAACCACCGGAAACCACCGTCCGGCGTTTGCAACTGCTTGAGTTTTGCCAGCGATTGGGTCTCCATATTGCGGAGGTTGTTGGTATCGAACAGTTGGCCGAGTTTGGCCGTGCGGTCGGCTTGGGCGCGGGCATCACTTATCCAGGGTGTATTTTCCAGCGTTACGGCTTTTAGTTCGGCGTTGGTTTCCAATGGGTTGCGCGGGGGCGTGGTTTTCCAGCCATCAATAACGGCCTTAAATTCGGGGCGGGCATTCACGATGAAGGCGGCTAAACTGCTGCCATACACCCGGCTGAACAACTGCTCAGCACATTCGTAGGGATACTCTAACACGCCGGGTAAACTTTGCAGGGCATACCAAATCGGGTTGGCCGTGACCTCTACCGTCAGCCGTTCGTGCTGCACGGGTAACTCCGGCGCGAGTTTCGCCAGTGCAGCAAGTGTAAACGTGCGTTTCTCATTACCATTCACCCAAATCGGCAGTGTTTCGGTCACGAGCATCCGATTAGGCAATACCGGCACGGTGCGTTCTTCGGCATCAGTAAAACTCCCCGCCGTCGCACTCACTCGAATCGTGACGGGCGGCATTCCGGTCGGGATGGATACTGTCCAGAAAACGGCGGTGGATGCACCCGCCAATGCGCTGAATGAAACCCCACCCCAATTACCCCACCCCAATCGAAGCGTCGAACCGCCCTCCTCTGAACTCAGGGGAGGGGCTTTGCTATTGCCAGTATACCCCCCTCTCCTGTTTTCAGGGGAGGGGCTGGGGGTGGGGTTGACGGGTTCGCCCGTTAACGCGTCCAGAATTTCGAGTTTTGCCATTCCTGCTAACACCTTATCGGTCAGGTTATTGATCCGGGCCGCGATGCGGATGGTGTCGCCCTCGCGGAAGAAACGCGGCAGGTTGGTGGTAATCATCAACTCTTTTTGGGTGATGATGTCGCGGTCTAACGTGCCGGTTTTCAGGTCTTTGGTGTGGGCGAATGTCCGCAGCCGCCAGCGCGTGAGGGCTTCGGGCATAGTGAAGGTGAGCAACACCCGGCCTTCGGCATCGGTGCGGAGGTCGGGCAGGAAAAACGCCGTTTCATTGAAATTCTTGCGGATTTGCGGGGTTGGTTGGGGTTGGACCAGTGTTTCTGATTCATTGCCCGGCACTACTTTTTCAGCGGCAACGGCTTCTTGCAGCTCCTCATCGGCCCCGTCTGCCGAAGCTCGTTTTGCCATTGCCATTGGTGCAGGGGCGGCAGCCATCGCTACCGACCCCGTTATGTCCCGTCGTCTTTGCGTTCCGTAGCCCATTACAGATACTTCATTCAGCATCGTTTCGTCGGGCATAAACCGCGCCGACTGGTTTTTCTGATTGGTTAGTGTCAATTCAAGCCGTTGATAACCAATGAAACTAAACACCAGCGTGGGCTTGGGGGTGTTGAGAAGCGTCAGCGCGAATTTGCCGGTAGCGTCACTGGCAACGCCCATCAACGCGCCTTTCTGGCTGATGGTCACGCCGGGCAAACCATCCCCGGTTAAGTCGCGGATGGTGCCGGTGATTTGGTTGCCTTTGCGTTGCAGCCGGATTGTAAGTTGTTCGCTGTTAGGCAATTGTCGTGCATAAAACGGGCGGTTGCCGTAGCCCGAAAACGCGTACCGGCCCCAACTCAGCGCGTCGTACCGGAGCAATTGAAACACACGTCCCCCACCGTAACGGTAAAACAACGGCTGCGTGGCCCGATCCCCGAAATTACCAGCCTGGTAGCCATTGCCGGCATAAGCCGTTTCCTGATAAAAACTCGTGGGCCAATACAGCGATGCAAACGCATCGAGCGAGGCATCGTAAAGCGTAGCTACCATCTCGGCGGCCACCTTCTCCTGGTCGGGCCGCGTTCGGTCTGGGCCGCTGATGCGAAGCGTCCAGGTTTCAGCTTGTCCGGGTTTTAGTTTATCCCGAAAGGTCAGTGTTTCAACAGTTAGTTCTTTGTTGGTGAACGGCACGGCGAGAGTCTGTGTCTGACTCTCGAACCGCCCGTTTTGTACGCCCGACACCCGCACGGCAAACCCGCCCCGGTTGCCTTCCTGAATCGGCAACAGCACCCGCAACGGCTGGCCGACGGTGGCCGTGAGCCATTCTTCCCGAATCGTTTTGCCTTTTTCATAAACCTGCAACAGGTAATGCGACCGGCCTGTGTTAAGGCCATCACCGATAGTGAGCGTGGCCGATTCGCCGGGCTGGTAGGTCGCTTTGTCGAGTTTGACCGACAAACCAGGCCGACCAACGGGCAATGGCTGGGCTTCGTTCACGATGGCAAAATAGGTGCGTTGCGTAGCCGTTTCGGCGTTGGGGCCGGTGGCGGTGATGTCGGCAACGTATTGACCGGGGGCAAGATTAGCGAAGTAGCGCGGGTGGAAACCCGCGTTGACAGAATCGTGGGGGGTGTCTCGGCCAAATCGGGTTTCCACCCGCGCTACTGATACGTCAACCTTACCCCAGGTTGTGGGGTCTAAGTCGTTGTCGTACACATCATTCGGAAATTGCCGCTCAAATTCGGCGCGGGTCAGCACGAATGTATCAGGCCGGTTCCACAGGCGGGGGCGCAACGGACGGGCGGGCGTGGTGAGCCGCGAGATCATGATTTCTGTGGTGGCCGAGACTGCTTCGCCCGCCCTATTTTCAACCTTTATCGGGATGAGCTTCACGGCTTGTGAGACATCAATCACCAACGGAATCACGGCCTGAATCTGCAACGCCGAATACCCCACCCGAACGGTTTGGGTGGTGCTGCGGGTCTCGCCCGAACGGTCGGTTACGTCGAAGGTCACGATAAACTCAAATGTCGGATTATCAGCGCGGGCTATGCTGGCATCGGGCGTGGCCACGAACGTTAAACTGGCAATTCCCTGCGCATCGGTGGTGAGCGTTCCATTCCCAATTTCCTGCGGAGTTGACGGGCGGTAGGGTCTCCACCAATCGTAGGCGTCCCACCAGAATCGCCATTGCTGGCGGGTAATGCGGTAGCGCACCGAGGCTCCGTCAACAACGGCCCCGGCGTAGGTTTTGGCCGTTGCCGACACGCTCACGGGCTGGCCGAGTTTGTAGGACCCGGCCACCGGCGCGGCCACTACCTCAAACGTGGGGCGTTTGTATTCCTCGACCCGGATGCTGACCTGACCTTGCTCAATGCCGGTTTCGAGCGTCATCTGACCCGTCAGCCGCCCAACCGGGGTCACAAACGAGCCGTTGAAGGTGCCAAAATCGTTGGTTTTGACGGTTTGTTTCGCCACTTGTTCGCCGTTGGCATCGTTCAGCCGCACCTCTACTGACTGCCCGGCCACAACTGAGAAGGAATTATTTTTCCCCGAAAACAGCAGTCCTTTCACGTAAATAGTCTGGCCGGGGCGGTAGATGGCCCGGTCGGTGAAGATTTTCAGGAACGGGCCATTCGTTTCGTACGAATCATTCCCGTAGTACGATGGCACATTCCCCGCCACCGTGAGTTGATCGGCTCCCTTGCCGAAGACCACATAGACCGATTCGTAGCGGGGCAGGCTGGCCGATTTCAGCACGTAGCGGCCCTGTGCGTCGGTTTTGCCTTCGGTCAGGAGCGCGTCTTTGCCCCGGTTTTTTTGCCGAAACACCTGCACGGGCCGGTTGGCAAGCGGTTGGCCCGTAATTCGGTCGGTGAGGAGGTAAGTAATTGTGGCATCGTTGCGGTAGCTGTCAACGAGATAGCCCATCCGCGAAACCTGAAACACGGCGTGTTCCAATTGCTTCGACTGGGGTATAAACTGCGTATCGGCACTGATTAACAGCACATAACGACCAAACGGCAGCCCCGGCAGCCCGATTTCGGTGCGGTGTATTTGCAGGTCGCCGTCGTCGGGCAGGGCGGTGGTGTTTTGGGCGGCTGCGGTGCGTTTGGTAAGTTGGGTTAGCCAGCGTTGTCGGTCTTCGTCATTCTCAAAATAACTGCCATCGGCTTCGTCAGTGGTCAGTTTTATCACTCGGTAATACAGCGTCGGCAGGTTTTGATACGTGACCAATGCCCGAAACGGTTCGTCGGGCGCGGTCACTTCTTCCACATTTACCGACAGTTCGGGCGTGAGCAAGGTAGCCAACAGCACAGCCGCGTTTTTTCCGGCGATTGTTTCGGGATGTCGGGCCACCAGATCACGGCATAAATCAGCGGCCTGTTTACGGAGGAGTTTGGGCGTTTCGTTCGTGAATGGCTGGTATTTATTCCCCGCTTCGGTTAATGCCTGCGCCAGCGCAAACCCATAACCGGCTTCGGCGGGCTGATTCCGCCAGCGTTTCATACCGTTTTCGAGAGCCTGACGGTACAGCGTTTCTTTGTCGGTTTCGGTCCCTGTATTCGAGATAAAGTATTGATGCACAAACCGTAACCGCGCCAGATCGGCATCAGCTAATGCAATCGGGTCAGCGTCGGAAAGGTGCGCGGCCACTAATCGCTGATAGGTTTGCAGGGCTA
>JBBRUV010000059.1:0-17155 GCA_038247465.1 Cytophagales bacterium
ACCAAGACGGAGTTTTCAGGCCGCGTTACAAATTCGGCCCCGACTATGGCAATGTTTCGCGCGCCGTTATGGTCGCTATCCATTGTTGTTCCACAGTTTGTACACGTGAATTTCTTGCCGCTTCTATTGCCAATGTGCATACAGGTGCTGCACGTTTTGCTGGTGTAGGCAGGTGGAATAGTTATCAGAATCACGCCCGAACGAGTACACTTATAGGCAATAAAATGGCGGAGTTCATGGAAAGCCCACGAACTATGCTCACTACGTTGTGCCTTGCGGAGCCGGGGAACGGTTCTTTGCCGTATGCCTGTCAGCAAAAGTCTCTGAATTTTAAGTATTTCCTTTCAAGCCTTGTTTCCGGGCAATCGCGGGCATACAACCAATTGCCGAGAGAAACAGCTTTCTTTCCCGAAAACGATAATCGAAAGCACGTATTGCACTTATGTATTTTAGCTGAAAATCCAAGATTTCGATTGATAACGGCAACCACATCTTCTAAGAACTTAATTGAGCCTGAATACAGGCAAAGCGTTAATGCGCCTTTGCTTACACTTACGCAACCGTCGCCATCCCAAATGCCCCGTAAAAAGTCAGGTTCAGAAAGTTCAATGTCGGGAAATCGCAAGGTTAGTGATTTGTTAGGAACCAGCCCGATTGACTGCATTTTGCTGTTCAGTTCTTTTGAACCAACTGTAAACCGGTATTGTAATTTCCCGGATGTTGCATATGACTTTAAGCTACCCCTGCCAATAATCTTGGCAATCTTTTCTGGTATCTCTGCATCCGCACAGCCAACAGAAATGTATTTTCCATTTTTGTGTACATACCCATCGGATGCAATAACGCCTAATACTCAGCTTTGCGGAGCATTGACCGGCGAGCAAAAAAGGCTTGAGTCTAAGTGCTTAGTTTTATGCAATACGTTAGATTCCGAAATACTCCTGAATAATCCGAAATCGCTTTTAAGCCGCCTACCGACCGTTGTGACATGTACACCAAAACGCTTGGCAATATCCGGCACTTGCACCCCATCTTGGTACAAGCCTACCCACTGCTTGACCGTTTCTTTTTCTGTCTTTACCATATGTATAAAGATACGAAAAAAGATATTCAATAGCAATGCGGCCTGTCAGGTCTTCCAACGAAATGCCGCGCCCGGTCGCCTTTGCTTTGGCAACCAACCGCTTACTGATCGTATGGTTAATCAGTCGGGAGGTCGTTTGCTCTTTCTTAGAAATGCGTCTGAGCAAGCGACGGGTATTCTTAATCGTACTTTGGGACGCCGGTGCGCCGGTGCGACCCGCTTTCTTTTTGGCCTGAACACTGGCCCGGATTTTAGCCCGCTTCTTGCGGTACTTTCTGATGTCAGCCCCCGTAAATCGTTCGCCATCACTGTCAGACGCAATGTCAACGATTCCGAGGTCCACGCCGAGCATACCGTTGATTTCGCTGGTTTCTTCGTCGGGGACGTCACACGTAGCAAGCAGGTAGAAATTCCCCTTGCGGTAGAACAAATCAGCTTCGCCCTGCTGATACTGCAAAAGGTCTTCATGGTGCTGACCACCAACGTAGGGAATAGTTTCACGGCCCCCAAGTGTCCAGATACTTACGGCCTTCTTAGCGGGCTTGAACGAAAGAATCCGGCTGTCGTAAGCAATGGCACCCGTTGGGCGAAAGACGCGCTGAACTTTCTTATCCAGCCTGTAAGCATCAACGACTTTGGCTATACAACGGACAACGACCTGAGCCGAAAGCTCAAAGCGTTCTTTGGTCGAGTAGTAAACCAGTTTGTGCAAATCAAACTGCTTAAACTGCTTTGTCTCCCACGCACCCTCACTCACAAAATTACAGGCTTCGTTGGCCCGTACGAGCGTAGCCATCAATGCCTGATGCTGTTCAGGGTTGGGCAAAAGTTTGATTTTGGCAGTCAGTTTCACGACCTAAATATACGCATTATTTCTCAATTATTGAAACTTTCGGAGAAGGATTTCTGTAGCCTGTCGGCCCGAACCGGCGTACTGGTCGCGATTCCCCCCCGGAATAAATCCGGGGGTTTCCTCGCTAAATTTTCATGAATTTTCGTCTTGCCTTTTTCGCCCTCCTTTTGTTGATGGCTTACCTTGCCACAGCGCAGCCTGTCTCCGTCAAACCGTTGCGGGTGGGTGTGGTGGGGCTGGTTCATTCGCACGTGCATCAGATTCTGGGCATGAAAAACCGGGCCGATTTTGAGATTGTTGGCATCGCCGAACCCAACCGCGAACTGGCCGAACGGTTTGCCAAACAATATGGCTTTTCGATGACGCTCGTGTATCCCAGCACCGAGGCCATGCTCGATAAAACTAAGCCCGAAGCCGTTACTGACTTTAGCCGCATTATTGACCACCTTGCTACGGTGAAACTTTGCGCCCCGCGCCGGATTCACGTGATGGTCGAAAAGCCGCTGGCCGTTAGTCTCGACCACGCCCGGCAGATGGAAAGCCTTGCCAAAGAGCACGGCGTTTATCTGCTCACCAACTACGAAACCACCTGGTATGGCAGCAACCACAACGCCTACAAGCGCGTTGTGACAGATAAAACCATCGGCGACATTCGCAAGATTGTGGTGCATGATGGTCACGAAGGGCCGAAAGAAATTGGCGTTCAACCGGAATTTCTAAGCTGGCTCACCGACCCGGTCGAAAACGGTGCGGGCGCGTTGTTTGATTTCGGTTGCTACGGGGCCGACCTCAGCACGTGGCTCATGCAGGGCGAACGACCAACGTCGGTGCTGGCTGTGACGCAGCAAATCAAGCCCGATATTTACCCAAAAGTGGATGATGAAGCCACCATTATCCTGACCTACCCCAAAGCGCAGACTATCATTCAGGCTTCGTGGAACTGGCCGTTTGCCCGCAAAGACATGGAGGTTTATGGGCAAACGGGCTACGTGTTTGCACTTGATGGGCAGAAAATGCGCGTCCGGCTCAAAGGCGATAAAACAGAATCTCCTGCCGACGCTAAACCCGCCGACGCACCGGCAACTGAACCGTTTAGCTACTTCGCCCGGATTATCCGGGGCGAGGTGAAACAGGTTGATGGCCTGACTTCACTCCCAACGAATATGATTGTAATGGAAATTTTAGACGCGGCCCGGCAGTCGGCTAAAACCGGCAAAGCGGTTGTTTTAAAGCAATGATACAGACACTGGCAGAACCCATCCCATTCACCACCGAAGCCCTCGCCGAACAACTCGCGGGCCTGACCGAAGTGGAAGCCCTGAAAATGCTGGCCGACCTGTTTCCGGGTCAGGTAGTATTTTCGACTTCGCTGGGCTACGAAGATCAGGTTATTACCGATTTGATTGCCCGGCATCAGATTCCGATTCGGATTTTTACGCTTGATACGGGCCGGATGTTTCCCGAAACGTATTCGGTTTGGAACAAAACCCGTACCCGCTACGGCATCGAAATCGAAACGTACTTTCCGAAAGCCGAAGCCATAGAATCCCTGATGAGCCAAAAAGGGCCGCATAGTTTTTATGATTCAGTTGCCAACCGCAAAGAGTGTTGTGGTATCCGGAAGGTAGAACCGTTGCGCCGGGCGTTGGTGGGGCAGAAAATTTGGGTTACGGGAATCCGCGCCGAACAATCGCAGAACCGGCACGAAATGAGTCAGTTAGAGCGAGACGATGCGCATCAGCTTATTAAGTTTCACCCGCTGTTATACTGGTCGTTTGAGCAGGTAAAGCAGCACGTGAAAGAAAACAACGTACCCTACAACCCACTGCATGACCGGGGTTTTGTGAGCATCGGTTGTCAGCCCTGCACCCGCGCCATTCAGCCGGGCGAAGACTTCCGGGCGGGCCGCTGGTGGTGGGAAGGCGACGATAAAAAAGAATGCGGATTGCACACGAAATAGTCGTTTAAGGTTTAAGGTCTAACGTTTAACGTGTTTGCCTTAGACCTTAAACGCCAAACGTTAAACGATATAACTTTGGATTATCTTGACCAACTCGAATCGGAAGCGATTCATATTCTGCGCGAAGTAGCGGGGCAGTTTGAGCGGCCCGCGCTGTTGTTTTCGGGCGGTAAAGACTCCATCACGCTCGTGCATCTGGCCCTGAAAGCTTTCCGGCCCGGCAAGTTTCCGTTTCCGCTGGTGCATATCGACACGGGCCACAACTTTCAGGAAGCCCTCGATTTCCGCGATAATTTAGCCGAACGGCTGGGCGAGCGGCTCGTGGTGCGATACGTGGAAGACACCATTCGAACCAAAAAACTCAAAGAACCAACGGGCCGAAACGCCACCCGTAACGGCCTGCAAACCTTCACGCTGCTCGACACCATTGAGGAATTTGAATTTGATGCCTGCATCGGTGGGGCGCGTCGTGATGAAGAAAAAGCGCGGGCAAAAGAACGGGTGTTTTCGGTGCGCGACGAATTTGGCGGCTGGGACCCCAAACGCCAACGCCCCGAACTCTGGAACCTCTACAACGGCAAAATCAGCAAGGGCGAAAACGTGCGCGTGTTCCCGATCTCGAACTGGACCGAACTCGATGTCTGGAACTACATCCGGCGCGAGAACATCGCCCTGCCCGAACTCTATTTTGCCCACAACCGCGAACTGCTCCTGCGAGACGGCAAGCTGATGGCAACGGCAGGGGGCGTTATTAAACCCGAAACCGATGATGAGTTGGTCACGCGCCGGGTTCGGTTCCGCACCGTTGGCGACATTTCCTGCACGGCGGCATCGGAGTCAGAAGCCGACACACTCGACGACGTGATTGCCGAAATTCAGGCCACCCGAATCTCCGAACGGGGCGAAACCCGAATGGACGATCAGCTCAGCGAAGCCGCCATGGAAGACCGAAAAAAGGGCGGGTATTTTTGAGTAACTTGCTGAAAAACTATAGCGATGAATGTAATACAGCGACGAAACGAACTTGTTGTGCAGATACCGGATAATCTGCCATTTCTGTATTTAGATGAACTCATTGGGTATCTAAATGTGAAAGTAATTTTAGCCAAAAGTGAAGCGACTGACGAAGATATAGAAGCGTTGTCGGAGGAAATCAAAGCCAATTGGTGGGCCAAAAACAAAAGCCGTTTCTTACGTGAAGATCGTCATTGATAGTAACATTTTATTTAGTGCTTTGCTGAAATCAGACGCTAAACTGGCCGAGATTATTCTTAATCCGTCTTTTGATTTGGACAAATACACGTGCTATTTTCTCTACGTGGAAATCTTCAAGTACAAAGAGAAAATTTTACGACTATCTAAATTGTCTGAGGATGATCTTTTGGAAGTGCTCTATCGGCTAATTCGCAAAATTGTTTTTGTGAATGAAAGTACTACTCCAGACGCTATTTGGGAACAGGCGAAACAACTGACAGCCGGGATCGACACGAAAGACACCGCTTTTGTAGCTCTTGCTGTTTACCCGGAAGCAACACTATGGACAGGTGATCGCAAACTGCTCGAAGGTTTACAGGCACGTGGTTTTACCCAAGTTATTGACACAGCGACTCTACTACATCAGTTAAATGTAAGCTAATCAGCCCACTATGGACTTACTCCGATTTACAACCTGTGGCTCCGTTGACGACGGCAAAAGCACCCTCATCGGGCGGCTGCTCTATGATTCAAAATCTATTCTGGCCGATCAGCTCGAAGCCGTTGAACGCGCTACCAAAACCCGCAACGACAGCACCGGCACCAATGCCCCCGTTGACCTGGCCCTGCTGACTGATGGCCTGCGCTCGGAGCGCGAACAGGGCATCACGATTGACGTGGCCTATCGGTATTTTCAGACCCCGGCCCGTAAGTTTATCATCGTGGATGCGCCGGGACATATTCAGTACACCCGCAATATGGTTACGGGTGCATCGAACTGCGCCCTGGCCGTTGTGCTGGTTGATGCCCGGCACGGCGTGGTAGAGCAAACCCGGCGACACTCGCTGATTGTGAGCCTGTTAGGGATTCAACATATTGTGGTGGCGGTAAACAAAATGGATTTGATGGCGTATTCGGCAGATGTATTTTCGGACATCTGTATTCAGTATAGCCAACTTGCCAAAACACTCAATATCCCGAATATCACCTATATCCCGATGTCGGCTCTGAACGGTGATAACGTCGTGGATCGCTCCGCCAACATGACCTGGTACAACGGCCCGACGCTGCTGCATCACCTCGAAATGGTTGAACAGTCAGAAAATCAGGCCGTTGTGCTGGCTGGTCGTTTCCCGGTTCAATACGTGATTCGGCCACAAACCGCCGAATTGCCTGATTATCGGGGTTACGCCGGGCGTGTCGAAAGCGGGCAGTTTCGGGTGGGTGATGCCGTATCGGTACTGCCATCGGGCGAAACCTCAACTATCGAACGCATTGAATTTTTTGAGGAACGCCTGCCCGAAGCCGGAGCCGGACAGGCGGTGATCTTGCACCTCACCGACGATGTGGACATCAGCCGGGGCGACCTGATTGTGAGCGCAACGAACCCGCCGATTCTCTCCCAAAACCTAAACGGAATGTTGTGCTGGATGGATAGCAAGCCAATGGCCGTTGGCAGTAAATACCTCCTGCAACACGGCACGGCCCGCGTTCGGTGTGTGGTGCGGGAGATTCCGTATCGGCTCGATATTGAGACATACGACCAAATTGCCAACCCCGACGACCTGAACCTCAACGACATGGCCCGAGTGGTGCTGAAAACCGCCCGTCCCATCGCGTTTGACCCGTATCAGCAAAACCGGAGCAATGGAGCGGCTATTCTGATTGACGAAACCAGCCACGTAACGGTTGGTGCGGTGATGCTGGAAAACGAAGCGTAGACCACAAGCGGGTTTGACGATTGATCCTCAAACCCGCTTGGCTTCTTCCCAATACACATCCATTTCAGCTAAGGTCATGTCTGTGAGGATACGGCCCGTTTGGCGGGCGCGGTCTTCGATATACTGAAACCGCTTGATGAATTTTTTGTTGGTGCGTTCCAGAGCCGTTTCTGGGTTGATGTCCATAAAGCGGGCGTAGTTCACGAGCGAAAACAGCAGATCGCCAAATTCGGCTTCGGCACGCTGGGGGTCAATGGCTTCGTTGCTTTCGGCATCAAATTCGGCCCGGAACTCCTGCATTTCTTCTTCTACTTTTTCCCATACCTGCCGTTTTTCTTCCCAGTCGAAACCCGCGCCCCGTGCTTTTTCCTGCACGCGCATGGCCTTCACGAGGGCGGGAAGCGACTGCGGCACCCCGCCCAGCACCGACCGATTGCCTTCTTTAAGTTTCAGGACTTCCCAATTTGCCTTCACTTTTTCTTCCGTATCGGCCACGACTTTCTGGCCCGACGCGTCGGCGTAAATGTGGGGATGGCGGCTGATGAGTTTGTCGCAAATGCCGTTCAGTACGTCGGCCACATCGAACCGATTGGGCGAATCGGCGGGCTGTTCGGACGCTATTCTGGCGTAGAAGACGTTGTGCAGCATCAAATCGCCGAGTTCTTTGCGGACTTCGGGCAGATTGTTGTCTAAAATCGCATCCGAGAGTTCGTAGGTTTCTTCGATAGTCAGGTGGCGGAGACTTTCGAGGGTTTGTTTGCGATCCCAGGGGCATTGCTCGCGGAGCTCGTCCATGATGGTCAGCAGCCGGTCAAAAGCGGTCAACTGAACCTGTCGGCGTGGGGCTAATTCATTGAAAATCATCGGGTTGTATCAGATTTATTTCAACACCTGCACCTCCAGAGCCGAGCCGTCATAAACGCGGTGAGTGGCTTTCTGGAAGTCTTTCTGTTCGGCCCTGAAAATATTCGGTACAAACGTCTGCG
Organism: Cytophagales bacterium; assembly: GCA_038247465.1. Taxonomy (GTDB): domain Bacteria; phylum Bacteroidota; class Bacteroidia; order Cytophagales; family Spirosomataceae; genus JBBRNH01. The sequence continues at coordinate 7,799 of JBBRUV010000059.1, forward strand.
GGTTGCGGTCAATGAGCGGGAACCACGTGCTTTGCACCTGCACCATTAGGCGGTGGCCCTTCTTGAACGTATGCAGTACGTCCTGCAACCGAAACGTAACCGGCGTAGGCTGGTTTGGCACGAACGCTTCGGGCTTTTCGAACGAGTTGCGGAACCGCCCGCGCATCACTTCTGAGCGTACCATCTGCTGGTAATTGCTCAGAATAATGTTTTTGTTGGGCATATAGGCATGATTGGGTTCATCGCCGGGATAAACATCAATCACTTTCACCACCCAGTCGGCATCGGTGCCGGAGGTCGAGACGGTGAGTTTGGCCGTGATTTCTCCGCCGAGGGTCAGGTCTTCGGTCAGGACATCGGTCTGAAACGTCAGCACGTCGGGTCGGCGGCTGGCAAACCGCTGATCTTCAGACATATAATTAAACGGTGTAAATCCTACCGTTGTCGTGTTGTCTTCGGTGTAGGGCACGGGTTTCATCGGGTCAGAAACAAACTCTGTAAAGGTGGCCGTTTGTGGTCTGCCATTCCGCGTGGTAGCGGCTTCTAACTTGCCGGTTGCCGTTAGGTAAAACGTCATCGTCTGGGCGTTGGCAGCGGGCCACTTGTCAAACGGTTTCCATTCGTTGCGGCCCGTGTTAAAGAGATACGCTTCGGGCAGGCCGCTCTTGCCGTCGCCCGCGCCTTTCAAAAAGTGATTGAAGAATTTGGCTTCGATGTTGCGTTGATAAAACGTAGCGATGCTGTCACCAAAATACACGTTGCTGTGCAGCGTATGGCCTGTCTCGCGTGCCCACCGCCCGTGACCAAACGGCCCCACAACCAGCGTGTTATAGGTGCCGGGGCTGGTTTTTTCGATGGTTTTGTAGATGTTCAGCGGGCCGTATAAATCTTCGGCATCGAACCAGCCGCCAACGGTCATCACGGCGGGTTTCACGTTTTTGAGAGCGGGTAAAATGCTCCGCTTCTGCCAAAATTCGTCGTAATTGGGGTGTTCTACGGTTTCCTTCCAATAGAAATTGTTCGGGTAATATTTCGGGCCAACGCCGGCGAGCGGGCCGAGGTCAAGCTGAAACTGATAGCCGTCTCGGGTGCCGGTTTTGATAAACTGATCGTCGTACCACGATTTTCCGGTCGGCTGCGGGCGCTGCACACCAAACACCGGATACGTGAACAGGTAGGCCTGAATAAACGCGCCGTTGTGGTGAAAATCATCGAAGAAAAAGTCAGATACCGGAGCCTGTGGCGAGGCCGCTTTTAGGGCGGGGTGCGCGTCGGGCAGGGATGCTGCCGTGTAAAAACCGGGGTATGAAATGCCCCACTGCCCGACCTTCCCGTTGTTGTTCGGCACGTTTTTGAGCAGCCAGTCAATGGTGTCAAATGTGTCTGAACTCTCGTCAACGGGCGTGGCAGGGGCGTTCCCGGCATTGTTGGGGGTCATGTTTGTCCAGGTTCCTTCACTCATCCACCGGCCCCGAACATCCTGATACACAAAGATATACTTATCACGTTCGAGCGTTTGAGACGGGCCGAGGCTGCGTTCGTAAGCATCTTCTCCGTAGGGTTCAACGCTGTAACACGTCCGCTGCATCAGAAAGGGATAAGGCTTGCCGGCCGACGCATCGCGCGGTACATACACGGCGGTGTGGAGTTTGGTGCCGTCGCGCACCGGGATTTTGTACTCGAATTTCTGGTAGTTGTCGCGCACAAACGACGCAACAGCCGTGGTTGATGTTGGTTGCCCGCAAGCTAAGGTTGGCAGCAGCACGCAAAGGAGTAGCAGGAGACGCATGAGGTTTGGGAGTTAATGAGCAGGCAAAGTACGGAACGTTTCGACTCAAACAAACCACGCCAGCACCAATACACCCAGCAAACCCGTAACCGACACCAGCGTGTCCATAACCGACCAGGTTTTTACGGTGTCGCGCATTGAGAGTTGAAAATACTCCCGAAACAGCCAGAATCCCGTATCGTTCACGTGCGAAAACATCATGCTGCCTGCGCCAATGCTCAACACCATCAAATTTGGGTTCACGGTCTGCGTGGCGATGAGGGGTACGATAAAGCCAGCGGTGGTGATGCCCGCTACCGTTGATGAGCCAACACAAACCCGGATGATGGCGGCAATGGTCCAGCCTAAGATGTAGGGATTCAGCGCGGCACCCTGCAATTGATTGGCAATGGTTTGCGAAACGCCCCCGTCAGACAGGACTTGCTTCAACGCCCCTGCCCCGCCAAAAACCAGAAACAGCCCCGCTACTTCTTTCACGGCATCGCCCAAATGCTGACCAATTTCTTGGCTATTCTCTCTGGTAAACGTCCCCAGGGCTACCGAAGCAAACAAAACAGCTATCAACAAACTAACCGCAGGCTCGCCGATGAATTGAAAAAAGGCTTTCAACCAACTGCCTTCGGCCAGATAGGGAACTAGAACCGTGCTGAGGCCGATCAGGATAATGGGCAATAAGACCGCCATAAAACTGACGAAGGTGCCCGGCAAGGTCTCAGCGGGCATTGGGGGAGCCACAAACGACAAATTGGGCGTTGTTGTGTAGCCTTTAACGGTAGAGCCAAACCAAGCCCCAGAGATCAAGATGGCGGGGATAGAAATCAGGATGCCGTAAAACAGCGTAAGTCCCATATTGGCCTGTAGCTGATTCACTAAATACAATGGAGCCGGATGGGGCGGCAAGTACCCTTGCGTAACGGCCAAAGAAGCCAGCAAAGGCAAGCCGATATAGACTGCCGAACGGTTTATCTGTTGCGAAACCGTAATGACCAGCGGAACCAGAATCATAAACCCCACCGAATAAAACAGCGGTAAACCCACCACAAAACCCGTCAGCATAAAGGCCCAACGGATATGATTGGGGCCAACCCACCGAATCATGGTTGACGATAGTTGCTGGGCCGCCCCGCTTATGCCGATCAATTTACCCAGCATAGCCCCCAACGCAATGATCGCGACAATTGAGCCGAGGGTGCTGCCAATGCCGGTTTGTAGCGATTGCATTAGCGGGAGCGGTTTCATGCCCAACGCAACCCCAATAGCCAGCGACGAAATCAGGAAGGCTAAAAACGGGTGGAGTCGAACAAACGAAATCAGAAAAACGAGTAGCAGAATACCAACAATGGTGATTATGATTGCCATATGGAATGTACCTTGATGTGATATAAAAATCCTTCTTCTCGGTGCCACCAGACGCACAAGCCGACAGCTCCTCGCTCAAGCCCCAAAAGTTGGTTATGATGTTCATGTACTCGTTGGTTTCTTGAAAACAAGGAGTCAAAACCGCATCACGCCATACAAACCGGCATAATTTGGCGCGTACACGGGCAGCACCACCGTATTTTTGCGGTTGAACACAACGCGCTTTAGCCAGGGGTATGTTTGGTACACCAGTTCAGTGGCCGCAATGCCGATGCCCGCGCCCGTCAGCACGTCGGCTAACCAATGCCGGTTGTTGAGTATCCGTAACCCGCCCACCACCGTTGCCGTTGCGTAGCCGCCAACGGCATACCATACGCTGCGCCCGCCGTATTCGTGGGCCAAAATAGCCGCGCCGGTAAAGGCAAACGTGGTATGGCCCGATGGAAAGGCATCGTTCCCGGAACCATCGGGGCGGGGATAGGCCACGATGCGTTTGAGCGACTGCGTAATGCCCTGCGCCACCACGTGCGAGAGCACGGTGAGGGCGATCTGATCACCAAAATCGTGCCTGCCTTTCACCCCTGCCGCCCCCAAGCCCAGCACTGCCGCCGTGGGTGCAAACTGGGCGTAATCGTCGAGGGCAAGTTCAACGCCGGGGTAACGCGCTTGCACCTGACGCTGAAAATTGCGGCTCATGGTTCCCTGCGTCACCAGGCTGGCAGCAACCAACGAAAGCGGCACGGTGTAGGGCTTGGCCCGCAGCCCCGACCATGCCGTTAGTGGCCGGGGTGCGGCAAGGCGTACTGAGTCCTGCGCGATTACCAACATCGGTAAGAGCAACAAAAAGGAAATAACGATACGAATCGGCATAAGTAATGAATTTATACAAGCCACAAACGTACTGACTAATCGTGACGAAATCCTGTTTACCGCGTTTGTTTGCCTTTTTTATGCCGCTTCGTAGTGACTGACTGACTTACCAACTAAATTTGTATAGCACTCACAGTTTATTGTTGGTATTATGTTAGAAAATCGGAGACATGTTATCATCGGTGTTTTCTGTCTCGTTGGGCTGGTCTATCTGGCGCGGCTGTTTTACATTCAGGTGCTGGACGACAGCTACTCGCTGGGTTCGTCTAAAAACTCCATCAAGCGTGTGATCGAGGTGCCGTATCGCGGGCAGGTCTATGACCGGGCCGGGCAATTGCTGGTTTACAATACGCCCGTTTATGACCTCCACGTTACGCCTAATCAACTAAAAGTGCCGGATACGCTGGCCTTTTGTCGGATGATGAATATCGAACGGCGTGAGTTTGATAGCCTCGTGAATCTGGCCGTTGCGTATTCTCCCCTCAAACCGTCGCTGTTTTTACGGCAACTCTCCAAAGAAGATTTTGCCCGGATTCAGGACGCGCTGGTTGATTACCGGGGCTTTGAGCCGGTGATGAGTTCGATGCGGACGTACCCCGCCCATACCCTGGCAAACGCGCTGGGTTATGTCTCCGAAATCAGCAAGAAAAAATTGGAGAAACAAGATATACCCTACTACCGGCAGGGTGATTATGTGGGGCATAATGGTCTCGAAGAACAATACGAGCTTGAACTACGGGGTCGCCGGGGCGTGAAATTCATCATGCAAAACGTGCGCGGGGTCAATAAAGGCTCCTGGAAAAACGGCGCGTTCGATACGGCGGCTGTGGCCGGGCAGAACCTCCATACCGGCATTGATATGGGGGTGCAACGTTACGCCGACAGTCTGATGGTAAATAAAGTAGGCGCGGTGGTTGCTATTGAACCCGCCACCGGCGAAATCCTGGTTTCGGTTTCGGCCCCGACCTACGACCCGAACCTGCTGTCGAGCCGGTTTTTCTCGAAAAACTACCGGCAGTTGATTAAGAACGTATATAAACCCCTCATCAACCGCCCGGTTATGGCGAGCTACCGGCCCGGCTCCACGTTTAAGCTCGTTCAGGCCATCATCGCTCAGCAACAAGGATCGTTGTTTCCGTCAACGTATTATTCTCATGCCGGTGCGCCGGTGCGCTGCCACTGTCACGGAGTCAGAAACCTGCCGGGCGCGGTGCAGTATTCGTGCAACCCCTATTTTTATCATGTTTTCAGAAAGATGATATACCACAATGGCAACCCGAATACCTTCAAAGCGTCGGCGGTGGGCTTGCAGCAGTGGCACGATGCGGTACAGAAATTTGGTATCGGCCAGAAACTTGGCGTTGACCTGCCCAGCGAACTACGCGGTAATCTGCCCGACGTTGACGACTATGACAAGATGTACCGGGGCGAACTCCGCTGGAAATTCTCTAATATTTATTCCCTGTCGATTGGCGAGGGTGAACTCCTCATCAGCCCCATGAAACTGGCGAATCTGGCGGCTATAATGGCCAACCGGGGCTGGTATATTGCCCCGCATTATGTGAAAGGACTTGGCAAACCGGGTATGAATATACCGGCACTATACCGCCAAAAACACCAGACTGGCTTTGCCCGGCACTATTTCGAGACCGTGATTGAGGGGATGCGCGGGGCCGTCACACACGGCACCGTGACGGGCGCGGCCAACCTGCCCGACGTGGAGCTGTGCGGCAAAACCGGCACCTCGCAAAACGCCAAAATGGGTCATAAATACGACCATTCGATTTTTATTGGTTTTGCCCCGCGCGACAATCCTAAAATTGCCATCGCCGTTTTTGTCGAAAACGCGGGCTGGGGCGGTAAAGCAGCCGCATCAGTGGCCGCATTAGTGGCCGAACGCTACCTGAAACGCAAAACCGACGCGCTCAAATTAGACAAACAGGTGAAAGCCGAAAATTATATGCCCAACGTGGGGGCATTACGCAGTCCGCAACGTAAAAAAGTGGACTCGCTCCGGCGCGATTCTGTCCGTAAAGTGCGCCCAATGATTGCCAAACAATGAGCAACGATCCCTTTAACAAACACATTGACTGGCTCACGGTGGCGCTATACGCGGCCTGTGTGCTGATGGGCTGGCTCAATGTGTATGCCGCCGTGTACAGCCCCGAGCTCAACCTGAGCATTTTCGATCTCTCGACCAATGCCGGCAAACAACTCATGTGGATTGGCACTACCGTTGTGCTGGTGACGTGTGTGTTAGCTATTCACCACCGATTTTACGACCAGTTTGCTTACGTTTTCTATGCCGTAATCATTCTGCTGCTCATGCTGGTTCCGTTTCTTGGGGCCAACATCAACGGCTCGCGGTCGTGGTTCAAACTGGGAGCCTTCACCATCCAGCCCGCCGAGTTCGCTAAAGTGGCAACGGCCTTAGCCTTAGCTCGTTACTTAGACGTTCCGGGTATTAACCTCACCAAGCGGAAAGACCTGCTGTATATCGGTGGGATGCTCCTTTTGCCTTGCATTCTGATTTTAGCTTCGCACGAAGCAGGGCAGATGCTGGTATTCGCGTCTTTTCTGATTGTGCTGTATCGTGAGGGATTACCGGGCTGGATTCCGCTGACGGTTGTGGCTGGGGCTGCGTTGTTAATCCTGGGCCTTGCCCTGCCAACCTGGGTTCTGGTTGGTGGGGTTGCCTGCCTGTGCGCCCTGATTATTCTGCTGTTGCCCCGCTATAATCGGTCGTTGCTGAATATCGGATTGATCAGTGGTGTTGGCCTGCTGGCAATAGCTTATGCCAAAAGCATGGATTTCTTTGTCAATAAAGTACTCGACAAACACCAGGCCAATCGAATCAAGGTGTTATTAGACCCCAGCATTGACCCCCTCGGTATCGGCTGGAACGTGACCCAGGCCAAAATCGCCATTGGTTCCGGACGACTGTCGGGCAAGGGCTTTCTGGAAGGCACCCAAACCAAGTTTGACTTTGTGCCGGAGCAAAGTACCGACTTTATTTTCTGCACCATCGGCGAAGAACACGGTTTTATCGGCAGTCTGATTGTGGTTGTGTTGTTTATTGCCCTCCTGAGCCGGATTGTAATACTGGCCGAAAAACAACGCAGCAAATTCGCCCGTGTTTATGGCTACTGCGTTGCCAGTATTATGTTTTTCCACGTGCTGATCAACATTGGCATGACCATCGGCCTGATGCCCGTTATCGGGATTCCATTGCCGTTTTTCAGCTACGGCGGCTCGTCGCTGTGGTCGTTTTCAATCCTGTTGTTTATCTTCCTGAAACTCGATTCACGACGGTCGGCGATGCTGGCGCGGGGGTAAACAATGAACCGTTATCAGTGATCAGTGAACAACGGTCGTTTTTCGTCACTCACTGATAACGGTTCATTGTTCACTGATAACTGTTTCCCCGCCTGCCACGCATAGCCTACAAATCCTGCCAGCAGTAAAATTTCCATGCCGTATTCAACCACAAAAAGGGGCTTGCCAAACATCTCCAATCCTTTGTAATACGGCATTCCCATGCGCCACCACAACGATGGGTGAATGGCCGCTATCGCATTGAACGCCAGCAGTCCGGCGCACCAGCTCACCTTGCTGAAATCGGCCAGGGTGAACACCAGCGGCAGCATAAACAGGTAGGCATAGTTGCTGACGGCGTTTTGTTGCATCACGGTCATCAGCCCGAAGGCCAGTACAAACAGTAGTCCGGTAGCCTCGGCAAGGGGGCGATTTCGGCGGTAGCGCAGGGCCACGCCCACCAGAATCACCACCGTGGTCAGCAGCGTGAGCCACTTGTAAATGCCACCGTTAGCCGGAATCAGTCCGCCGATAAACGGGTTCAGCAGCGACCGCCAGTTGGGGGCTTTCAGGTAGTCGCCTTCGTCGAGGGGTTGTTCGATAAACAGCGTGCCGACGTTGAGGTACAGAAACACCAGCACCGGGATTCCCAACGCGGCCATCCCCGCTACGAGCGGTATCTTTTGCCGCCACGTTGCCACAAAAAACAACGGGATAATGATGAATATAAACACGGCTTTGGTCGAAAGCAGACCCAGAGCGAGCAACACTCCGCCCCAGAACGGACTGCCCCGCCGTTGCCAGGTTGTGACCGCCCAGAGCGCCAGGAGCCACAAGCCTACGTCTTCCTGACCACTAAAAACGCACATCACAAACGGGACGGGCAAACTGAAATAAACCAACGCCCGAAATAGCCGGTCACCTTTCTCATTGTCAGGGTTTTTTGGTATTACCCCCTGATTATCAACGCTTTTTGATATTTTGTGAAGCCGGGCCGGAGCAAATTCACGGATGGTGAGCCAGACGGCGGCCAGTTCGAGCAATGTCAGGGCCAGCACAATCATGCGCGTATCCTGCCAAAACCGGAGCGGAATCGAAAGCCAGTAGCCGAAAAACGGGGCATAAGGGCTATATACGTCCCGGTAGACCAGGCCGAAATTTTTGGCTGATGTCGCAATCGGATAGTAGTAGCCATCCACATCTGACTGCGGTTTATACTGCAGAATCAGGTAAGTGACGATGAATGGAACAAGCCGAAGTACGGTATAAAAAATAGCCAGCCAGGGTAATTGACGGGTTTGTAACAGGCGCGTGATGGCCGGGCGTTGCCAGAGCAATAGGGCGACCCACCCGCACAATCCCGCCGAGGCAAGGGCTTTTATATAAACGATGAACATAAAACGACAGAAGTCAGGGGTCAGTTGGGGGTATGTTCCGGGGCGAGTTGTTCGGTAGTGGCGCGGCCTGGCGCGGCCCGTCGGCTTTCGGCGAGGAGTTGCCGGTAGGTTAGCCGCAACAGCCAGAGTAACAGAACAACTTCGGCGAGCTGAATCACGTAATCGAGCAGGTGAACCGGGTCAGTCAGCATCGAGAACGAGTTATACAGAGCCATCTTGCCATAGACAACCCAGATAATGGGCTGAATCACGAGCAGCACGTTCAACAAAATAAACCGACCCCAGTCGGCGCGGCTATTTCGCAGGACGAGCATCACCAGCACCAGTTCGTGAGCGAACAGATAATAACCCGGCGCACTCGGCAGGCAGAGCATAAATAAACAAAACACCAGACAATACAGGTACGGAAACATCCGGTGGTAGCCCGCGTGCCGCACCTGCCACGCGGCTGCTGAACTCAGGCCAATAGTCAGCAGCAAACCAACCCAGTTGAGCGAGGTGAGCGACGTTTGCCCGAACACACTGCCCAGCACCGGGCGCAGCACACTGAGCAGGTTGGGAGCCATCGGGATTTCGGAATGTTGAATTGGCATCAGAAACGCGGTTCCCATCAGACCGTAGAGCAGC
>JBBRUV010000060.1:0-17033 GCA_038247465.1 Cytophagales bacterium
ACAGCAATCGGCTCCGGTGTTGCACGTTCCGCACGTGCGGTCGTATATCGCTGATTTTGACCGCTACTACAAAGAGAATTTCGGCTGGCGCAATGCCTTGTTTTATGCCTTTAGCCACTGGAAATACTACGGCCTCGGCGAATCACCATTGCCGGAGAAAGTGGTGGCGGGCAAAAACGGCTGGTTTTATCTCGGCAACAGCGAAAACCGCGTTATTGACCAGCACCGGGGCCTGCTCCCTCTCCCGACCGACACCCTTCGCGCTATTACCGACCAACTGAACCTGCGCCAGAAACAACTCGCCCAACAAGGAATAAAACTGTATGTCTTGATTGCACCCGATTCGCATACGATTTACCCCGAAAACCTCCCCGACCGGCTACTGCCATCCGTTCGTCCGTCGCGGCTCGATCAGTTTCTGGCCTATTCGCGGCAGCACAGCCCCGTTCCGATTGTTGATATTCGGGATACATTGTTATCGGCCAAAAACCGCTACCGGCTTTATTATCAGACCGATACGCACTGGAACAACGTCGGCACGCTGATTGGCTGCTCGGCTTTGCTCAACGCCATCCGTCCGGCCCGGCCAATGCTCGAACCAGTGGCATTGGGTAATTACCGGATTACCCAACAGCGCGGCATTGGTGGCGATTTGGTCTCGCTGTTTATGTTCAAGCAGAAAATCACGGATTCAATTTATTACGACATTCAGCCCATTGCCCGGCTCAAGCCGCAACCGACCGGCACCATTCCGAACCCGTCGGGCGGTTATCCGGCGTTTCGGTTTGGCGGCCAAAACCCACGCCAGCCCCGGCTGTTGCTGGTCGGCGATTCGTTCAGCCATAGTCTGATGGAGATTCTGCCGGGTTACTTCAGCGCGTCGTATTTCGTCCGTAGCCGCCACCTCGACCCGGCTTTAATCAAAACCGAACAGCCCGATGTGGTGGTAGTCGAGATTGTGGAGCGCAATCTGAACTGGCTACGCGAGTTGTAAGATCACATCAGTGACGCGCTGTTGGTCAGCTTCGGTAAGCATTGCACCAGATGGCAAACAGATCCCGGTATCAAACAGCCGGTCAGCCATGCCCCCACCGACAAACGCGGCCCCGGCATAAAGCGGTTGGCGATGCATGGGCTTCCAGACGGGCCGGGCTTCAATGCCCCGTTCGGCCAGCCGAAGCCGCAATTCGGCTACCGAAATACCCGCTTCTTTTGGGCTGATGGCCAAGGCAGTAAGCCAGCGATTGCTTTGACTGTCAGGCAATTCGGGCTGAAAATCAAAACCCAATTGCCCAGAAAGCTGATACCGATACTGTTCAAAAACGCCCCGCCGATGCGCCACCCGGTCGGGCAGTTCGGGCAGTTGAACCCGGCCTAATTCGGCCAATAAATGGCTCATCCGATAATTGAAACCCAGGTCGGTATGTTGGTAATGCGGGGCCGGGTCGCGGGCTTGGTTGGCGAGATGACGTGCGGTGTCAATCAGCCGTTTATCGTTGGAGAGCAACGCGCCCCCACCCGTTGTGGTCATGATTTTGTTGAGGTTGAACGACAGCACCCCTACCCTACCGAATGTGCCACAAGCCCGGCCCCGATAAACCGAGCCCAATGCTTCGGCGGCATCTTCTACAACAGGAACACCAAAACGGTCGGCAACGGCCAAAAGCTCACCCCACTGGGCGGGCATCCCGAACAAATCAGTGACGACAATGGCCTTCGGGCGTTTGCCCTGCCGGTCGAGTTGACGCAAGGCCGTTTCAAGCGCGTCGGGGCAAAGATTCCAGGTAACCGGCTCGCTGTCAATGAAAATGGGCGTGGCATTTTGGTATAGAATGGGGTTGGCTCCGCCTACAAACGTCAGCGACTGACACAGCACCACATCGCCCGCTGACACACCCAACGCGGCCATCGCCAGGTGCAAAGCCGCCGTTCCTGACGCGGTGGCGAGGGCGTATTTGGCTCCGGTTACGGCGCAAAGAGCCTGTTCAAAGGGTTCGGTTCCGGCGCGGGCATCGGTCAGCGCAGCAAGACGTTGCAGGTGGTTTGGTGAGAGATGAGGTGGTGAAAGGTAAATCATTTCAATGTGCAGTAAACAATAAGCAATGACCAGTAAATATACATTTGCAGAAAGCGAAGGTTTGTTGATGATTGTTCACTGCTCATTGATAATTGTTCATTGTTTTGGCCGGATTTCCCCACACCATCGCTCCATCCGGCACATCTCGCGTCACCACGCTCCCCGCGCCGACCGTTGCCCCCGCCCCGATTGATATCCCCGGCAACAGCACCGCCCCCGCCCCCACGAGCGTGCCTGCGCCGATACCAACGTTGCCGCACAAGACCGCGCCCGGCCCGATCTGCACAAAATCCTGAACAACACAATCATGGTCAACCGATGCGCCGGTGTTGATAATCACGTGCCGCCCAACCTGCACGTCGGCCTGAACAATGGCTCCGTGCAACACCACCGATCCCACGCCAAACCGAGCCGTTGGGTCAACGATGGCCGAGGGATGCACCAGCACGGGCGCGATTAGGTGCTGGATTGTGGCAGCGAGCCGTTGGCGAATGGCATTATTACCGATGGCAATCAGGATAGAAACGTCGGGGTAAGCGTCTGATTTGTAAGGACAATTGACCGGAACATCGCGCAAACTGGTTTTAGCCGGGTCATCATCAAAAATTGCCGAAACGTGCAAACCCAGGGCGCGGGCAACGCTCAACACAACGTTGGCGTGACCGCTTGCACCGTAGAGCAGGATTTGGGCGGGGAGCGGTTCAGGCGGGTTTGTCGGCGTTGTATTGGTGGGCAAAGTCATCGAAGGCAACGGCAATTTGGTGGGAGATCGGGTGATTCCGTTGCCAGAGCGCGGCTATGTAAAAACACAGGCCATCGGCATCGGTCAATGTACCGTCTTGTTTCTGAAAGGTATCCGTAGCGAATGTATCGAACCACTGATCGAATTTGGGTTTTGGGGCCAGTTCGCGCCGATCCGACGAATTGCAGATATACGTGATAACCCGATTGGGGTCAGTCATGAACTGGTTAATCGTACCAACAGCCGTTGGGGCAATGCGCGGGTCTGGTGTTAATTTAATACCCGAAGGAAGAACAAGAAGGGCTAATGCAAACTCAAACACGCAGCCATCTAATTCGGGAATACTCGGAAACAGGTAATCACTGGGTTTGAACCGGACTTCATAAACTACCCGATTAATCGGTCTCGAGCGTGAATGTATTCGGGATTTCCGGGTCTTCAACCACGCCATACGGTAACGCGTTATTTCGTTGAATCATCACGCAAGCGAGCCAATTCTGACAAAATCCGGGTTGTTCGCGCCGGGTTATTTTTAAATTCAGCGACGGCTTCGGCCTGGATTCGCCGTTTGTTTGCCATCATGCGCCGGGCCACAGACAATGCCCATTCGCGCTTTTGAGTCGGGGTTAAGGTCTTGGTTTCCATCGTGATTGCTATTGGTTTACGTCAAAGGTAGAAACACCGCCGGGCAAACAAAAAATCCCCCAAACAGCCGTAGCTATTTGAGGAATATCAGCATCCGGTTCAATGCTAATTAAGCCGTTTTTTCTGGCGTTTATGGACGGTGATTTTCCCGAAATCGTTCAGCTATCGGTTCGCTTCTGGCCGCCAATACATTTTTAATGGTCAGCCACAGAATGTTCATATCCAACCCAAACGACACGTTTTCGACGTACCAAACATCGAGCGCAAATTTTTCGGGCCACGTCAGCGCGTTGCGGCCATTCACCTGCGCCCACCCCGTGATGCCGGGCCGAACGCGGTGACGGGTGTTTTGTTCGGGCGAATACAGCGGCTCATAATCCGCCAGTAACGGGCGCGGACCAACCAAACTCATCTCGCCCTTCAACACGTTGACCAATTGCGGCAGCTCATCGAGCGACGTTCGACGCAGAAACCGGCCCCAACGGGTGAGCCGGGCCGCGTCGGGTAAAAGTTGGCCGGTTTCTGGGTTTTGGCGGTCAGTCATGGTTCTGAATTTCAGGATGCGAAACCGCCGTTGGTGCCACCCGGTGCGAAGTTGGGTGAAAAACGGGCTGCTCCGCAGAACAATGGCGTTTACGAGCGTTAGCAAGAGCAGCATTGGGATCAAAACGATCAACGCGCCGGTTGCCAGTGTGAAATCAAGAAGTCGTTTACCGAAGCGGTTGTACATCCTGCAAAATAGCCAAATAACGAGCGGCCAACTGTTGCCGGGCGAAATGTTGCCGGGCATATTGGTAGCCAGCCTCCCCCTGTTGCCGGGCCAAATCGTGGTTTTCCTGATAGTTCCGAATCACAGCCAGCCACGTTTCCGGGTCGTTGATATCCACAAAAAAGCCAGCTTCAACTTCTTCAACTACTGCTCGCGATTGACCGTCAATGGCCGTTAAGACTGGAAGCCGGGCCGCAAAATAATCGAACAACTTGGCCGATAACATAGTATCGAAGACGGGTTTCGGCTGCATCATTACCAAACCGGCATCGGCAATAGTCAGCCAGCGCAGGAGTTCGGTTTTGGGCATTGCGGATTGAAAATGAACATTCGTCAGGCCGCGCCGGTTAGTTTCGGCTTGCAGACCGGCTTTCTCCGTCCCGTCGCCGATGAGCAGGAAATGAACGGGTTCCGGGTTAAATTTTTCGGCGATTGGCAACAGGGCGGCAAGTCCGTTGGCGGGGCCGTGCGCGCCCGCATACACAATCCAGAAACCATCGGCCATGCCGTTTTCGGCACGAAATTCTCGACGCGAAACTTTATCTAACGGCTTGATATCCAGTGAAAAATCAGCCCCGTTTGTGATTACGGAGATTTTGTCAGGCGAAACACTTTTGGTGTTGATCAACACGTCTCGAAACCCCGGAGTCAGCACCACAATATGCCGCGCCTGACGGTACAGAAACCCTTCGAGCCACAAAGTAACCCGCCGTAGTATCGGATTCGGCAAAAAACCTAAGCTGATGGGTGCGTCGGGCCAGAGGTCGCGGAGTTCCAGCACAAACGGTATGCCCCACAGCCAGGCCAGCAGCCAGCCCGACAGCCCAACCGTGAGCGGGGGCGAAGTTGCCAGCACCACATCAAACGGCCCCGCGATTGGCGCAGTCCAGCCCAGAAACTCGTTACGGCAAAAACCAGGTAAGCCATCAACCGGCCACGCGAACCGGCTGAATAACGCGCTGGCATCCAGACGCGAATGACCCGAATGGTTGACTGAGTTTGTTCGTTTTCGGGTAGGTTTAGATACGGTTTTCCGGTGAGGTAATCAATTGTACCAGCAATGACCGTAACCCGATGTCCCGCTTCGGCCCAGTGCCGGGCCGTTTCGTTCCAGCGCACACTGCCAGCCGCGCCGGGTGGTAAAAAATAAGCGTGGATGAGGAGAATATTCACGGTCGCCGAATGTGAAGAAGCGCGGCTTTAGCGACCCAAATATCTTCGGGCCGAAAATCAGCCAACACCCGGCTCCGGGCCTGTTGACCGTATTGCCGGGCCAAATCAGGGTTGTTGAGGTACACGGCAACGGTTTCGGCAAAAGCCGTTGGCGAATCAGGCAAACCCACCTCGACCAGCAAACCCGTTTCGCCGTCCAGAACAGCATCGGTTACGCCCGTTACGCGGCTGGCAACCACCGGAATTTGCATCGCTGCCGCTTCGAGAAGCACCGTCGGCATTCCTTCGCGGTGCGTGGGCAAAATCAGCACGTCAAGCAAAACAAGGTAATTTTCGACATCGCCCACCCAGCCCGTAAACCGCACCCGACCATCGGCCTGCAACCGGGCCAGATACCGCCGTTCCTGCCGCGATTGACACTCTGACCCGCCAACGATGAGTAGCTGTAAATCAGGAAATTGCATTCGTAAAATAGCCCACGTTTCTGTGAGTTCGGCCAGCCCTTTATCAGCGCAAAGCCGCCCGACAAACCCCAGCACGAGACCCGAAAGCCGCAGGTTTTGGCGTAGTAAATGAGTGGTAATTGCGTCAATGTGGGCCGGATTAAAGCGGTTGAGCGCGTCTATGCCGTTGCAACTGCCCCGGTGCGGCACGGCTATGTTGCCGGCCGAAACCAGGCGTTCGCGCAACGCTACCGCCCGCAACGATGGACTAACAGCCCACACCTGCGTTGCCAGCCAACAGGTCAGTTTTTCGGCAAGCCGAAGCATGTCCCGAATCACTCCTCGTCGGGTTTCGAGCGGCAAACCATGTAGTTCATAAATCCGTGTCTGAACGCCCGTCAGCCGGGCCGCGAGCATCGCCAACAATCCCGCTTTCGGTGTATTTCCCTGCACAACGGTGGGGCGTAACCGCCAGAAAATCAGGCAGAGTTTTATCAGACAAAGCAAGTCAGAAACGGGCGAGAACCGTCGGCGAAACGGCACAATGTCGTAACTGATTTTTCCCTGTTCAGCAACAGCACGGGTTTCTGTTTCGCCGGAGCAAATAACGTGTAGCCGAAAACCCTGCGTCTGCCAAAACGTTGCCTGCCCGTCAATAAACCGCAGCGACACCGGCACCGTGAAGACCTGAACCATTAGCCGCTCCCCTGTCCCGCCAGGCTTTTTTTTGATAATTCGGCGAAGCGTATTGACTGTTTTTTGCCTGATTTTCAGCATACTGAAGGCTGAAAACAACGCTTGTTTGATCCCAAAATAAACCGATGCCCGCCATCGGCCAGTCTGGTTCACCGGCCATCTGGCTACCAATCCGCGCAGTTCACGCATCGCTCCAGTGTGCTTTTGCCAGCCTTCCGCTTGCCGGTAATTGAGCAGAATTTCGGGCAAACAATGAAACGTAGCCGTCGAAAATGTCCGTGCCCACAGGTCGTGATCTTCAGCAAACCGTAGCGTTTCGTTATACGGGTTTTGCCGGAACCACGCCGTTTTGCCCACTACCGTTGGATGCACAAAACAGCCGCGCCGGGCAACCTCGCCAATTGTTCCGGGCATTGTGGGCGATAACACACCAATCATCTGCCCGGTTACGTCAATCAATCGGGCCGCGCTGCCCAGCACATCAACGGTCGGGTTTTCGGTTAAAAACCTGATTTGGTAAGCCAGCCGGTCAGCGAGCATTTGGTCGTCGGCATCCATCCGGGCCAGGTATTGGCCGGTGGCAAGGCGGGCAATTTGATTCAGGCGGGTGGGCAGGCCCCGGTTTTGACCGTCAGCGATAACCTGGATTCGGGGGTCAGACGCGGCCCATCGCCGGGCAACGTCAAGCGAATTATCCGTTGACCCGTCGTCAACCAATAGCAATTCCCAATCGGCAAACGTCTGGCTAACAACCGATTGAATAGCCATATCAAGAAATGCAGCGTGGCTAAAAAACGGTAATCCAACGGTAACAATCGGAGACGGACGCATGAGAGACAAGTGCTTATTGGGCTGTGATTAGCCGATGATACAGCGTCAGATACGCATCAATCATCGCTTCGTGGTTGTGGTTATGACGCACAAACTGCCGCCCGGTTTCGCCCATTGCCCGCGTCTGCGCCGGATTATCGCGGAGCCAGCACACGGCTTCCCGCATTTCGGCTTCGGTTTTTACCACCAAACCGCCCGCCAATTCCTTCACATTTCCCACCGGAAACGAAACCCAGGGCAAGCCAGCCGCCATCGCTTCGAGCAACACCACCGGCGAGGCTTCCCGTGCTGAGGGCAACACAAATACATCGGCCTGACCAAAAGCGGCCAGCGTTGCAGCCCGGTCTTGCCCCGAACGAGCCTGAAAATTTGAAATAAGTTGCTGTTTAACAGCACATTCATACTGACAACCCGACGAAATACCGAGCCGATGCAATCCAAAACGGTGCGTTTGAATAGCCATTCCAATGTTGGTAACAACAGCATCGGGCAGGGCGCGGGCCAGCCGATGCAGCACGCGGTGGCCTTTCAGACCAACGTGATTGGAGACATTCAGCGTCCAGAATCGGTCGTTGATTTGCCAGGTTTCTCGCAAGTCGGGCAGCGCATATTGATCGGCTTCGTGCGGGTCAATGCCGTTTTTAATGATGTGAACGGGCGAGTAATTAGCCTGTTTGAGAAAAAGCAGTTCGTCGGCGGATTCTGCCAGGCTCGTAATGGCATCTATGTGGTTCAGGGCCAGCGCAATTCGGTTATGATAGGGTTCCCAATGCGAATCAGTTAGTGTCGAAAATACGTGTGGAGTCAGGATTACGGGGCGGTTTCGGGCCGAAAACCAGTCAAGCATCGCGTCGAAACCGGCAATCCGGCAGGCGTGATGATGTTGCACATCCCAATCACCAGCCTGAATAAATCGCTGGAAATCAGCAATATTCCCTTGAAGACCATCAAGCCAATTTCCCCAGATAGCAAACCGTTTGATACATACGCCGTTGTGTTCGGTGGGCGGATTCACCAGCCGGTTATCATGCTGCGTGGCAACGGTTACGACATAACCCCGGCGCACCAGCCCCTCGGCCAGCAATCCTACCACAGACGCGATACCGTTGCGGGTAGGGTAATAGGTTTCGGTGATGAGCAGTATTTTCATGCAAACCGGGTGCGTTTTCGAAAAATCAAGAGCAGAATCAACGCGGGCGGGGCCATAAAAATCAGGAACTGCACAAACACCGATAAACTCAATAGAATCAGCGCATTAAACAGCAACGCTAAGTAAAACCAGCAGCCGATTTCTATCGCTGAACCGGCGGCCACCGCTCTCTGAAACTGCCCGTTGAGCCAGCAAAACCCCGCACCAATCAGCCAATGGGATAGGGCTACACCGACTAATCCGGCGTTAAAAAACAGTTCGCCCGCCACCGGAAACACCTGATCGGGGTGCGCTGTAGAGCCATAAATCGCTGAATTGTAAGCAACTACGCCACTCGTTTCCCGAAAGCCCCGGCCAACACCCGGCACGGCATACAGCAATGACGACAGCAGGGTGTTGTTGGTCAGGCCGGGGTCAATTGTCAGCACGGGCGTTAGCTGATACAGCGAACCAAAATACAACTGATAAACCATCACCAATGAATCGAGACCGCGCCAGAATGCCCCGGCCAGCACCGGCAAATCGGCCACGGCGAAGGTAGTTTGGGAGCGAATCAGGCTGAAAAAGAACACGCCCGCCAGCAACGGCATTGTCAGAATCAGAAAAACGGCTTTGTACCGAACTCGTTGCCCGGCCAGCATAACAGCCAGCAACGTGAGCGTTGGGTACAGCAAATTAGCGCGATTACTGCTTAACGAAGCCGCGCCACAGGCCAGCAACGCCAGCCCGTTTTTCCAGTGCCAAACGCGTTCAGGCTGATTTCTCGCCCAGATCACCAGTACGCCAAACGGCAAAAAACGTGCGCCAACGGTTGCCGCAAAGCCCAGCGCATTACCCGCCATGTTGCGGTTGAAGGTGTCTGCCGAAATTTTTAGAATGGCCCGTTGTGCATACCCGGCCAGTGACCCGAATTGGTAGGTCACGGCCCATAATCCAACGGCCAGAAATACCACGCCAACCCAACCCGCAACGGTTGTTTCACTCACCCGTTCATCTCGATTTTGTCTTACTGGATTACGGCTCCCATACCATTGCCAACCCGTCCAAAACGCCAGAAACGCCATGCTCAGAATAACCGTTTCCCAAAGTAATGGGCTGGGTAATCGCTCAAATTTGGCAATCTCGTTACCCAACAAAAGCAGCCCAACAGGTATGATTACCAGCTTGTTGAGCCAGATAAACAGCGCAATATTTTTGGGAGTCAGTACCGGGCCATCGGGCTGCATAACCAGAAACCACGCCCGGCCCGCACCAAACAACACGGGCAGTGACAACAGCAATGCCGGGCGGTGAGCCAGCGTCAACTCGTTGTAGAGCAATGCCGCCGTCAGCAGAGAAACCAGCCAGCCGCAAAGCCACACAAACCCGACTGCCACCCTCTGGCTCATGTTCATAATCGGCTGTCAACGTCTGCCCGGTTCCAGACACCTTTTACATCGAATACAACGGTTTCGGGCGTTCGCCACGTAGTGCTATTCATTACCCTGAATTGCTCGTGGGCAACGGCCAGCACAACCCCGGCGTACTGACCTACTGGCTCTGCAACAAGCTGAATACCAGATTCTTGTTGCACCTCATCGGCATTGGCCCAGGGGTCAACTACGTCTACTGATACGCCAAACTCGGTTAGTTCTCGGTGAACATCCAAAACACGGGAGTTGCGGATATCGGGGCAGTTTTCTTTGAACGTGATACCGAGCAGCAGCACCCGCGCCCCGGCAATGGTGTGGCCTTTTTTGATCATCAACTTCACGAGTTTCCCGGCCACAAATACGCCCATCTGATCATTAATCCGCCGACCCGATAAAATTACTTCGGGGTGATAACCCAAGCTTTCGGCCTTGTGAGTGAGGTAATACGGGTCAACGCCAATGCAATGCCCGCCAACTAAACCAGGCCTGAATGGCAGGAAATTCCATTTGGTTGCCGCAGCGTCCAGCACGTCGCCCGTGTCAATGCCCATCCGGTCGAAAATCAGCGCGAGTTCGTTCATAAACGAGATGTTGAGGTCTCGCTGGGCATTTTCGATGGCTTTGGCGGCTTCGGCCACCCGAATCGAAGGGGCAAGGTGCGTACCGGCAGGAATAATAGCCCGGTACAGATCGTCAACAAAGCGAGCCGATTCGGGCGTTGACCCTGATGTTACTTTGATGATTGTGGTGAGGGTACGGAGCGGGTCGCCGGGGCTGATGCGTTCGGGCGAATAACCGACAAAAAAATCCTGATTCAGGCGCAATTCCGATGTTTGTTCCAGCACGGGCACACAGTCTTCTTCGGTACAGCCGGGATAAACCGTTGACTCAAAAATCACGACATCGCCCCGTTTCAGGTACTGGCCGATGGTGTGCGTCGCGGTTAGCAACGGGCGCAAATCCGGTTTTTTGTAGCGGTCAATGGGCGTTGGCACCGTCACAACAAACACGGTGCAATTGGCAATGTCGTCGGGTTTGTCGGTCAGGGATAAGTGCCGACTGTCGCCAATAGTTTCGTCTCCGGCCTGCTGAGTGTGGTCGTGGCCGTGTTGGAGGTCGGTCACTCGGCGCGGGTTAATGTCATAACCAACTGTGGTGAATCGTTTTCCAAACGCAAGAGCGAGCGGCCAGCCCACGTAGCCTAAGCCAATGACGGCGATTTTTTCAGTGGTCATTGCAATGAAATTGGCTCTGCTAAAACAACCACCTTTTTATCAAGTGTCTGTCCCAATTGAATCAATAAATCAGGCGTAAAGGCTTGCAATGAGGAGAGAACATTATTCCTGACATTCATACTGAAACGAGACAGTTTGAATTAACGTAGCAGCAAACTCGATAACCATTTCGGCCTGCTCACGGCTCACAGTCGGGAAACCATCCAGGAAATCAGCTAATGAACTAACCTCCAGGTAATCAAACAAGGTACTGATTGCTACACGAGTACCAGCAAAAACGGGCGCACCTCCCAAAATTTCGGCGTCAATAACAATGACTTCTTTTATTGTCAGCATAGCGCATTGCGTTTGTTTACAGATAAAGGTAACGCATGAATCATCAACTACTTTTCGGGTTCTTATTTTTCATCGTCAGTACCAACCAACTAACTCCCAGCACCAGCCCGGCCAGCCCAAAAGCCACCGTAATCAGCAACCGGCGGGGCGAACTTCGGCGGGGCAACACAACGGGTGGTTCCAGCACATTCAGCACGGGTTTGGCCTCCTGCACTCGTAACTGCGCCCGCTCGAAATCAAGCGTCAGTTGGGCGTTGAGTTGTTCGGCCAACGCCAGATTATCGGCTAATTTTTTGTTTTCCATGCGGGCCACCTGCGTTGTCACGTAGCGATTGGCATCCTGATAAGCCGACCACGTTTGCAATGCCCGCTCGTAACGACGCTGACTTTCGTGCTGCCGTTTGGCGAGGTAAGCCACATCCTGTTTGGCTTTTTCGGTACGATACGCCGTGACGTACTGCCGCAGGTAGGCGATGGCCAGTTGGGCCACCCGCGCCGACACCCGCGCGTCGGACATCTCGACCTGCAACACCAATACACCCGACTGCCTGTCAATATCGGCCCGGATTCGGTTTCGCAAATCAGCCAGCAAATCGTCCTGTTCGGTGGTCAAGGCCAGCAATTTATCGTCAGAAACGGGCAAGATAGGTTGTACTGCCTGGTAAGAAAAAGGCAGGTTAGCCCACAGTCCGGCAGGCTTGGCAAGCAGCGTAAACAGCGATGGAAATTTCTCGCCGGTGGTTGTTTCGACGGGCTGCTGCAATATGTGGAGCAGAAACTGACGGCTTTCCAGCACATCGGGATATAAATCAGGGCGGACGGATTCGGGTTCGGTAGCATCGGCGAAGTCAATACCAGCAATCTCGGCCAACGCCCCGAACCGCTGCAATCCCATCGCTGATTTCGCGCTAAATTCGGGCAACAGCCGCGCTTGCGCCCGGTATCCGTTCGGCATCAGGCGCGAAATTCCATAGCCGAGTGCTGCCGCGCCCAGCGTTACCAGCAATAGAGATCGCCAGGATTGAGTCAGCAAACGCAGGTAGTTTGCGTCAATAAACGGGAACAGTTGTATCAAAATCAGCGGTAGTACGTTTCGGTGGTTGCGTAAAGCTACACAACCCGCCAAAAAACAACAAACCCCGCACCTGAGCCAGGGCGGGGTTTGTTATCAGTGAGTGACAGAACAGCTTACGGAACCAGTTTAACTTCGACACGGCGGTTACGCTGCAAGCCCGGAGCAGTAACATCACCGATTGGCTTAAACGAACCAAAGTAATCAATCAGAATCCGGCTTGGGTCGTTCAGACCGGCCCGCACCAAATACTGCCGAACGGCCTCAACCCGGCGACGAGACAGGGCAACGTTGTAGCGGTCGGTAGCCCGGCGGTCGGCGTGGCCGGCGAGTTGCAGGCGACACTGCGTCTTGTTCATCAATTCAACCACCTTGTTCAACAAATCCTGATACTGCGGCTTAATGATGTTTTTGTCGGTATCGAATTCCACGTTAGCGAAGATTTCGGCACAGGCGATACCCGGCAGAGCCGCGCTCACGTACTTGTCGAAATCAATGGCTTCACCGGCTCCTGATACGATGCTACCAGCGGGCGTGTTTGGCTGACGGTCAAAGTAATCAGACACACCGTCGTTGTCGGTATCGGTCAACAGGCGGGGGTCAATGTCTTTAGGCCGGTTGGCTTTAGCAACTGAGTCAATCTGTGCCAGTGTTAGGATAACCGGCGGTTTCAGCAACAGTTTTGGGTCTGTCCAGCGCAGGTGATACGTGCCGAGCGTGGTATCATACTCCCACTTCCCGTTCACCTTCTTGGCACTGATGGCCTTCTTACCCAATTTGTAGGTCAGCATCACGGCTCCGTAGCCATATTTGTCAAGGGCCGACAGGCCGCGCTTAACGGGTGTATTATCAAAACTACCCCGCGTACCGCTGTTGTCGAATGTGCTCGATGCGTCACCACCGATGGTCGCGTCTAAGCGGTCAGTATTGACGTGGTTCACACGGAAGTCCAGACCGAGGTCAAACCGGGGGGTAACTTCATAGTGAACAGCAAGACCCAGCGGAATAGCCCAGTCTTTCTCAAAACGGGCATCGCGTACAGCACCCGTGCCTGGATTGTCTTTCGTGTAGCGACGAATCCTGCCCGTACCTAACTCGTAAGCCGTTGATTTAAAAAATGTTACGCCGATACCCGTGTAGGCATCTACTTTCCAGCGTTTCATTTTGTTCACGCCGAGCAGCAGACTTTTCAGGTTCACGCTGCCGGTCAGCGTTGGCTGCACGGTAGTTCCCCGGAAATAGGACGAATAAATCCGGCGTTTCATGCCGCGCAGGGTTCCGGCCTGCACATCGAGTTGCACCCCAAACAGGTGAGATAGTTGCTTGCCTACCGCAGCCCCAACCATGAATGTACCACGCTCGCTGGCACTGTTCTGGTTATTAAGCCCAATCGGGTAGAAATCGTATTCACGCAGATCGCCAAAAAATTGCTGACCGCCTGCCTGAAATGATACCGACCAGGTATTGAGTTTGGTAGGCCCTTCGTAAGTGGCCTTCGGGTTGTATTGCGCGTAGGCATTCGCCGAAATCAGCGTTCCCAAACCGATTGCCTTCGCTAAAAGGGATACTTTGTTCATGTTTTTCAGGTTATTGTGTAACAGACGTTCTGAAGGTTTACTTTGGGCTTAATTCGGCTTGTGTAACTGGATGCTACAATCCGAAACAATTCAATCGTTGAGCGCAAAACTATGGGTTTTTGCCAACTTGACAAACAAGATTCACTTTCCATTGTTCGACATGCCCGTTAAATCTCCGTAACGGGCCAGGAGGTTGCTACAATCGCTGCATTAGCCGGGGTATTATTGCATTTTTCCAGGATATATAATCACCCGCTGCAATGTGTTCCCGCGCCTGACGAATCAACCACAAATAAAACGTTAAGTTTTGCAAACTGGCAATCTGCGCGCCCAATATTTCTTCTGACTTGATTAAATGGCGCAAATAAGCTTTGGTATAATGCTGACTGGCATAAGTAGTCAAACCCGCGTCAATTGGGCTGAAATCAGTCTGCCATTTCTCATTTTTTATGTTGATGGTTCCTTCCGTTGTGAATAGCAACCCGTGCCGGGCGTTCCGGGTGGGCATCACGCAGTCAAACATATCTATCCCTAACCCAATCGCTTCTAAAATGTTGGCCGGTGTTCCCACGCCCATCAAATAACGCGGTTTGTCGGTGGGGAGAATCTGGTTCACCACCTCGATCATCGCATACATTTCTTCGGCAGGTTCGCCAACGGCCAATCCGCCAATGGCATTGCCTGTCCGGTTTTTCTGCGCCACAAATTCTGCTGATTCTATCCGCAAATCGGTGTAGGTGCTGCCCTGTACAATCGGAAACAGAGTTTGCCCATAGCCGTAATGCGGCTCGGTTTCATCGAAACGCGTTATGCAACGATCTAACCACCGATGCGTCATGGCTAATGACCGTTTGGCGTAGTCATAGTCACAGGGGTAGGGCGTGCACTCGTCAAAGGCCATGATAATATCGGCCCCAATGACGCGCTGAATATCCATCACACCTTCGGGCGTGAAAACGTGCGGAGAGCCATCTATGTGCGACTGAAACGTTACGCCCGTTTCGCTGATCTTGCGCGTCTGCGAGAGTGAATAGACCTGATACCCCCCCGAATCGGTGAGTATCGGGTGATTCCAGCCGTTAAATTTGTGCAGCCCGCCCGCCTTCTCAACCACGTCGAGACCGGGCCGGAGGTACAAGTGGTACGTATTGCCCAGAATGATTTCGGCCTGTATGTCGGTTTCGAGTTCGCGCTGATGCACCGCTTTGACCGTACCTGCCGTACCGACTGGCATAAAAATAGGTGTCTGCACCGGCCCGTGATCGGTGGTAAACAGGCCCGTTCGTGCTTTGGAGCCAGGATCAGTGGCGGTAATCGAAAAATTCATGCCGTTCCAGAATAGCAATAAGCCGTCCGGTTGTCTGTCCGAAGAGACAACAACCGGACGGCTCGGTTTGTAGTATTGACCAACAATTACCGACCGACGGGGCCAAACGGTTTAATGTTGATGTTACCCCGAATGGCACCACGTGGGAACTGGGTGGTTGCCAGAATGATGTAGTTATTCTGGAAAAACAAGTTGTTTTCCTGCCGGGCATCCAGCGTAATACTACCAGTAATAGGATTGGCCGTTGGCGTTGGCAAGATCCGCTCTTTGATGCCTTCTGTGCCGGGCGCACCCACACCGATGTAGGCTTCGCTGGGAGTCAGGCCCGTGTAGGCAATCGAGTACGTCAGCGTCTTGGTGGCCTTGTTGTAGGTTCCGCTGAATGTTCCCATTGCCGAAGAGCCAGACGCTACACCAATCAATACCCGGCTCGATATATCGGCAAAAAACTCGACCGTGTCGTTCTTATCTGGGTCTTTGGTGTTACAGGCGTTGAAAATCAGAGTTGTTGCCAACAGCGTGGGCAGAAGCAACAGTAGTGACTTGCGTTTCATAAAATTCAGGGTTGTTAAACTCAGTTCAAAAGAAAACGTAGCTTGGTAAACTTAGTTTAAAAAAATTTTGCAATGGATTTACCACAATCGGGCCAACCGATTGTTTGGTGCAAGTATAGTAGTTTTACGCCAATATGCAGCAGAAAGTAGTACTCATCACCGGCGCATCGTCGGGTATCGGGCGGGCGTTGGCCTTTGCCTTCGGACGGGCCGGGGCCAGAATCGTTATCTGCGCCCGCAACCAAACGGCGTTACAGACAGTGGCCCAGGAACTCCGGCAAACGGGTATCGAAACCCTCGCCGTTGTGGCCGACGTAAGCATTGATGCCGACATGCAACGCCTTGTTCAAGAGACGATTACACAGTTTGGGCAGTTAGATATCCTCATCAATAACGCCGGGATTACGATGCGGGCGTTGGTGAGCGAGGCCGAGCCGGAGGTGTACAGAAAGGTGATGGATGTCAATTTTATGGGAACCGTGCAGGCCACGCGCCACGCCCTGCCCCACATTCTGAAAACGAAAGGCTCCATCGTTGGGATTTCGTCCATCGCCGGGTTCCGGGGGTTGCCCGTTCGGAGTGGCTATTCGGCTTCGAAGTTTGCTATGAACGGCTTTCTCGAAGCACTCCGCACCGAATTACTGCCAACGGGCGTTCACGTGCTGACGGCCTGCCCCGGTTTCACAACCTCCAACATTCGGGTAGCGGCCTTAGACGCGCACGGCTCCAGCGCGGGAGAAACCGTAAGAGACGAGACCAGGATGATGTCTGCCGAGGCATGTGCCGACCATATTCTGCGGGCCGTTATGGGGCGCAAACGCGAACTGATTCTGACCGGGCAGGGCAAACTGACGGTTTGGCTGAACAAACTGTTCCCGGCCCTTACCGACCGGCTTGTTTATCAGACACTGGCAAAAGAAAAAGATTCGCCGTTAATGAAATTGTAGAGTAAGTACTTAGACGCTGCGGAAGCCCGCAAGCTGATGCAGGCCGA
>JBBRUV010000061.1:0-16746 GCA_038247465.1 Cytophagales bacterium
CGGTCAGACCCGTTTCCAGACCCTTCAGTTGGCTATAAAATACATCCAGACCTCCGCCAATCTGCCATTTTGAAAACAGCGTGGCGTTGCCGAACAGGTTCATCCCGTAAGCGTTTTCGGTGCCGATATTCAGAAACGTTGTGTAGATACCCTGCTGAAAAATGGGGTTGGCCACGTCGAAACCCGTCTGAATGCTGGTACCGCTCCTGACGCTGGTGATGGCGTTATTACTGCTGCGGACAAAAGCGGTGGCGTTAATAAACACGGCTTTAATGTAGGTACTGCTGCTGAACTCAAAATTATTAGTTAGTTCGGGGCGTAGGCTTACGTTACCCTGGGTGATATTGAGCGGGTTAGCCGCGTTTATGTTCGGGTTCAAAAACTGGATGCCGGGCCGTTGAATCCGTCGGTTATAGGCTAATTTCAGCGTTTTGCCCCCTTTCAGTGATTTCGAGATGTTAATGCTCGGCACAAGATTGGCATAATCAGGAATGTCGGTTGACTGACCCGACGTTGACTCGGTGCGGAAATCAGCGTTAATGAATGTGTATTCATACCGCGCCCCGGCCTTCACGGTATATTTGTTCTTGGTCGAAACCGTATATGACAGATAAGTAGCCGCGATATCCTGTTGGTAGTCGAGCGCGTTGGCCTGCCGGGTAGGGTCGGTTTGTTCCGGGGCGGTTTCTGATGGCGAGAAAAAGTACTTGAAATCGCTGTTTACCCGCCGTAAAATGCCCTTGCCACCAAACTCAATTAACTGGGTTTTGCTGAGTGGTGTCTGGTAGTCAATCTGAATGGTTGATTCCTGGTTAAAACTGGGGTTTTCGTTGCGTTGGCGGCTCAAAAGCGTTGATGAATTGGCCGGATCCAGAATGTCGGCCACAAAATTATTGCTTCGGTTGTTGCGGCTAAACTGCGCCGAGATGCTGAATTCCTGCTGCGGTTTGGCAAAGGTGCGGTTATAATCGAGGTTGGCATCCACCGTGTTCGAGTTGTCTTTGGTGTTCACATCGCGCAGGCCCTGCGTCAGCATGCCCGTTGGTAACGTGGTCAATGTCCGCAGGTTATCCTGTAAGTTATTGCCATTTCGAACGCCAAACCGGACGCTGGCCGCCAGGTTGTTGTATTTGTTGATGTCGTAATCCCAGCCGAGGTTATACTGCCCGAACACAAACTGGTTTAGGGTGCTGGCCGTTTGGCGGGTTACGGTGTTATTACCGCTGGCGTTTTTGTTAGTTTGTGTATTCTCAAATTCGCCTTTGATGTTGTAGTTGGCCCGCCCGAAACCGCCGAGGTTAAACCCCATCTTGCCCGTTCTAAGGCTACCGTTCAGGCCGAGGTTACTGCCCCGGTTGCCCCCGCCCACGTCCACATTCAGCGTGGCTCCTTTCATGGTGGTTTTCTTGGTCACGATATTAATAATCCCCGCCGATCCTTCGGCATCATACTTCGCCGACGGACTGGTGATTACCTCAACGGTCTTGATCATGTCTGCCGGAATCTGTTTGAGTGCGTCGGCTACGCTGCTGGCTACAATCGTGCTGGGTTTGTTGTTGATCAATACCCGCACGTTGCTGCTGCCCCGCAGGCTCACGTTTCCGTCTAAATCAACTGACAACAGCGGTACTTTCCGCATCACATCGGTAGCATCTCCGCCTTTGGTGGTAATGTCTTTCTCGGCGTTATACACCAGCCGATCCACTTTTTCTTCAACCAGCGAGGCTACGCCCACCACATTCACCTCGTTGAGGGTTCTGATATCGGGAGTCAGCACTACGTCACCCAGGTTCAGGTCCTGGCCGCGCCGTTCTATTTTTACGCCGGTGATAGTACGGGTTTTATAACCTACAAAAGACACCAGCAGATTAAACTGCCCCACAACCACGCGGCTGATCGTGAATTTTCCTTTGTCGTCGGCAGATGCACCATCGAGGGGTTTTTTTGTGGCCGGGTCAATAAGAGCGACACTGGCAAATTCGACTGGTTTCCCGGTAATCGAATCGGCCACGACACCCGTGATTTTCGCGCTTCCACGCGGGCCGTTGTCCGTATCGGTGCCGGGAATATTGGTTGGTGTGGGAGCCTGACCAAAACCACCTGCCGGTGCTGACGGAGCCCGGCGGGCAGGAGCGGCAGGTGTTGGCTGTGGGCGTTGGTTGGTATCGGTGGGGATGCCAGATGTTACCGACTGCGCGGGCGAGATACTGGTGCTATCGGCAGAGCGCCGGGTGCTGTCGGTGGGCGAAACCTGCGCCAGCACCACAGAAGACGCACTCATCAGGAAAAGCAGTAAGAAATTCTTCATAAACGATTGTATCATTTGCAGCTATGTATCAGAAGATGCAAAAGTAAATGCCCTGTTGCACAGATGGACAACTTAGTTGACGAATCTCCCGAATGGCCCGACGAGTGACGAAAAAACGCGGCTGAATGGTTTCATTCAGAACTACTGTTGCACCAGGTCAGCCAGCAACTCAATCCAGAGCGGGCTGTCGTTCAGGCTTTCGACGAGGTGCCAATGCTCTCCTCCGTTTTCTTCAAACAGTTCTTTGTATTCTTCGCCCACTTCAATAGTGGTTTCTAAACAGTCTGAGACAAACGCGGGTGAGAACGCCAGCACGTTTTTTATGCCCCGTTTTGGTAGGGCTTTCACCAAATCTTCGGTATAGGGTTTTATCCATTCATCCTGCCCTAAGCGAGACTGAAAACAGGTGGTGTATTTGTCTTCGGGGATGCCTAATTCCCGTACCAACCGTCGCGTTGTTTCAAAACACTGGGCGCGATAACAGTGCTGATTATCAGGTCGGAGCGTAGCACAACAATCGCCGAGTTTGCAGACCTGCTTGCTGATGTCGCCTTTACGAATTTGGCGTTCGGGCAGGCCGTGATAACTAAACACAAAATGGTCATACTCATATTTGTCCATCCACTTGCGTCCGTTCTCTACGAATCCCCGAATAAAATTAGGGTGGTCAAGAAAACTATTCACAAACCGCATTTTGGGAATCACTTGCCAGCCGCGCAAAATATCCATTACTTTCTCATACACTGAGCCGGTGGTGGCCGAAGCATACTGCGGAAAAAACGGGATCACGATCAGTTCGGTCAGGTCGAGCCGCTGAAACTCATCGAGTGCGGTCTGAATACTGGGGCTTTGGTAGCGCATCGCCAGCCGCACCACATACTGATCGGTGGTTAGGTCAAGATGCTTCTGGAGTTCACGTTCGGCAATTTGGCCGTAATATTTGAGCGGAGAGCCAGTTTCGGTCCAGAGTTCTTTATAGATTTTGGCTGATTTTGGTGAGCGAAACGGCGCGATAATGCCATTGACGAGCACAAACCGCAGCGGGGCCGGAATGTCAACAACCCGGCCATCCATCAGAAATTCACGGAGGTATTTGCGCACGTCCGGCACCGATGGGCTATCGGGCGTACCGAGATTCACAAGCAATACTCCGGTTTTGCCGAGTGGCTTGCTGACCGACACGGTGTTGCCCGGTGATTGGGGAAATTGGGATAGAGTGGGGGATTGGGGGGTGAGTGTTGCTTCCATTACCAGAAAACCGATTGTATGGGCGAATGGTTGCGAACTCACAGCACACGGATAACGCAAACAGTGCGGATTAACGCAGATTTTTTTGTTAATCCGTGTTAATTCGCACCGTCTGCGTTATCCGTATTCTATTAAAATTACTTCTTGGCGGGCATTTTAAAAATCATCTCGTCAACCGTTGGGTTAATCTCCACTTTGGTGGTTTTGATTTTCATGCGGCCAAACTGTGGGTTGGTGGTCTGTTGCTCAAACGGGAATGTGTAGCCATCAATGGTACGGTAGTCGTCAAAAAATGTTTCTAATTCTACTTCCTGCCCTTCAGTTTTCATTTTTGCTACCACTTTGGTATCCTGAAACGTATTGGCGTTGATATAGTGGGTACTGGTTGTGCTGTCTTTCTGAATCAGTTTAAGCACATACACATCTTTGCCATCAAGTTGCTCTTTGCCAATGAGTTGAACGGTGCCTCCTTTCTGCTTGTAGTTCAGTAATGGGCCGCCGATGCTCATTTGGTCGGCCATTGCCTCACCGGCTTTTCCGGGCATTACCTGCGGGTCAGCACTGCCGGTCATTGGGTTCACCATCCAGGCCTGGGTGCCGTCGGTGGCCGTTATGATGTCCTGCCCCATTACAGACACGTCTTGCCGAACACCTTTTCCGGTGGCAATTGTAGCGGTTGTGCTGACGGCATTGCCCATTACAGTGGTTTCCATTGCCATCCGCATCGTTTTCAACGCGGCTAATTTGTCGGCTCCGCCCTTGGCGGCAATGTATTTTGCCACTACGTCATCGGCGGTTTGGGCCTGTGTTGCCATGCTCACGAACAGAGCGGCCAATACGAGTAATTTTTTCATCTGATTTTGCTGGTTTGTCTCTCAAAAATACAGAGCCATCTACTCATTTCCCAATCTGAACGGCGGCCAACGGCTGGTTTGCGGGTTGAATGGTCTTATTCGCGGCTCCAGACCTCGCCGACGGTGCTGCCGGTTGAACTCAGACCCCGATGAATCCAATCGCGGTTTTTAACCTCGGCATCAAACGTCAGCGACCGTCCGACCCGGCTGTTATCGCGGGAGAAAAAATCAATAGTTTCCGTGTATTTACCGCCGTTGAGCGTGTATGTGCCGCCCCCGCTCCCCGAAAACTGCTTTGTTTGCGGATTGATAGCCGCCCACTGAAACCGGGTTCCGGTTAATAGTTTCAGCGTTTTGCGCGGGCCCCGTTGCATCTGTGTCATCTGGTTGTTGTTGGTTTCGCGGGCCGTAATGCGCCACAGCCCCGCCATTGGCCCGGTGCTGTCGTCCACGCCATTAAACGTTTGTGAGCCAGCATCGCCTTTGATAAGTAGTTGATTATCGGTGAGCGTGAATTGATAGTGCTCGGTCTGGCCTACGCGGGTGCTGTCTTCCGTGTCAAATTCAATTGTGTAGGAGAGGGCATTCCTGTTGGCTTTCCAGGTTCCGCCACTGCTGCCAAGAAAGCGGGCCGGGGCGTAGGTTGTCTGCATGGCGTAGTTTTCGGATACGATTAGCATTGTCGTCTCTCCATTATCGGTCGTGCGCCAGGCTCCGGGTAGCAACCGGGCCGTTGGGCGGGGCATAAAAGCGGCAAGCAGAGCCAGCGTGGTGAAAAGCAGCAGTGGTTTCATTTGAGCTAAGGGTTATAGTTTATGCCACGAAGGTAAAATACATCACCAACCTTGTCAACGCCGGATTATCCCAAAAGTCCCCGTCAAACTGCGTTGACGGGGACTTTTGGGATAATCCGGCGATAATCGGTCGGCTCAGTTTGCCAGTGCTTCGGCTCCGCCCACGATTTCAAGAATTTCGGTGGTGATGGCTGCCTGCCGGGTGCGGTTATACACCAATTTCAATTGTTTCAACAGTTCACCGGCATTGTCAGTGGCCTTGTCCATGGCGGTCATCCGTGCGCCGTGTTCCGAAGCGTTTGATTCCAGCACGGCTTTATACAACTGGATTTTAAGCGTTTTCGGAATCAGTTCGGTAATGATTTCTTCTTCCGATGGCTCAAAAATATAGTTGGCCTGACTGCCCGAAGTCTTCGGATCAGCAGGTGCCGGTACGATGGGCAGCATCTGCTCGACCCGGATAACCTGCGTGGCCACGTTCAGCGACTCGTTGAAAATCAGATCAACCACGTCAAACTGCCCAACCCTGAAATCGTCCATAACTTCTTCGGCAGCAGCCCGCACGGTGGCAAAGCTGAGGTTGGTGAATGTGTTGACAAACGTTGCGTTCACGTCGAAGCCCCGGCGAGCCATCGTTTCGGCCCCTTTCTTGCCGATAGCCATAATCTTGACATTGCCCTGCCGGTTTTGGTCGGCATACTGCTCATTAATGCGATTCAGAGCCGCTTTTACCACGTTGGCATTGAAGGCTCCGCACAAGCCCCGGTCTGAGGTAATCACAACAATCAGCACCCGCTCAACGGGGCGGGTTGCGTTGTAGGGGTTTTCGCCGGCTGATTCGGCCCCTGCCGACACCGTACTGAGCATCTGACTCAGTTTCTGGGCGTAAGGGCGCATCTGTGTAATGTTCTCCTGCGCCCGGCGCAATTTAGCAGCCGCTACCATTTTCATGGCTTTGGTGATCTGCTGCGTTGAGTTTACGGATGCAATTCGATTGCGTACTTCTTTGAGGTTTGCCATAATAAGTCGTTTAAGGTCTAAGGTTTAAGGTCTAACGCTAAGAGTTTGGATACCTTAAACGTCAAACCTTAAACCTTAAACGATCAATTAGGCGTATCGTGCTGATAAATCGGCGGCTACTTTGCGGATGGCAGCTGTGGCATCATCAGAGAGTTTGCCTTTCTTTAAATCGCTCAATGCAGCAGGATACTGGGCGGCTATCATCATCGAAAACTCATTCTCGAACTCTCTCACTTTGGCAACCGGCACTTTATCCAGCAAACCATTGGTGGTGCAGTAGATGATGGCAACCTGCTGCTCAACCGGAACCGGCGAATATTGCGGCTGCTTTAGCATCTCCTGATTCCGCCGACCGCGTTCGATGGTCAGTTTGGTTGATGCATCGAGGTCAGAACCGAATTTGGCGAAGGCTTCCAACTCGCGGAACTGCGCCTGATCGAGTTTGAGCGTACCGGCCACTTTTTTCATGGACTTGATCTGGGCGTTACCACCCACGCGAGACACCGAGATACCCACGTTGATGGCGGGTCGGATACCGGCATTGAATAGGTTTGACTCTAAGAAAATCTGCCCGTCGGTAATCGAAATCACGTTCGTCGGGATATACGCCGATACGTCACCCGCCTGCGTTTCGATGATGGGCAGGGCCGTTAATGAGCCACCGCCTTTCACTTTGCCGGCCAGTGATGGCGGTAAGTCGTTCATCTGCTGGGCAATGCTGTCGTTGGCGTTGATTTTAGCGGCCCGTTCGAGCAGGCGGCTGTGGAGGTAAAACACGTCACCGGGATAGGCTTCGCGGCCCGGCGGACGGCGCAGCAACAGCGACACCTCGCGGTAGGCAACGGCCTGTTTCGAGAGGTCGTCATAAATTACCAGAGCCGGGCGGCCCGTGTCGCGGAAATACTCGCCAATGGCGGCACCTGTAAACGGCGCGTAGAACTGCAACGGCGCGGCATCGGCGGCAGACGCGGCCACAATCACCGTGTATTCCATGGCCCCGGCCTTGCGGAGGGTGGCTTCTACGAGTTTAATAGTCGAGGCTTTCTGACCGCAGGCTACATAAATGCAGTAAACGGGTTCGCCTTTGTCGTAAAATTCTTTTTGGTTGATAATCGTGTCAATGGCAACGGCGGTTTTGCCGGTTTGCCGGTCGCCGATGATTAACTCGCGCTGACCGCGCCCAATCGGAATCATGGCATCAATGGCCTTAATGCCCGTTTGGAGGGGTTCATTAACGGGTTGGCGATAGATAACGCCGGGGGCTTTGCGCTCTAAAGGCATCTCAAACGTTTCGCCCTGAATCGGGCCCATGCCGTCAATTGGTACGCCGAGGGTATTCACCACGCGCCCCAGAATGCCCTCGCCTACCTTCACATAAGCGATCTGATTGGTGCGTTTCACGGTGTCGCCTTCTTTCACTGCCGACGAATCGCCGAGCAACACGGCTCCTACATTGTCTTCTTCGAGGTTCAGCGCGAGGCCTTGCAGGCCACTGTCAAACGTCAATAATTCACCGGCCTGCACTTTAGAGAGGCCGTAGATACGGGCTACGCCATCACCAATTTGCAGTACCGTACCGACTTCTTCGAGTTCAGCTTCGGTGCGCGCGCCGGAAAGTTGCTCGCGGAGAATGGCCGACACCTCGTCGGGTCTTACGGATACCATATTGTTATCGGGAAAAGTATTGAAAAACTTAGTTAGTACTGTACTGAATTTGGGCGCAAAAGTACGGGCAAAACTTGATAAAAACGAGACAAAGCCCGGCTTTTGGCCGTTTGTATTGACATTTTCCGGGAAACCGGAAACCATCCCTGTCTAATCAATACACCTCCCGCCGGGCGGCTTTCACGGTGTTTTGCATCAGCGAGCAGATGGTCATCAAACCAACCCCGCCAGGAACGGGCGTAATGAAACTTGTGAGCGGGGCCACTTCGTCAAATTTTACGTCGCCTTTCAGCGCAAAGCCACTTTTTTTGGTCGCATCCGGCACCCGCTCCAAACCCACGTCAATCACCACCGCGCCGGGCTTCACCATGCCTGCCGTGATAAATTCGGGCCTGCCGAGGGCCGCAATCAGAATATCTGCCGAGCGGCAGATTTCGGCCAGATTGGTCGTTTTTGAGTGTGTTAGCGTTACGGTGCAATTGCCGGGATAGGTGTTGCGCTGCATCAGAATAGACATGGGCAGGCCCACAATCTGACTGCGGCCCACCACCACGCAGTGTTTGCCGACGGTTTCGATGGTATAACGGGTCAGCATTTCCAGAATCCCCTGGGGCGTGGCCGAGATGTAGCAGGGCAACCCCTTGGCCATCCGCCCGATGTTTACAGGATGAAAACCGTCAACGTCTTTGGCCGGGTTGATGGTCTCCATCACTCGGTCGGGGTTAATGTGTTTGGGGAGGGGTAGTTGCACAATCAGGCCGTCCATGTCGGGGTTGTCGTTGACCGATTGCACGGCGGCAAGCAGCGTGTCTTCGGTTACGTCGTCGTCAAACCGGATCAGTGTGGAGTGCATCCCGACCTCTTCGCAGCTTTTCATTTTGCTGGCAACGTAGGTTTCTGACCGCCCCGCCGTGCCGACGAGAATAGCGACGAGGTGCGGGATTTTGCCGCCATCGGCCCGGATTTGGGCCACGTCTGCCGCGATTTCGACCTTGATGCGGGTTGAGAGGAGTTTGCCGTCTAAGAGTTGCATAGCAGTGGTCAGTAGCGTGAGTGTTGGTTTTTAAGTAGCCAAAGATACGCTCTGACAGTCTTTTTGCAGTTTCTTGTAGTCGGGGTCTTCGCGGGCCATCAGGTACTTTCCGTAAAAAAACAAAACGGCCTGTGAAGACACAGGCCGGAGAGTTAGCAGCAGTAAAAACTGTGGTTTAAAACTTAAACCCAACGCTGGCACTGACAATACGGCGTTGCGAACCCTGAAAACCAGACACTTGCAGGGCATCGCTGAAACCGTAGTGATACATCAGGTCAATCAGCACCGGGCCAAAGTCAAAGCCAACGTTACCCAAGCCGTTGAACGAGCCGCTTTTTACTTCTGAATTGGTCAGGTTAAACCTGTTGGTGTTTGAACTGATCCGGTTGGCGTATTCAGCACCAATAGCGAGCCGGATAGCCGAAATGCCGCGCTGCGATTGCAGCACTTTTACGCCCACCAACGCCGGTATTTGAATGTAGCGCACGTCAATCTGATCGGTGATGGCTTGTGTCGTCTGCCCATCGCCGGGCTTGAAGTAATTAGAACTCGACGCGAAATACTCGGCACCGATCTGACCGTAAACCCGGCCACCACCCCGCACAAATACACCGGCCTGATAGCCGATACGGCCCGTAAGGTTGTCTCCATCCACGTTTTCGCCCTTGAATCGGGTTGAGTTTACGCCGGCATACACACCAACGGTAACGGCTTTGTAGGCCCGGTCAGACTTGCGGTCCGGCTCCGACGTTGTGTTTGTCTGCGACGAATAGCTGTTTGTCGAGTACGTGCCGGTTGTTATCGAACCGTTGCCAGCCGTACCCGTTGTGCTGTTGTAAGTACCTGTTGTGCCAGTGTTGTTGTAGTTCCCCGTTGTACCCGTGGTGCTGTAACTGCGGGTTGGCGCGGTGCTATAACTGGTTGTTGTTGATGAATATGACGACGACGTGGGCGTGGTTGTCGTCTGTGCGTTGGCCGTGCCAATGACAAGCAGCCCGAAGGCGAGCAATGTTACTTTTTTCATAACGATTATGTTTGTTGAGTTTGCGTGAGACCAGTAAGTACCGGACAGACATGTTGATAACAGGCAGCTTTGTCTAAATGTTTGGCCATACAATCAGTTTACTCTATGGTATCAATTGGATAAACAGAGCGTTGTATCATCCTGTGCAGAGACGCATATTTGCGTTTCTTTTTACAAAATACAGGAAACGCCTATCTGCGTCTCCTACACAAATTTTATCATCCCGTGAACGAACAAAGCACTCAATTCCTGTACCAATACCTCAACAACGCGTCGCCAACGGGCTTCGAACAATCGGGGCAACAAATTTGGCTCGATTACCTCAAACCGTATTCCGATGACTACATCGTGGATACCTACGGCACGGCGGTGGCTGTTGTTGGCCCCGATAAGTCGTATAAAGTGGTGATCGAAGCACACGCCGACGAGATTTCGTGGTTCGTGAATTATATTGACGACAATGGCTATCTGTTTGTCCGGCGCAACGGCGGTTCCGATGCCGTTATCGCACCCTCGATGCGCGTCAACCTGCACACGGCAAAAGGTATTGTGTCGGGCGTGTTTGGCTGGCCCGCCATCCACGTTCGTGATTTGACGAAAGAGACCGCACCCAAAGTCACCGACCTGTTTATTGATATTGGCGCGGCCACCAAAAAAGAAGCCGAGGAGATGGGCGTTCACGTTGGCACGGTAGCAACGTTTGTTGACGGACTCA
Source organism: Cytophagales bacterium (assembly GCA_038247465.1). GTDB lineage: Bacteria > Bacteroidota > Bacteroidia > Cytophagales > Spirosomataceae > JBBRNH01. Next base: position 10,662 of record JBBRUV010000061.1, read on the forward strand.
TGGAGCTCAACGGCAAGTACTACGTGGGCCGGGCCTTGGACAACCGTATGGGCGGGTTTATGATTGCCGAAGTAGCCCGGCTACTGCGCGAAAACGCCGTTGAACTGCCCTACACGCTGTATGTGGTGAACGCCGTGCAGGAAGAAATTGGCTTGCGCGGGGCCGAGATGATCGCCCGCCGGCTGAAGCCCGACCTTGCCATCTGTACCGACGTTACGCACGACACGCAATCGCCGAAATACGATAAAAAAGAACAGGGAGACCTCAAATGCGGCCTCGGCCCGGTGCTGTGCTACGGCCCGGCAGTGCAAAATAACGTGCTGAATTTTTTGATTGATGTAGCTCAGAAACAGGAGATTCCGTTTCAGCGGCAGGCCGTCAGCCGGTCAACCGGCACTGATACCGATGCCTTTGCCTACGCTACGGAAGGCATTGCTTCGGCCCTGATTTCGTTGCCGTTGAAGTATATGCACACTACCGTCGAAACTGTCAGTATGGACGACGTGCAGGCCGTGATCAAACTCATGTACGAAACGCTGCTGGCTCTGAAAGGCGACGAAGATTTCCGGTATATAAAGTGAGTTCGTGGTTCGTAGTTTGCAGTTGCTGACGCAGCTACAAATTCGCGTCAGCCAACTGCAAACCACGAACCACGAACTAATTCCATGACTAATTCCCCCAAAATAACCGTCGTTGGTGGTGGCAGTTGGGCCACCGCCCTCATCAAAATTCTGAGCGAAAACCCGGTTAAAATCAACTGGTGGATGCGGCAAAAATCAGATGCCGATCACATCCGGCAATTTCACCGTAATCCGCGCTACCTCACCGATGTCCGTATCAACCCACGTAAGGTGCGGACTTTCCTGAAAATCAACGATGCTTTTCGCGATACTGATTTTGTGATTCTGGCCGTGCCAGCCGCTTTTGTCACCGATGCACTGACCGGACTTGAATCGCGCCAATTTGCCGGAAAAATCGTTGTTTCGGCTATTAAAGGCATGATTCCCAGCACAAATCAGCTCGTTACCGACTACTTAGCCGATCAGTACGGCGTATTGCATGAGCAGTTGGCCGTGATTGCCGGGCCGTGCCACGCCGAAGAAGTGGCACTCGAAAAACAGTCGTATCTAACCATTGCTTCCATCAATGACTCCGTAGCCCAGACCGTTGCTGATCTGCTGGCCTGTCGGTTTGTAAAAACGTCATCCTTGGCCGACATCTACGGCGTGGAATACAGCGCAGTGATGAAAAACATCATCGCGCTGGCCTGCGGCATTACGCATGGCTTAGGCTACGGCGACAATTTTCAGGCCGTGCTGGTGGCCAACGCCATGCAGGAAATAAAACGGTTTGTGGATGCCCTCGACCCGCGTCCGCGTGACCTGAGCGCGTCGGCCTACCTCGGCGATCTGCTCGTAACGGCTTATTCGCCATTTAGCCGCAACAGAACATTTGGCAACTGGATTGGTCGGGGCTACACGGTGCAATCAGCGCAGGCCGAGATGAAAATGGTGGCCGAAGGCTACTATGCCGCGAAAAGCATCTGGGAAATTAACCAACGGCTCGGCGTACCGATGCCAATTGTGGAGGCCGTCTATCGAATTTTATATGAATCTGCATCGCCGGGTGCCGAAATGGGAATTGTGAAGGGGGTGATGGCGTAATGTAGAGACGCAAAATTTTGCGTCTCACCGCAGAATGGTTTTCTTTTATTGCGTACCCTCGGGCGGTTAGACGAAAAATTTTGCGTCTCTACACTAATTTTCCCCGAATCATCTCCGCCGTTTTTGCCAACTCTTCCTGGCTGACTTTCAGCTTGTTATGAAAATTCATGTCGGCCATACTGTTCAGCGGAATCAGGTGAATGTGGGCGTGGGGAACCTCTAACCCAATCACTGCTAACCCGATTCGTTTGCACGGCACCGCCCGTTTGATAGCCCCGGCAACGGTTTTGGCGAACGCCATCAAGCCCGAATACGTGGCATCATCGAGGTCAAAAACAGAATCAACTTCCTGCTTTGGAATCACCAGCGTATGACCAACGGCGGTTGGCTCAATGTCGAGAAAGGCCAGAAACTGCTCGGTTTCGGCAATTTTATGCGCCGGAATTTCACCGGCCACAATGCGGGAGAAGATTGTCATGGTTCAATTAACAGCGAACAGTGAGCAATTAACAATGATACGTTTTCGGACAGAGCGATTGGTCACTGTTCATTGCTCACTGTTCATTGACATCATCGCCCTATCTCAATTACTTCAAATTCAAGCATCCCGGCGGGGACTTTGATTTCGGCAGTGTCGCCTACTCTCTTCCCCAGCAAGCCTTTCCCGATGGGTGATCCAACCGATATTTTGCCCGTTTTCAGGTCGGCTTCTTCTTCGGAAACCAGCGTGTAGGCCATTGTGGTGCCGTTTTTCTTGTTCTTGATTTTGACCGTCGACAGTACCGACACCTGCGAGATGTCAACCGTTGATTGATCGAGCAGGCGGGCGTTGGCAACTACGTCTTCAAGTTTCGAGATTTTCATCTCGTGCAGTCCCTGTGCATCTTTGGCTGCGTCATATTCGGCGTTTTCACTCAGGTCGCCTTTGTCGCGGGCTTCGGCTATTTGGGCGGCAATGTGCGCCCGGCCTTTGGTTTTCAAGTCGTTCAACTCGGCCTTGAGCCGGGTGAGACCCGCTGAGGTGTAATACGAAATTTTACCCATTGTTATACTTGATTAAAAACAAAAAGAACGGTACACCGACCGTTCTGCATCCATATTGGTTTTCTTTGCAGTTACGTCAGTGGCCCTGTGCAATAAGGTTGACTGTATATTTCGATTTGACTACACAATTGACTCATCGTGGGGGCTGTCTGTCGGTTGTTGGTCGAATGCAAGGCCACAAATTTAGCAATTCTTCGCACCCTTGTCAATAAATCAAAATCCGGTTGAGCCTCTGCGAGACCCGACCGGATTGCAAAGAAACAGATTATGCCGTCAATCGTTCAGAACGCCCGGATTGTTTTCATGGGTACGCCCGATTTTGCCGTTGCCAGTCTCAACGCGTTGCTGTTGGCAGGTTGCAACGTGGTGGCCGTCGTCACTGCCCCTGATCGTCCGTCGGGCCGGGGGTTGCAACTTGTATCATCCGCAGTGAAGGTTGCCGCAGAAGCCGCCGACCTGCCCGTGTTGCAGCCCGAAAAACTCCGAGACCCGGCTTTTTTGGCCGCACTCCGTAGTTATAATGCTGACTTGCAGGTGGTTGTTGCGTTTAGGATGTTGCCGGAGATTGTGTGGGCCATGCCCCGCATCGGTACGTTTAACCTCCATGCGTCGCTGTTGCCACAGTACCGGGGAGCCGCGCCGATTAACTGGGCCGTGATGAACGGCGAGACCGAAACGGGCGTAACCACGTTTTTTCTTGAGAAAGATATTGACACTGGCCAACTCATTTTTCAGGAAACCGAATTCATCACGCCCGACGATACCGCCGGAACCCTACATGACCGTCTGATGCTGCGGGGGGCCGCACTGGTGGTAAAAACGGTGCAGGCAATCGAAGCGGGCGATTACCCGCGTATTCCGCAAGTGCCTGGTGATGAGACAAAACACGCGCCTAAACTCTTCCGCGACAACACCGAAATCAACTGGAACCAACCCGCCAATGCCGTGCGGAATTTCGTGCGTGGTCTGACCCCATACCCAACTGCCTGGACGGTGATTAACCAGAAATCATTCAAGATTTATGCGGTATCGGTCGCCAACGAGTCACCATTCGTGGCTGACCCCGGTCAGGCGTTTACCGACAAGAAAACCAAGATTCTGGTTCGGGCTGCCGATGGCTGGGTTTCGATTGACGAACTCCAGGCCGAGGGCAAACGCCGAATGACAGCCGGGGATTTTTTGCGGGGAAATATGCTTTGACCTTAAACCGCCCCTAACCGCCCCGCCAACTCATCTAACATCGCATCCGTAAAATCTAAATGCGTTACAAACCGCACCAGATGTTTGCCGAAGGTAACGGCCCCGATGCCTTTGGCCGACAGTTGCGCCACATAATCGGTGGCTAATAGTGTGTCGGGAAGCCGGAAAATCACGATGTTGGTTTCGATGGGGTAGATATCCTGCACCTCCGGCAAGGTTTTCAGCATTTCGCCAATTTTCCCGGCGCGGATGTGGTCGTCGCGGAGCCGGTCAACGTGCTTGTCAAGCGCGTAGATACCCGCAGCAGCCAGAAACCCCGCTTGCCGCCAGCCACCGCCCATCAATTTTCGGTATCGGCGGGCCTGCCGGATAAAATCAGATTTGCCCAGCAGCAGCGATCCCACGGGGCAGCCTAAACCCTTTGACAGACAGATACTTATCGAATCGAAAAGCGGGCCGTATTGGGCCGGTGTTTCACCCGTTTCAACCAGCGCGTTAAAAATTCGCGCCCCGTCGAGGTGCAGAATCAGGCCGGTTTCATCGCACACCTGCCGGATGGCGGCAATCTCTGGCACGGTATAATAACAGCCTCCGCCTTTGTTGACGGTGTTTTCGAGACACACCAACCGCGATAATGGCCTATGTGGATCGGCGGGGTTGTTGATCGCATCGCGGATTAAACCGGGCGTGAGTTTGCCGCGCTTTCCGGCCAGCAACGCCACCGAAGCCCCGGCGTTTGCCATGATTCCCCCACCTTCGTAGAGATAGACGTGCGCGAGTTGATCGCAAATCACCTCGTCGCCGGGGCGGGTATGGGTTCTGATGGCGAGTTGGTTGGTCAGCGTGCCGCTGGCGCAAAAAAGGGCCGTTTCCATGCCAAAGAGTTGGGCGGCTTTGGTTTCGAGGGCGTTTACGGTTGGGTCGTCGCCAAAAACATCATCGCCGAGGGGCGCAGCAAACATGGCCTCGCGCATGGCGGGTGTGGGCTGGGTAACGGTATCAGAACGGAGGTCAATCATCGGGCAAAATTAGGCCATTCTCAAAATCAATCCGGCATCAATACCGAGCCGTTGGTGCAGCACTGACTGTCTAAAAGTCTCCCGCGTTAAACACCAGCGAAACCGCGCGCTGCCAGGTGGGGTGGCGGTTGATGTAGGCGGCTACGAACGGGCAAAGCGGCACAATTTTCAGATTGTTACGCTCGGCGTATTCCAGAACCCCTTCTACCAATGTTGAACCAATGCCCTGTCCTTCGAGCGACGGGTCAACCTCAGTGTGGGTCAGGGCCAGGGTTTCATCGTCGGAATGGGGTTCATACTGGTCGGGGCCATGCTGGGCTTTTGAGATACGCCCGTGTCGTTGTTAGCCTGTGCGCCCTGCGCCATTAGTTGCGCTACGCCTTGGTTATCGTCGTCGGCGGGATGTAGGGAGCCCGATTGTCTGAGTTGCTGCTCGGGTTCATACCGTTGTCTATATAAAAGCCCGCGTTACACTCTCGGTTCCCACTTCACTTCTTCGGCGGTTGTCTCCTGCGCCATTTTACGACTCAACACAAACAGATAGTCAGACAGCCGGTTGAGGTACTGAATCAGCAACGGGTCAATGGGCGAGGTTTCGTTCAAGGCAATCACTAAGCGTTCGGCCCGGCGGCAAACGGTGCGGGCGAGGTGCGCGAACGATACAGACTGATGACCGCCCGGCAGCACAAACACCCGGAGTTCGGGCAGTTCGGCATCCATCGCGTCCATCTCGTTTTCGAGCAGCGTAATATCGGCAGGAATAATGGCGGGCATAGCCTGTTTGGGTGCCTTGCTTGGGTCGGTGGCGAGTTCGGCCCCAACAGTAAACAGCCGATCCTGAATTTCTTTGAGCAGGTCTTTTCTGCACTCATTCACGGGCTGGTCGCGCAGGAGGCCAATCCAGGAATTCAGTTCGTCAACCGTGCCGTAGCTATCAATCCGTAGGTCGGCTTTGCTTACCCGTCGCCCGCCGATGAGCGACGTTTGGCCGGTGTCACCCGTTTTTGTGTATATTTTCATGGTGCAAAGAAACAGCAATCCGTAGGTATTCGGTGTTAATTTTGTGGCAAGTAGTTAGTGGCTGGGGGGAGGTGGGTCGCGTGGTAGAGAAACAAATGCGTGGTGGCCAGGAGCGATGGCCCAGCCACCAGCCCCGAG
>JBBRUV010000062.1:0-16711 GCA_038247465.1 Cytophagales bacterium
ACGAGTAGAAAGGGTAGCGTGATGGCACAGAATGTAGAAATGTTTTTCATCGGATTGGCGTTAGTTGAAACCTAATTTGACTTATAATTCACCTGAGTTCTTGTACTCCTGCAGGAAACCCACAACCCGTCGGCGGGCAATCGCAATACGGTCGCCGTTGGTGAGCATGATCTTGTATTCTCTTGCCTGAACGTCGCAGATGTACTGCCGATTGATGAGGTGCTTGCGGTGCGGGCGCATAAACGCGCCGATGGGTAGCCGCTCGGCGAGCCGTTTCAGCGAGAGGGCCACCAACAACTGCGTTCCATCGGTGAAATGGCAGATTGTGTAGTTGCTTTCGCCTTCAAGTCGCAAAATCTGGGACAGCACTACCCACCGGCGGGTTGGTCGAAACGGCAATAGTAGCCCTTCGCGGAGGGGTAGCGTTGGGCGGGCGGGCGGGGGCAGAACAGGAAAGCTGGTGTTTGCGGGATATGCGTTCATTGGATTGGGGTTTGGTTGTGAACTTGATTGGTCTTGTTAAGTGTGAACAAAGCCGGAAAGCCGCGTTTGTGTAGCACAAAGGTCGCCCGGCCAAACGCCCCTCCGCAATACCCCAAAGGGGGTATATTTGACACGATTTAATTAGTTTCATTGCATTAAATGGGTAAAAACAGGGGTTTTTGCCCAGAGCGCAAAACTATTTTTGTGGTGATGGTTTTAATTGATTCGTTGTTAAATCTGACAGAACGACACTCGTACGGAAACGCTCACCATTGAAATCAACACCCTCAAATCCCGGTAGCTTATTGATGACCTGATTGATTCGGGTGCTATCTCGCTGAAACCTACCGAGCCAGCCTGGGCCGCACTATGGGATGCCGCAGATCGCCAACTACCCCAAACCGAACCCGATAGATATGACCGAGGCCGACATCATGGCGGAGATTAAAGCGTATCGGGCCGAAAAACGGGCCGGTCAAATTGCCAATTAACCCAGCCCACCAAATACCCCAAACGGGGTATTTTTTTTGCCCCGCCAGCCACCGTTCTTTGCCCGTGTTTACTTTTTGGTTTCGGTGATGCAGAAAATCTTGCCCCTACTTGCCTGGCTCCTACTGCTCCCGGCGTTGGCTGTTGCCCAATCGGTGTTGCCACTTTGGGGTGATTTTCAGGGTATTACCGTTGAGAATCCGTTTCTGTATCAGCTTCGGGAACCGCCCGACTCGCTCGTTTCGCCAACGTCGTTATCGGTTGAGCCTGCTCGCTGGAAACCCGTTGAAAGTATCAACTATGGCCGTCGGTATTTTACGGGCTGGGCGCGGTTTTCGGCAAAAAGCACACAAACGCGCACCGTCTGGCTCGAACTCACCACGCATTTTATGGATTCGGTTGGGGTCTGGACAGCCGCCCCAAACGCCCTGCCACAGCGCGTCCGGGGGCCATCGTCTTTTCGCCAACAGGCTACGCCGTTGGCCCCGGTCAATCATCATTATTTTTTGTATGCGCTAAAACTGCCTGCCAATCAGCCCGTTACGGTCTGGATTCGGGGGCGCGTGATGCCCGGCGATGCCCTCAAATTTGGCATCCGACTCTGGCAACCAACCCGCTTTCTGGCCGTGCAGCAGCAAGACATCCTAAGCTGGGCGATATTCTGGGGTATTGTGCTGGCTATTTTGGGCGGAGTGCTGATCGCATTTATGTTTTACCGGCGAAGCCTGTATCTGCTCTATGCGGGCTACATCGTTTGCCTGTTGATGTATGCCTCGCTGAACGACGGATGGGGGGCGTTTTTGCCCGGTTCGTTGGCCTGGTTCGACACCATAACCAGTATTGCGCTTTGGCTCAATGTTGGCTTCGGCGCGTTTGTGTTGTTCAGCAGGCGGTTTCTGGCTGTGCCAATGGGCGTTGGCTGGCTCCGGCTTTGGTGGCCCGAAATGGCCCCGTTCGTGGTTATCACGGCTTGTATCGTGCTGGCCGATTGGGCGCAACAACACCAGTACGGGCTTCTGACGCAGGCGATGTATCTGGTGGGTTACGCCGGTTTTGCAGGGTATATCCTGATTTGGGGGGGCTATGTGGTCAATGCCTTTTCTCGGAAATTTAGGGTGGTCTGGTTATTGATTACCGCCGTGACCACGATGTTGGTCTTTCTTGCTACCAATACATTCCTGATAAATTTTGGCTTGATTGTCAACTCATTACCCGATATGGCGGTGCTGCGAATCGCGTTGCTGGTCGAACTCTCAGTTTTATCGGCCGGTTGGTTCTATCGCCGAAAAACCCTGCAAACAGCCCGCCACCAACTCGAAATTCAGAACCGGGCATTACAGGCCAACATTATTCAAACCCAGGAAATCGAACAACAACGCATTGCCCAGGATTTGCACGACGACCTCGGCGGAACCCTCGCCACTATACGCCAGCGATTGGCCCATATCCGGCAGCAAACCCCAGATGCGGCCACCCAACGCGCTTTTGATGACCTTGAGCCACTGATTGAGAAAGGCGGACAAGACCTCCGGCGCATTGCCCACAACCTGATGCCGCCCGATTTTGAGCGGCTTGGTTTGGTTGCCAGCGTGGAGTCACTCGTGCGGTCTATCCCGCCCCGGCCTACCCGGTTTGAGTTTGTGGCGTCGGGAACGATGCATAAACTGCCCGTTTCGGTTGAACTGAACATTTACCGGATCGTATCAGAATTGGTGCAGAATATTCAGAAACACGCCAATGCAAACCGCGCTTCGGTGCAGTTGCTGTATGAGAAAGACCAGCTTATGGTACTGGTGGATGATGACGGTATCGGAATTCGTGCAGAAAAGTTAGCCAACGGTACGGGTATCGGGTTAAAAAACGCTATGTTGCGGGCCAACTACATCGGAGCCAGTGTGCAGCGCGAAACAGGAGAAGGCGGCACATTTGTAGTGTTAGACGTGCCTTATCCGCTGCCCAACCATGCAATCAGTCCGCGCCTGCCACATCCTCATCGTTGATGACCATCAGATTTTGAGCGATGGTCTGAAAGCAATTCTCGAAAAACAGCCTGGTTTTGTGGTTTGCGGGCAGGTGTTCGATGCCGGGGGCGTATTGTCCGCCATTCAAACCCTAAATCCCAACTTGGTTTTGCTCGATATTAACCTGGGCGGTAGCAATGGGATTGACGTAGGACGGAAAATCCTGATGAATTTCCCGACGGTTAAAGTGCTGATCCTGACCATGTATAAACAGCCCAAACTGCTCGACGAAACCCGCCGGGCGGGGCTGCACGGCTACTTCCTGAAAGACTCTAACCCGATTGATTTGTTCGGGGCTATGCGGGCTGTGTTGGATGGTGAACGGGTGTTTGATGAGCGCGCCCAAACTGCCGAACCCCCCGCCGACCCCTTTGGCGATGACTTTGCCCAACGCCTGAACCTGACGTTTCGGGAGGTCGAAATTATCCGGCTCATCCGCGACGGCCTCACCAACGAGCAGATTGCCGCCCGGCTGCACATCAGCCCGCTAACGATCAAAACCCACCGCAAAAATGTGCACAGCAAACTGAGCCTGACCAACGTAGCCGACCTGGTGCAGTTTGCCAACAGGCACGGACTGTGAGCCGAAACTATTCGTTCGAGGTTCGAGGTTCGTAGTTAGCTGACGCGGCTGTAATGGCGCGTCAGCCAACTACGAACCTCGAACGTTCATGCTAACCGACCTCGACACCCGCCTGTTTCTGGCCCTGAACCACCTCAACGCGCCCTGGCTCGACCCGGTGATGGTATTTTTTACCGAGCGTAATTCCTGGATTCCGGCTTATGTTGCATTGGTCAGCTGGCTCTTGTATCGGTTCGGCTGGCAACGGGGCGGTGTTATGGTGCTGGCCTTAGCTGGTGCCGTTGCCCTGAGCGACCAAACGGCCTCGGCCCTGCTCAAACCGCTTACCCACCGGCTGCGCCCCTGCCACGAACCGGCTCTGGTATCACTCATTCACCCCGTGTTGCCCTGTGGCGGGCAGTTTGGCTTTGCATCGTCTCATGCGGCCAATGCGTTTGCACTGGCAACGGGGCTATGGCTGCTCATCGGGAAACAATACGGCCAGGTGCGGTGGTTGTTTTTGTGGGCCGCGCTGGTAGCCTATTCCCGGATTTACGTTGGCGCACATTACCCGCTCGATGTGCTGGCCGGCGCCGGTATCGGAGCGCTGTGGGCGAGCGCGGTGGTGAGATTATCGTGGAGATTTCTATCAATCAGTTTGTCAAACAGACATACTCCTTAAACAATGGTCAACCATCCAGCCGATAAAAAAGCCCCCCCCCTGTTTAGGGGAGGGGTTGGGGTGGGGCACTTAACATGAATCAAAACATCCTCGTTCTGCTTGCTGCCATACTGGTGGCGGGCGGACTTTGGCTATACAGCCGGTATGCAGGCACACCCAAAAAACCGTACCAACGTCCCGCCAACGTAACCTCGCCCGGCAATCGGCGCGTCGAAAAAACCGATGCCGAGTGGCGGGCCGTGCTGACGGGTGAGCCATACCGAATTTTGCGGCAACGTGGCACCGAATGGGCCGGTAGCAGCCCACTCAACGCCGAACACCGGCCCGGAACGTTTGTCTGTGCCGGTTGCCGAAACCCACTTTTTGCGGCAAAAACCAAGTTTGATTCCGGTACGGGCTGGCCGAGTTTCTACGCCCCTATTGTGCCAAACGCGGTTTATGACGAACCCGACGGGGCCCGAACGGAGGTGCGCTGTTCGGTTTGCGACGGGCATCTGGGCCACGTTTTTGCCGATGGACCTACCCCAACCGGCCTGCGGTATTGCATGAATGGCGCGGCAATGCAATTTTTGAATCAGCAGCAGTAAGTGGCTCATTTAAAGCAGTTTGATAGCGGCAATAATCAGGCCCGATGCGCCCAAAATAGTTACGATTAACCACCGGATAATGTCCACTTTGGCATTGGCAATGTCTGTCTTGAGTTCAACACGCAGGTCACTCATTTCTTCCCGGATTCCGTAAAAATCGGGCTGCGTGATAAACTGCTTCGACCGCATCTCAAGGCGTTCTTCGGCTTTTTCTTTGGCTTTATCCTCAATATAGGCTACAAGAGTTTCTGCTTTCTGCTCATTGAAGTGGCTCTTGAAAATCTCGTAAACCTTGATATCCAGCGTGTTCATAATAAGTCCGATTCATTTTAATGCTGGCAAAGATAATAAGGTGAACGATGGGAAGGTGGGTAGAAGTTAAACAAAATAGGGAGTCGCCGTAGCTATAAACAGGCATTTTTTCGTACTTTTGCGGCTCATTTTCAACGGCTCACCGGTATAGACAGATGGCGGCATTCAACCCGGTCAAGATTTTTTCTGGTACAAAGTCAACTTACCTGGCCGAAAAAATTGCTCACCACTACGGCAAAGACCTCGGCGGTTATAACCTGCGACGATTTAGCGACGGCGAGCTGTCGCCCAGTTTTGAGGAGTCTATCCGGGGGTGCGATATTTTCCTGATTCAGTCAACGCCCCCGCCGTCTGATAACCTCATGGAATTGCTGCTCATGGTTGATGCCGCCCGGCGGGCTTCGGCGCACTATGTAACGGTAGTAATTCCGTATTTTGGCTATGCCCGGCAAGATCGTAAAGACAAACCCCGCGTGGCAATTGCGGCCAAATTGGTGGCTAATCTGCTCTCTGCCGCCGGTGCCGACCGTTTGATGACGATTGATCTGCACGCCGGGCAGATTCAGGGATTCTTTGATTTTCCGGTAGATCATCTGGAAGGGTCTTCGATTTTTGTGCCGTATATCCGCAGCTTAGGGCTTGATAATCTGGTGATTGCTTCGCCCGATGTGGGAGGAGCCGCCCGCGCCCGCAATTTTGCCAAACACTTCAACGCCGACATTGTGCTGTGCGACAAACACCGCAAACGAGCCAACGAAATCGCTTCGATGCAGGTTATTGGCGATGTTGAAGGAGCCAATGTGGTGCTGATGGACGATCTGGTGGACACGGGCGGAACGCTCTGCAAAGCGGCTCAGATTATTTTAGACAAAGGGGCTAAATCGGTGCGGGCTGTCTGTACGCACCCCGTAATGTCGGGCGCGGCCCACGAAAATATTGCCGGGTCGGTGCTGGAAGAGTTGGTGGTGGCTGATACACTGTTGATGAATCAGGAAACCCCGAAAATTCGGGTGCTGTCGGTGGCCGAGTTATTTGCCAAAGCCATTGGCCGCATCCGCGATCATGAATCAATTAGTTCATTGTTTATAAAGTACTAAAATTTAAGTAACATGAAAAAACTCGAGATTGTAGGGTATCAACGAGCGAATCTCGGTCGGAATGAGTCGCAAGCTATCCGTGCCGAAGGTAACGTCCCGTGTGTGTTGTATGGGGGTAAAGATCAGGTGCATTTTTATGCCCCAGCTATTCTTTTCCGTGAACTGATATTCACGCCCGACGTATACGAAGTAACGCTCAACATCGAAGGCGATCTGTACGTGGCGGTGTTGCAGGAAACGCAGTTTCACCCGGTGAGCGAAGCATTACTCCACGCCGATTTTCTGGAAATCACCGACAAGCCGCTGAAAGTAGCCGTGCCGGTCAGAATTGTGGGTAACGCGCCGGGTGTACAAAAGGGTGGTAAATTGGTGGTGCGGGTGCGCAAACTGCGGGTTCGCGGTATGGCCGCTAACATCCCTGATTACATTGACGTGAATGTGTCAGACCTTGACCTCGGCAAATCGGTTCGGGTGGGTCAGATTCCGGTTGCGAACTTAGAAATGCTCGAAGAGGCATCGAACCCGGTGGCTTCCATCGAAATCCCACGCGCACTGCGCGGCACGGTGGGCAAGTAAATTGCCGTTTTTTGTGGCTAACAGATACCCAAAAGCCCGCTCATCTGAGCAGGCTTTTGGTATTTTCCGGAACTACCGCCAGTAATAGTAGTCTGTTGTGTCATAACAAGACCACCCGCTTGCCTAAAGCTGCAGCCATGCGCTGTAAGGTGTCAGTTTGCGGTTTAACCACATTGGGCTCTACTTTAGAGATGTATTGCTTGGTAGAGCCGATGTGCCGGGCCAAATCTTCCTGGGTGAGATTAGCCTGTCGGCGTACTTTCTGAATAGCCTCGCCTACGCCCATATCTAACAGTACCACATCCAATAGAGGTTGCCCCTGTTCGTAGGTAGTGATGGGGTCAAATTCGAGAGGGCCGTTAAACCGTCTCGGTGTGCTACCACGTAATCTTGCGCCCGGCGCAAAGGCTTGCTGGGCATTTTGCCCGCATAAACTTGGGCGGTTTGAATGGTTAGCAAGCACTTGAATCCGGCGTATTTGAGATGAACGTATGGCGGATTGTGGTCGTTGGCAAACAGTTCAACCTTGATCGTGTCAAAGAGTTCTACTGTTGCCATTGAACCTCAAAATTTTCCAAGTTAAAGGCAGCCTTATTTGATTACTTTATGCCAACGCTTTCAACGCGGCCACAAACTGATCTAACTCAGCCAGCGACGTGTACAGATTAGGCGTAATACGGCAACCGTGAACGTTGGCGTAATCAATGGCAACCGTCCAGATTTTGTATTTCTCCAAGAGCGTTTTGGCAAGGTCAGCCGGTTTTAGGCGTTCGATGCCCACGTTGGCGATACCGCAGGCGCGGGTGGGGGCGGTGGGGGTGTTGAGTACGACACCCGGCACGTGCCTGACCTGCTCCGTCCAGTAGCGCTGCAGGTAGCGTAGCCGGGCTTCTTTGCGCTGAATACCAATGAGTTGATGCACCTGAATGGCATCGGCAATGGCCAGGTCGGTGGCAACGGGATGCGTGCCGGTGTGGTTAAGTTTGCGGATGTCGTCGTCGGCAAAACCGGCATCGCCGTACATCGGCCAGAGGCTCCTGATTTTCTCCTTCTTCACATACAACATTCCCGCGCCCAACGGGGCCGATAGCCATTTGTGCAGGCTGGCCCCGTAATAATCACAGCCTAAGTCGCTGATTTTGAAATCAATGTGAGCCACGGCGTGTGCACCATCAACCAATACCGGAACGCCCTTCGCGTGGGCCATATCGCAGATTTTGCGGACGGGCAGAATCTGCCCCGTGATGTTAATCATCTGGCAAATCATCAACAGCCGCGTTTTTGGCGTGATGGCGTTGGCGTACAGTTGCACAATTTCCTCATCATTTTTTGGGTGATTCGGCACCGAAACCACCTGATTCACAATCCCATATCGCCGGGCCATGAGCTTGAACTGATCCAGCATGGAGCCGTAATCCTGTTGGGCCATCACGGCTTCGTCTCCCACTTTCCAGTCAAAACCTGAGATTACTGTATCGAGCGATTCGGTGGTGTTGCGGGTGATAATCAATTCATCGGCTTGGCAACCAACGAGTTGCGCCAACTGCCCGCGCACGGCGGCTTTATCGTCAAACTGCCGGGTTCTCATATAATACGATCCTTCGTAGTTCACGGTTGCCAGATGTTCAACGTATTTAAGCATCGTTTTTGCCGGCTGAATGCAGTAATAGCCGTTTTCGAGGTTGATATAATCCGGTTTCAGTTCGTAACCACGCCGGATACCAGCCCAGAAATCATCGTCGCGAGCTAATGCGTCGGGGGTGTCGTTGGCAAAACGGGCCAACTGTGCGGTACTGAAGGCGGGCAGGGCTGCGCCGGTGGCAAGCAGAGTCTGGAGGAACTGGCGTTTTTTCATCTGATGATGGGCTGTTTTCTTTAGCGGACTAAAGTACTACTTCCTGAGATCAAGTGTATGAAATAGAGAAAACCGCAGGGTGTGGTTGCTGGTATAAACAGTACCCGATGGCTGCTGCTGAAACAGGTTCATGTAGCCCAATTGCCCCAACAGATGCTTGTTGAACGGATAAGAAACACCCACAAAAAAACGGTTCTGATCAAAGGTGTTGGCCGCAATCTGCTTGCCGGCATTGATAAACGCTTCGTCCTGTATCACAAAATTTGGTACGCCGGGCCGAACGTTGGCGGCTCCCCAGAGCGGAATCTGACACAGCAGCATATACCGAAATCGCCAGTTAAACCCGTAGCCGTCAGCTAGTTGATCGCCCGCAATGCGGTGATTCACCCGTTGTTCAGTCCGAATCCATTGCGTGGTATTCAGGCGGCTGACCCGGCCCGTCCACCAGATTTGCTGCCAGGGCCGGTGTTCGGGGCGGATCGTGCCGCTGGGATGCAGGTGCGTACCAATGAGCGCGTAACCCGCCGTGAGCCGCACGTTATCGGCGAGATAATACGTCAGGCCAACGCGGGCGAGTTCCTGAAACGGGCGGGCGGCAAAGTCGGTGCGCCGATGGTGTAAGTCAACCCAAAGTCCGAATTTAGTGCTGATTCGAGTCTGATTCAAATAGCCAAACCACGCGCTTTGCTGCGGCAAAACAAGTTTAGTCGGCATTGATGTTGGCGTTTGTGCCAGGCTGTTCAGCGCGGTAAGCGCAAATAGAGGGCATAAAATTTTGTGCATTTCGGAGGAGTTATTGCAGGTTGTAAAGAAAAAAGGTGTTTTCGCTGAAATTTCCGGCGAATAACTTGACAAAGTAAAAATATACAATCTGTTTTGTCAAATAAATCTACAAAATCAATAGATTATAACTACTAATAGTCTATCAACAACCGGGAAAACAAGGAGAATATAATCAGACGTGGTCATGTCTCGCCCGAACTACTCCATTAACAGTCACTTTACGTGAAACAGACCATGAAACACAGTCTAAAATTCGTTTTTCTAACGGTAGTTCTGCTGCCTACCCGGTTTGTATCGGCACAGAATACCCTCATCATCAATGCCACCGTAACGGGAAAAGTGATTGATGCCCGCACCAGCAAAAACCTGATCGGCGCAACGGTCACCATAAAGGGTACCACCAACGGTGGCTCAACCAATCAGAACGGCCAGTTTACGCTCATTACGGGCCAAAAATTGCCCTTTACGATCATTGTATCCTACGTGGGCTACCGAACCCAGGAAACGGTACTAACCGCAAATGCCGCCAACATCAAACTGGAAGAAGGCTCCAATCAACTGTCCGACGTGACCATCACCTCCCGCCGTCGGCAGGAGTCGGCCCAGGATGTACCTATTCCGATCTCAGTGCTGCGAGGGCCGTTAGTCGAAGATGCCGGGGCATTCAACGTCAACCGGCTCAAAGAACTGGTGCCATCGGTGCAACTTTATTCGTCGAACCCGCGCAATACAACGCTCAATATCCGGGGTTTAGGCTCAACATTTGGGCCAACCAACGATGGTATTGATCCGGGCGTGGGCTTTTACGTAGATGGCGTATACTATGCACGCCCCGCTACCACCGCCCTCGACTTCGTAGACATCGAGCAGATCGAAGTGTTGCGGGGGCCGCAGGGAACCCTGTTTGGTAAAAGTACGACCGCCGGGGCCTTCAACATCACTACCCGGGCGGCCAGTTTTATACCGGGGGCTACCTTCGAGGTCAGCTATGGCAATTATAACTACGTGCAGGCGAAGGCATCTCTAACCGGCCCGTTGAGTAAGAAACTGGCCGCCCGCGTGTCGTTTTCCGGTACGCAGCGTAATGGTCTGCTGACCAATGTCCGCACCCAGCAATCGGTCAATTCACTCAACAACCTCGGCGTTCGGGGGCAGTTGCTCTACACGCCCAGTGATAAAATCCAGCTTACACTCATTGGCGACGTTACCGATCAGCAACCCAATGGCTACGCACAGGTGGTGGCTGGCGTGGTGACGACCAAACGGGCGGCTTACCGGCAGTTTAACAACATCATTGCTGATCTGAACTACAAACTGCCCTCGACTAATCCCTTCGACCGGATTATTGACCACGACACGCCTTCGCGGGCCGACAACCAGTTGGGCGGGGTTTCGCTCAATGCCGACGTCAAAATCGGGTCGGGCACACTCACCTCGACATCGGCCTGGCGATACTGGAAATGGGATCCGCTCAACGACCGGGATTATATCGGTTTACCCGTGTTCACGATTTCAGCAGGCAATTCCAAGCATGACCAGTATTCGCAGGAAATACGCTACGCCGGAAATATGTCCTCGCGGGTGAGCGGTGTTGTTGGGGCGTTTTATCTCTATCAGGATTTGCAGTCGGACCCGGTGCAGACCGAAGAAGCGGGGTCGGTCCAGTGGCGGTTTGCCCAAAGCTCGACGAGTGCGCTCTGGAAAACGCCCGGCCTGTTCGATAACTTCGGCATCCGAACCACCAACCGGATTCGCAGCACCAGTGCAGCCGTGTTTGCCCAGGCCGACTGGGCCATTACCGACAAACTCCACGTATTGCCCGGCATCCGTTACAACTACGACAGGAAGATTGCCAACTACAGCCGCCAGACATATGGGGGTCTGCAAACGACCGACGCAGCCCTACTGGCTTTCAAAAACGGCGTCTATACCAATCAGGCGTTCGATGTGGACGTGGACGAAACTAACTTTTCGGGTCAGTTGACGCTACAATATAAAGCCAGTCAGCAGGTAAATGCCTTCGCTACGTACTCGACCAGTTATAAACCCATCGGGGTCAATATTGGCGGATTGCCTACGGCTAACGGACAGGTCTTAACCGATCTGGCCCGTGTAAAACCCGAATTTGTGACGCACTACGAGTTTGGCGTAAAAACCAGGCCCACGCCCAACTCAATGCTGAACATCGTGCTTCACAACACCGACATCAACGACTACCAGACGCAAGTGCAAACGCCCGAACCCGGCGTAAACCGGGGGTACTTAGCCAATGCTGAAAAAGTGCGGGTACGAGGGGTAGAGGTAGATGGAAACCTGCGGGTTAGCAATGCGTTTTCGGTGTACGGAGCGTTGGCCTACACCGGTGCGAGGTATGTTTCGTTCACCAACGCGCCGGTTCCACTCGAAGAAACGGGTTCTGATCAAGCGTTCAAGGATATTTCGGGGGGCGCCCTGCCGGGTGTCTCCAAATGGGCGGGTTCGCTGGGGGGAGAAGTTAGCGGAGCCGGGAAGTTTCTGGCCCAGGACGGGCGGTTTTTCTTCGCGGCTGATGGCTATTACCGCTCATCGTTTTCGTCAAGTCCGTCGCCATCGCAATTTCTCAACATTGACGGTTACACGCTGGTGAACGCCCGCGCTGGCTTCCGGGCTTCTAATGGAACGTCGATCTTCTTATGGACGCGCAACGGGCTGAACCAGAATTACTTTGAGCAACTGCTGCCTGCCCCCGGCAATGCGGGGCAGTATGGCGCGGTTCTGGGCGATCCCCGCACCTACGGCGTAACCTTGCGGTATTCGTTTTGAATAGGTTGATGGATAATCACCTAACTTTACCCCTAACCTGTTATGCCGATGGGTTAGAAAGTTTACTTAATAAAAACAACGCCGAAATCGTGTTTGCCGTAAAATTCAGGAAAGGCGTGGGCGGTGCCTTGCCCGAAGGTCATGGCCTGTGGCAAGGCACCAACATCGGCGATAACATCGAAGCGTCATTGCGGGCGGCCTACCCGGCCGGTGATAAACGTCAACCGCTCACGGTGCAAATTCCGGTGCCGAGCAACGTGAACGTGGTGCCGCGCAAATGGTATGACGAAGTATCGGCAACGAATGACGCGGGGAATGATTTTCCGGTTTTGCGTTATGCCGATGTGCTGTTGCTTTATGCCGAAGCGTTGAATGAAGCCGGTTATCAAACCACCGGCGATGCTTTCACCAACCTGAACTTAGTCAGGACGAGGGCCGGTGTGCCGGTTTATACAGCCACGCAACTCGCCACGCAGGCCGCTTTCCGCGATGCGGTGATTGCCGACCGGCGGCTCGAACTGGCCCTGGAAAACGACCGTTGGTTTGACCTCATCCGCACCGGAACGGCCACATCAGCCCTGAGCGCGACCAAAATCGCCGTACCAGCCACGCGGCTTGTTTACCCCATTCCGCAGGCCGAAATTGATACTTACAACAACCCGGCAACATTCCCGCACAATCCGGGGTATTAGTCAAGTCATTAGTTACTAACGACCAATCACCTTAAATTTTAACAAAACCTATGCGATTCGAGACCATTCAACTGCACGGCGGGCAAGCCCCCGACCCCACCACCAACTCACGGGCGGTGCCGATTTACCAAACCACGTCATACACCTTCAATAATGCCGAACACGGGGCTAACCTGTTCGCGCTGAAGGAGTTCGGCAACATTTACACCCGGATTATGAACCCCACGAGCGACGTGTTTGAGAAGCGGGTGGCGGCTCTGGAGGGTGGGGTGGCGGCACTGTCGGTGGCATCGGGCCACGCGGCTCAGTTTTTGGCCATCAACAACATTACCACCGTTGGCGATAATTTTGTGACCACGAGTTACCTCTACGGCGGGTCGTATAACCAGTTTAAGAACTCGTTCAAAAATATCGGGGTTGAGGCCCGTTTTGCCGACGGCGACAAGATGGACAGCTTTGAGCGGCTGATTGACAACAAAACCAAAGCCATTTACCTCGAAGCCATCGGTAATCCCGGTTTCAACGTGCCTGATTTTGACGCTTTTGCCGCTCTTGCCAAAAAACATGACCTGCCAATTATTGTGGATAACACGTTTGGCGCGGCTGGTGCGCTCCTAAAACCCATACAGTATGGCGCGCACATCGTGGTCGAATCGGCCACGAAATGGATTGGCGGTCACGGCACGAGCATCGGCGGGGTGATTGTTGATGCCGGCACCTATAACTGGGGCAACGGTAAATACCCGCAGTTTACCGATCCGTCGCCGAGTTATCACGGCTTGATTTACAGCGATGTGTTTGGCGTGAACGGGCCGTTTGGCAACATTCAGTTCATCATCCGGGCGCGGGTCGAAGGCCTACGTGACTGGGGGCCGTCGCAGAGTCCGTTCAACTCGTTTTTGCTGTTGCAAGGGCTGGAAACGCTCAGTATCCGTATCGAACGCACCAGCGAAAACGGCATGGCTCTGGCGCAGTGGCTCCTGCAACAGCCTGACGTTCAGCACGTCAACTATATCGGTCTCCCGGATAATCCGTATCATGAACTCGCCCGGAAATACATGACGCGGGGCTTCGGCGGGATGCTCTCATTTGAACTCAAAGGCGACAAGGCCCGTGCCGAGAAATTCGTGAACAGCCTGAAACTCATTAGCCACCTTGCCAACGTTGGTGACTCCAAAACGCTGATTATTCATCCGGCCAGCACCACGCACTCGCAACTCTCGGAAGCCGAGCAACAAACCGCCGGTGTGAAGCCAACGGCGTTGCGGGTCTCGGTCGGTATCGAACACATTGACGATATTAAGGAAGACATTCAACAGGCGTTGGCGGTCTGATTTGTAGCCCGAACTCCGGGTTGGCCGGGGCGTTGCTGGCTGCCCAAATCATTCCGTGGAAACACCAGTATTATGCTGTTCTGTTTGTCAGCAAAAAAGGTCAGGCTTTCGGGCCTGACCTTTTTTATGGTAGGGTAGTTCGCGGGTTACGGGAGCAAAACCCGATCTATCACGTGAACCACACCGTTGAGCGTGTTTACGTCAGGAATCACCACATTTGATGGCGCGGCATTACTGATGCCTTTCACCGTTACGCCGGCTGGGCCGCTGCCCAACGCGATCATCACGTTGCCACTCTGCACCGTTGGCACCGGCCCATTGACGAGGTTGGCCGAGAAGAACTGCCGGAATTGGGGAACGGCCACCACGTGGTAGGTCAGAATGCGGGTCAGTACCGCCGGGTCAGCAGCCTGAATTGATGCAATCGTAGGAAATCCTGCGTCAATAAATGCCTGATTGGTCGGCGCGAAAACCGTGAGCCGGGGCGTCGTTCCCAGAAAGCGCATCACATCAACCGGCCCCTGCGTGGCCCGTACCACAGCCGCTACCAGATAGGTTAAGTTAGGGTTGGCAACTGCCGTCTCAACCACGTTCCCCATTGGCGGCATCAGCACGCGGTCAATCACGTGAACCACGCCATTAGTGGCAATCAGGTCGGCCTGCGTCACCCGGATACCATTTACCGATACGTTGCCACCGCTACGGGTGATCAGAAATTCTTCGCCCTGCAACGTCTTGAACCCCACCTGTGCTTCGGGAATAAACTGCGACTCGAAACTGTTGCCGCCAATCACGTGGTACAATAAAATGCGGGTCAGGGCCGGTACGCTGGCGTTGCGGATGGCGTTTTCGTCGGCAAAACCGGCTCGCCGAAACGCATCGTCGGTGGGAGCAAACAACGTTAGCGTTCCGCTACTAAGTGCGTCGGCGAGACCCGCCCGGATAACAGCCGCTTCAAGCAGGGTATGAACCGGGCTGTTAACAACAATCTGCGTGGCGGTTTGGCCCGTTAAAACGCGGGCGGCTGCAGTTGAACGAATCGGCTGGGGCGCAACAGCCTGATTTTGGCAGCCACTTAGGGCCAGCAGGAGCAGCACCGAGCCAGTGCTGCCAACGAGTGAGAAGTTAATGAACTGTTTCATAGTTATTAGTTTGATTGTTGATAATCAACCTAATAACTATCTCGTTGCGTAGCCGTTGGCCTCAACGGTGCCAACAGGCGAAAAACAGGCGGGAATTGCTGAATACGGGTAGTAAACAGGCAAAAGCGTCACCGCACCGCCACATATCCCGATTCAATCATGCGTTCAGTGGGAACCTGCCGGTCAATAAGTGAGCCGACCAGGGTAATTGCCAGGGCAATGAGCAGCGCGGGCCAGAAGCCTTTAATCTCGAAATCGCTCAGGAAGTTGTCAATTAACTTGAGCAGGATAGCGGCCACCACGAGCCGGACAATGCCCGACAGCAGAAAAAACGATACCAGATTGAGCGGAAACCGGATAATCCAACCAATAAAGAAGTTCAGCACCGCCAGCAGTGCGGCCACAAGCAGGGCCGTTCCGAAGTTCTTGATCGTTACGGACGGTAGCAGCGCGGCTAAGCCATAAATCACGGCGGCATTGAGCAGCCATTGCAGCAGAATATTCATGAATGATGAAACAGGGTTTGATTCGTTGGCAAAATAAACAGTTTTCAGGGGTGATTGTTAGCCCATAACAACCTCGTTGCTATGAAACAGATATCGCTCATTCTACTGCTTTTGCCTTTTTTCGGACTGAACTGCCGCCCGGCCAATCAGCAACGCCAAACCACGCAGACTGCCACTGCCGATACCACCGGCTATTATCAATACCGTGATGCTGCCTACGATGGCATTGGCAAGGTGTATCTGGATCGGGAGATTTCGCAGGTTATGGGCCACCTCGGTGCCGAATGGCTCGAACGGCCCGACCGCGAACAGGAAGAACGCACCGACCTCTTAGCCGACGCGCTGGCCCTGAAACCAACCGATGTGCTGGCCGATATTGGTGCCGGAACGGGTTATTTTAGTTTCCGGCTGGCGAAACTCATGCCGCAGGGCCGGGTGCTGGCCGTTGATATTCAGCCCGAAATGATTGAGTACCTCAACGACAATAAGCGCAAAAACAACGCCCCGAACGTGGAACCGGTTTTGGGAACCATCACCGACCCCAAACTGCCCGCCAACAGCGTTGATATTGTATTGATGGTGGATGCCTACCACGAATTTTCTCACCCCCGCGAAATGCTCGATGCCGTGGTGAAGGCCCTGAAACCGGGCGGGCGCGTGGTGTTGCTCGAATACCGCGCCTAAGACCCCGATGTAGATAAAAAAGAACACCAAAAATTGTTGGTCCTTCAAGCCTAAAAAGATATGAACGCCGTTGGGCTAAAACTCCTCAAAAACGACTCCCGACT
>JBBRUV010000063.1:0-16633 GCA_038247465.1 Cytophagales bacterium
GGTAACGCGGCTGGAAAGCCGCCGATTTGTATTGGTAACGCGGCTGGAAAGCCGCCGATTTGTATTGGCAGCGCGGCTGGAAAGCCGCCGATTTGTATTGGCAGCGCGGCTGGAAAGCCGCCGATTTGTATTGGCAGCGCGGCTGGAAAGCCGCCGACAAGTAATTAAACTCGCGGCTTTCCAGCCGCGTTACGCAAAAAACTCCGCTACAAAGTAACGGAGTCTGATTCAGAACGAGCAAAAAAAGAGATTACCCAATCGTTCCCGTTCCGCCCGCCACGAGCCGGTTGTTAGCATCGGGGAACACCACCGTCGGTTGGTGGGTGCGGGCTTCGTCGGGAGTCATCAGGGCGTATGAGATAATAATAATCACGTCGCCGGGCTGGGCGCGTCGGGCGGCTGCCCCGTTCAGGCAGATGATCCCTGTGCCGCGTTCGCCCCGGATAACATACGTCACGAGCCGCTCGCCATTGTTGTTGTTGACGACGTGAACCTGCTCATTTTCGAGCAACCCGGCGGCATCCATCAGGTCTTCGTCAATGGTGATCGAGCCAACGTAGTTCAGTTCGGCCTGCGTTACGCGAACGCGGTGGAGTTTCGATTTTAAGACAGTAACAAACATCGTTTCAGAAATAGAGACACACTATTTTGCGTCTGTGCGTCCACAAAACAGGTCACGCCGGGCGAAGGTTCAGGCAGTAAACCTACGAAAAAGGCCGGAGCATCGCCCCGGCCCTCCTGCATCAGGTGTATCAACAACCTACGTTAATTCCTGCAAGATCATGTCAGCGCATTTCTCCCCGATCACCATCGTCGGAATATTGCTGTTGCCGTTGATGATGATCGACATGATGGATGCATCGGCCACCCGGAGACCGGCTATCCCGTTGACTTTCAGCGAGCTACCAGCCACTGCCATGGCATCGCTACCCATTTTACAGGTGCCAACCGGGTGGTAAATCGTCATCGTATAATCGCGGATAAAATGCTCAAGGGCTTCGGGCGTGGTGACGGCGGGGCCGGGCAGGTGCTGCTCTCCGCGGTATTCATCAAACGCCGACTGCCCGGCAATGGCAAACCCGGCTTCAACGGCCTGTTTCATCAGTTCCATGTCGTGCGGGTCGCCGTAGTAGTTGGGGTCAACGAGGGCTTTATCGAGCGGGTTGGCCGATGCCAGCGTGACGCTGCCGATGCTCTCGGGCCGCACCACGCCCGGCAAGAGCGTGTAACCGTGACCTTCCGGGTTGCCCGCGCCGTGATGAATAAACCAGCTTGGGCCAAAGTGAAACTGGATTTCGGGGGAGCCATCGAGTCCGAGGTCAATAAGGCCGCCTGCTTCACCAATATTCGAGGTCAACATTCCCATTTGCTCACTCTGAAACTTCGCGCCCTGCTCCGGGGTGGTGGCATCGGCCAGCGAAACGGGCTGAGTGCAATGGTAGGCTATCGGCACAAAAATATGATCCTGCAAATTCTGACCCACGCCCGGCAAATCGGCTTTTACGGCAATGCCGTGTTGCTGCAACTGCGCTGCCGAACCAATGCCCGACAGCATCAGCACCTGGGGCGAGTTGATAGAACCACCGCAGAGAATCACTTCGCGGCTGGCCCGAACCTGCTGGTTTTCACCATCTTTTAAATAAGCCACGCCCACACACCACCCGTCTTCGATGAGCAATTCCGTAACGTGCGCCTGCGTAATAGCGGTGAGGTTTTCACGGGCGAGGGCCGGGTGCAGGTAGCCCACTGCCGCACTGCACCGCATTCCGCCTTTTTGCGTTACCTGATACAGGCCGAAACCTGTCTGGTCGCCGTCGTTAAAATCGTCGTTGTGTGCGTATCCGGCCTGCGTTGCGGCTGTTACAAAAGCATGGCTCAATGGGTTAGGATCGCGGAGGTTCGCCGTGTTAATGGGGCCGCCCACGCCGTGATGCTCGCTTTCGCCCCGTTCCTGGTTCTGCGTTTTACGGAAATACGGCAGCAGGTCGTTGTAGGCCCATCCCTCATTGCTCAGTTCGGCCCAGCGGTCATAATCATTGGGATTGCCACGCATAAAAATCATGGCATTGATCGAACTCGACCCGCCCAACACCTTTCCACGCGGGTTAAACTCCTGCCGACCGTTCAGGCCCGGTTGTGGCACGGTCATATAATCCCAGTCGAACGGCGTTTTGAACAGGTGCGGAAAAGCCGCCGGAATATGAATTTCCTGCTGCGAATCGGGGCCGCCGGCTTCCAGAATTAATACGTTCAGGTCGGGGCGTTCGCTGAGTCGGGCGGCAACGGCGCAGCCTGTCAAACCGGCCCCAACAATGATGTAATCGTAATCAGTCATGGCAATGACTGGGTTTGGTGAATGAAAAAAATCCCTACATGACCAAAACGGACAACGGCATTAAATATATTGACTTATTCTATTATTTTTTTGACTGATTCGCTCTTTTTATTGCCCCGTGAGCGTCAGCCGCCCGATGCGTAGCTGACCTTTTCCTGAAGCGTCAGTTTCAAGGCAGTAGCCGTGCTACTGTTTACCGTTACTGACAAAATCCCCGGCAGGAGGGCCTGGAAAATTATTGCCCTGCTCTTCCTTCATGGTTCAGTGCGTGGTTTTAGAGCAAGTCAAAATAGGAAAACCAGGCCAAAAATTTCGCTCCGCCCCGAACCTCCCGCCCTCGCCGTTGTTCATCATACATCATACCCAATACATCATACATTGTTGTCAATGAACCGACTCAGCCACGAAACCAGCCCGTATCTCCTTCAACACGCCCACAACCCGGTTGACTGGTTTCCGTGGGGCGACGAAGCCCTTGCCAAAGCCCGCGCCGAAGACAAGCCGATTCTGGTCAGCATTGGCTATTCGGCTTGCCATTGGTGCCACGTGATGGAGCGCGAATCATTTGAAAATGAACCCATTGCACGGGTGATGAACGAAAATTTTGTGTGCATCAAGGTTGATCGTGAAGAACGGCCTGACGTGGATACCGTCTATATGGAGGCCGTGCAGGCAATGGGCGTGCGGGGCGGGTGGCCGCTCAACGTGTTTCTCATGCCCGATGCCCGGCCTTTCTATGGCCTGACGTATTTGCCCCCGCAGCAGTGGGTCAATCTGCTCGGGAGCGTTCGCACGGCGTTTACAGAAAATCGGAATCAATTGCAGGAATCCGCCGATGGGTTTGCCAACGAACTCAACGTTTCTGATTCGGTTCGCTTTGGCCTGACGCTCTCCGACGCGCCATTTTCGCCCGACGTGGCCGATGCGATGTTCGATAACCTGGCGGCCAAATTCGACCGGGAGAAGGGCGGCATGAACCGTGCGCCCAAATTTCCGATGCCGAGTATCTATTCGTTTTTGCTGAATTTTTCAGTGAGCCGTGAGCCGTTATCAGGTATCAACGAACCCGCATCAGTACCGTCGCAGGCTCGTCAGCAAACCGAAACTACCCTCAATCAGATGGCCCTGGGTGGCATTTATGACCAGATTGGCGGAGGATTTTCGCGATACTCGGTGGACGAAGACTGGTTTGCACCCCACTTTGAGAAAATGCTGTATGACAACGGCCAACTCCTTATGGTCTATGCCGACGCTTGGCGTGTAACACAGAATCCGCTTTACAAACACGTTGTTTATCAAACCGTTGCCTGGGCCAACCGCGAATTACAATCGCCCGAAGGCGGGTTTTATTCGGCCCTCGATGCCGACAGCGAAGGCGTTGAAGGCAAGTTTTATACCTGGACAACGCCCGAATTGCAGGAAATTCTCGGCCCTGATTTTGAGTGGTTCGCCGAGTTGTATTCCATTACCGAAGACGGAAACTGGGAACACGAGCGCAATATTCTGCATCGCACCCTCACCGATGAAGCCTTTGCCGAACGCGCCGACTGGACGGTTGCCGAACTCCGCCAAATGCTCGACGCGGCCCATGCCAAACTTATGGCCGTGCGTGATACCCGAATCAGGCCCGGCTTAGACGATAAGATTTTGTGCTCCTGGAATGGACTGATGCTGACCGGATTAGTATCGGCCTACCGCGCTTTTGGCGAGCCGGAATTTCTGGAAACGGCCCTGCGGCTGGCGCATTTTCTGCTTCTGAAAATGCGGGATTCACGTAATGGGCGGCTTTGGCATTCTTACAAAAATGGCCGCGCCAAGCAAGTCTCTTTCTTAGACGATTATGCCGCCGTAATTGCCGGACTTTTGGCTCTGTATCAGGTAACGTTTACCGAATCGTGGTTGCGCGAGGCCGATCAACTGGCCCAATACGTGCTGGCCCATTTCGACGACCCGACCGGCGACCGTAATCACGGCGAGCCGCTCCTGTTTTTTACCGACGCTTCGAGCGAAAAACTCATTGCCCGGCGCAAAGAACTATTCGATAACGTGATCCCGGCCAGCAATTCCATCATGGCCGCTAACTTCTTCACCCTGAGTTTATTGCTCAACAGGACACCGTATGCCGAACGCGCCGACCGGATGATAGGCGTGGTGGATGGACTGCTCCAACAAAACCCCGATTACCTCACTAACTGGGCCGCGCTGTACGTCCGGCGCACCCGCCCTGCCATTGAAATCGCCATTGTGGGGCCGGAGGCTCTGACATTCCGGCAGCAACTCGACCGCGTTTTTAACCCATCGGTCGTGTTTTGTGGCAGTAAATCGGTTTCTCCAAAAACTGATTTGCCACTATTGCAAAATCGCGGTATGATTGGCGATAAAACTGCTATTTACGTTTGTCAGGATCGGATGTGTCAGTTGCCGGTCACGAGCGTGGCGGAGGCATTGCGATTGATAGAACCGGTGTGACACGGAAATGCACGGAGGTCTCTCGATAACGCACACAGGTTTTAAAAAAAATCTCCGTGTATCTCTGTTAGGACTTTCGTGCATCTCTACGCTACAAGTAGCACCATTCCGCACCCATTTCTGTTGTATTTTTGACACTTATTTAGAACGGCTCTATGCAAATTGCATCTGACATACTCGATATTACCCGCATCCGGCGGGATTTTCCCGTCTTGAACCAGGACGTAAATGGTCGGCCATTGGTGTATCTCGATAATGCCGCCACCAACCAGAAACCCCTGTCGGTGGTGAACGCTTTAACCGAATATTACGAGGGCTACAATGCCAATATTCACCGGGGAATCCACTCGCTGGCCGAGAAAGCAACGGCTGCGTTCGAAGCATCACGCCGGGCGGTTCAGACGTTTTTGAACGCCAAACACTGGGAAGAGATTATTTTTACCTATGGCACTACAGACGGGATAAATCTGGTGGCCCAAAGCTACGGACGGCGTTTTTTAACGGCTGGTGATGAGATAGTTATCTCCACAATGGAACACCATTCCAACATTGTTCCCTGGCAAATGCTCTGTGAAGAGCGCGGCTGTATCCTCCGCATTATTCCGATTGACGATAACGGCGAACTGTTACTTGACGAGTACGAAAAGATGCTTTCGGAGCGTACCAAAATCGTATCGGTTGTTCACGTGTCCAACTCGCTCGGCACCATTAACCCCGTTAAAACCATCATTGACGCGGCCCATGCCGTTGGTGCCGTTGTACTGATTGACGGAGCGCAGGCGACCTCGCACCTCGATATTGACGTGCAGGCTCTGGATGCCGATTTTTATGTTTTCTCGGCCCACAAACTCTACGGCCCCACCGGAATGGGCGTTTTATACGGCAAAAAGGCCATTCTCGATGCCATGCCGCCGTATCGGGGCGGGGGCGAGATGATTAAGGAAGTCACCTTTGCCAAGACTACCTACAACGAACTGCCCTACAAATTTGAAGCCGGTACGCCCAACATTGCCGATGTGGTAGCCGTGAAAACCGCCCTTGAGTACGTCGAGAACCTCGGCAAGGCCAACATTGCGGCCCACGAACACGATCTACTGGAATACGCTACCGAAGCCTTGGATCAGATTGACGGCTTGAGAATTGTGGGCCGGGCGAAAGACAAAATCGGGGTGGTGTCGTTTGTGCTGAACGGCATTCACCACGAAGACACGGGTTATATTCTTGACCAACAGGGCATTGCCGTTCGTACCGGGCATCACTGTTGCCAGCCACTCATGCAACGGCTCGGCATTGCCGGAACCACGCGGGCTTCCTTTGCGGTTTATAACACCAGAGATGAAATTGACAAACTCGTTGCGGGCCTGTTGCGGGTGAAGAAAATGATGGCGTAAACTCTTATCAAATCAACGATGGCTGCTCAGGAAATCACCTTAAAAAAAAGCCAGATTGTGGATAGCTTCCACGACCTGCCCGAAGACGTTACGGCAGAAGCCTTAATTGACCGGATACTGTTTATAAAACTCATTCAGGAACGAATTAAAGAATCTGAAGAGGGAAAGGGTGTACCTCACGAGGAATTTATGCGGGAGTTTGATGCATTTAAAGCCCAAAAACGGGCTGAAAGTCAATTAATCCCGGTATGAACCTAATCTGGAATGATACACCACGCGAAGAAGTGAGAGGCATTTACAGTTTTCTGTACGACTTCTCACCGGCTGCTGCTGATAATTGGTCAGATGAACTGGAAAAGACAGTAAACTCGTTATTGATTCTCCCGGAAATGGGGCGGGTAGTACCAGAATTTTCCATTTCGTTCATTCGGGAAGTGTTCGCTAAACGGTATAGAGTAGTCTACATGTATCAGGATGATTTAATCCGAATTTTGGCAGTCCGGCCAATGGGCCGACCACTCGGCAAAATCTAACACCATGACTATCAACGAAAAACAGAACGAAATCATCGAAGAGTTTGACCTCTTCGACGACCCGCTCGACAAAACACAGTATATCATTGACCTCGGCAAAAAACTCCCGCCGATGCCCGATGCCTACAAAACCGACGCAAACCGGATTCCCGGCTGCCAGTCGAAGGTGTGGCTTGAGGTGGAGCCGCAACCCGATGGTCGGCTGCATTTTATGGCCGATGCCGAACCAACGGCTCAGATTTCTAAGGGATTGGTGAGTTTACTGGTCCGGGTGCTGTCTGACGAACCCGCCGAAGCCATTGCCAACGCCGAAATTTACTTCATTGAGCGCGTGGGCATGGGCAAGTTAGTAACCTCGCTGCGGGCCGGTGGCCTGGCTTCGATGTTGCAGAAAATGAAAATATATGGCAAACACTACGCCGATGAACCTGCTAACGCCTGAAATCATGAACGAAACCGACCTTAAAGAACAGATTGTGCTGGCTATCAAGGGCGTATATGACCCCGAAATTCCGGTGGACGTGTACGAACTGGGCCTGATTTATGACATTAAGATATTTCCGGTCAACAATGTCTATGTCTTGATGACGCTGACCTCGCCCTCCTGCCCCTCGGCAGGCACGATTCCCGGCGAAGTGGAGCAGAAAGTCCGTGAAGTAGCGGGGGTGAACGATGTGAGTGTTGAACTCACCTTCGACCCACCCTACACCACCGAACTGATGTCAGAAGTTGCTAAATTAGAATTGGGATTTATGTAGAATGTAGTGGTTAGTGATTGGTGGCTGGTTCAAGAAAATGCCAACCAACAAATACCAGCCACTAACCACTAACAACCAACCACTTAAACAATGTATCCTTCTCATTTGCTTATCCCGATGCGGGAAGACCTGACGAGCGTTGGGTTTCAGGAACTGACCACCGCCGAGGCCGTGGATCAAACGATGCAAAACGCCGACGGCACCATGCTCGTTGTCGTGAACTCAGTATGCGGCTGTGCGGCTGGTGCGGC
The DNA here is from genome assembly GCA_038247465.1 of Cytophagales bacterium. Taxonomy (GTDB): domain Bacteria; phylum Bacteroidota; class Bacteroidia; order Cytophagales; family Spirosomataceae; genus JBBRNH01. The sequence continues at coordinate 7,738 of JBBRUV010000063.1, forward strand.
CCGGCCCGGCGTAAAAGCGGCTCTGAATCTGAGTGCCGTGAAGCCCGATAAACTCGTAACGGTATTTGCCGGGGGCGATGCCGAAGCCACCGCCCGGATGCGGGAGTATTTGCTGCCCTACCCGCCATCGTCACCGGCGATTGGGATTTTCAAAAACGGCGAACTGGTTCATTTTATCGAGCGGCACCACATCGAAGGCCGGTCGGCGCAGATGATTGCCCAACACCTCGAAATGGCTCTGGAAGAATTTTGTACGCCGGTTCAGGCTTAACATAGTGTAGCTGATTCTCATTTTTCATTACCCAAAAAGCCCGGTTGCTCTGATGCAGCCGGGCTTTTTGGCTTTGTGACCGGGTTGGGCGTACTTTGTAGACTTTTCCGGGCTATTTATTCGCCGTATGCGCCAATTGCTTCGTCTATTTTCAGGGTTGTTTAGTAGCCTGCCGTTTTTTCTGGGAGTGGCAGTTGCCCAATCGAACGTTGTCGTTCCCAAACCTACATTTCATGCCGAAGTCGGTACGTTTCTGACAACATCGCCCCAAATGCCGTTCTGGATGCGGGCCAATCAGTACGGCATAGTGCCACTTAACGGGCCAATAGGAACGGTACGCGTTGGTGTTCAGGCCGGATATTCGTCAGAATCGCCGGATTCAGTGGTGCGGTTTCGGGCAAAAAGCCCCTGGGAAATTGGTTATGGGCTGGACGTTGTTGGCAACGGCGGACAGGCTAACCAGATAATTCTGCCCGAAGCCTACGTGAAAGCCCGCTACAAAAATATCGAAATCCGGGCCGGGCGTTGGCGCAACGTCATTGGCATTACCGACACGCTGCTCACATCAGGCAGTTACGTTTGGTCAGGAAACGCCCTGCCTATTCCGCGTGTGCAGATCGGGACGCGGGGTTTTGTAACGCTGCCTTTTGCAAAAAAATGGCTGACTGTCAACGCCTTTTTCGGTCATGGCTGGTTTGGCAATGATGATTACGTGCGGGGTTACTACCTGCATCAGAAAGGCGTGTATGCCCGGATCGGCAAACCTACCTGGCGCGTGAAGCTTCAGGGCGGTTTCAGCCATCAGGTGCAATGGGGTGGCTATGCTGCGTTTCTGAAAGGCACCACGCTTTCTAAAAACGGCTACCTGCCCGAAGGTGTAGCTGCTTATTTCAGCATCGTATCAGCGAGTCGCTACGTGCAGAATAATACCACGTCTATTTTCGATGAGGAAAATCGGATTGGCAACCACCTCGGCTCGTTCGATGGCGCGTTTGATATTGACCTGGGACGTTATAAAATGCTGCTTTACCGGCAATTTTTGTACGAAACCGGCTCGCTTTATTACCTCACCAGCGTTAAAGACGGTCTCAACGGAATCAGTTTGCAACGGTTGTATCCGGGCAAAGGTTTTGTCACGGTTGAGCGGCTTTTGTTGGAGTTTTTTTACAGCGGCAATCAGGGGGGCGACAATTTTGTGATTAACGATCCGCAATTGCGGGGCCGGGTAAACTACTTCAACCACGCCCAATATCGGGGCGGCTGGACGTATAAGAACCGCACGATTGGCAGTCCATTTTTGACGCAGGGAATCGAACAACGTCGCTCTCTTGACGTTACCGAAGGGCTACCCGTTATTAATAATCGGGTAATGGCGTTTCATTTTGGCCTGGCCGGTACGCTGGCCCAACGGATGCAATGGTCAGCAAAAGCATCATTCACCAATAACTACGGCACATTTCAAAAGCCCTATGCCCAGTCAGTTAGCCAGCTTTCGGGCATCCTGTCGCTGGCAACGCCTGTCAGCTTACCCATCCTCGGCGAGACCACCATCAACGGGGCCGTTGCGTTTGACACCGGCCAATTGCTCGATAATACGGCGGGGGTGTTTTTCAGTTTGCGGAAAACCATCGGCGGGAACGAAACCAGCCAACCACCTCAACCAGCCCGTGCTAAAACAACACCAAAAAATCGGTTCAATCCCCGGTATTAGATTGAATCAGGATTTTTCGTAGTTCAACGCGGCATAATAAACCGCCATTGCTCATTGATAACTTACCCCGGCAATTAGCGATATATTTGCCGGATGAATAACACCGAGTAAATGGAAATCAAAAAATCGGAGCGGCTCGAAACCCTCAAATACGACATTCGTGGGCCGGTCTATGAAAAATCGCTCGAACTCGAGTCCCAGGGCTACAAAATAATATCGCTCAACATCGGCAATCCGGCTTCATTTGGCTTCGATGCGCCCGACGAAATCGTTCACGATATTATCCTCAATATTCGCAACGCCCAGGGTTACGCCGACTCTCGCGGGTTGTTTGCGGCCCGCAAAGCCGTGATGCACCACACCCAGAACATTGGCATGACGGGCGTAGCAATCAACGATGTTTTTATCGGCAACGGCGTTTCTGAACTCATCATGCTGGCCATGCAGGCGTTGCTCAACGAGGGCGATGAAGTGCTGGTGCCGTCGCCCGATTATCCGCTCTGGACAACCTCGGTGGCATTTTGTGGAGGTAAACCCGTGCATTATCGCTGCGACGAAGCCAACGGCTGGAACCCCGACCTGGCCGACATTGAGGCCAAAGTCACCCCCCGAACGCGGGCCGTTGTGGTCATTAATCCCAACAACCCAACGGGCGCGGTCTATGACAAATCGGTGCTGGAAGGCATAGCCCGCATCGCCGAAAAACACCAACTGATTTTGTTCTCCGACGAGATTTATGACCGGATTCTTTACGACGGAGCCGTGCATCGCCCCATTGCCAACATGGTGCAGAATACGTTGTGCATCACAATGGGCGGGTTATCTAAAAACTACCGGGCGGCTGGTTTCCGGGGGGGCTGGCTGATCCTGAGCGGAGCCAAACACCGGGCCAAAAGCTACATAGAAGGTTTACTGCTACTGGCTTCTATGCGGATTTCGGCCAACGTTCCAACCCAGTTTGCGATCCAGACCGCGCTCGGCGGCTATCAGAGTATCAATGACTTAGTGCTGCCAACGGGCCGGTTGCACCGCCAGATAATGTTGGCCTGGAAACGGATGACCGCCATTCCGGGCATCTCCTGCGTGAAGCCGAAGGGAGCCATGTATATCTTCCCGAAAATTAACCTGAGCCAGTTTCACCTCGCCGACGACAACCAGTTTGTGTATGACCTGCTGGTTGAACAAAAAGTATTGGTGGTGGCTGGCAACGGGTTCAATTACGCCGAACCGGACCATTTCAGAATTGTTTGCCTGCCAACGGTTGACGAACTGACGGTGGCACTGGATAGAATCGAAACGTTTTTAGAAAGTCGGCGAAAATAAAAGCCATCTGCGGTTTCACCTGGCACAATTCCTGTTGGTTGTTGGCTGATAATTGTTTCCGGCTCTTAGTTTTACGGCATGAAGCGCAAACTGTTGGTTTTGTGGATGATTGGTGCGCTATGCAGTTGGGTTGGTTTACTTTTAGCGGATCAACCGCGTGGTCTTTTGACTACTGCCCGGTTTTTGGTGGCCGGAGACTCTGTAAAACGGCAAAATAATACGGCTGTTGCCCTGGCCCGGCGCGGCAACGCCACCACCGCCCTCACGCTTTTAGATAAGGCCGCCACCGCCCGCCCCTCCGACACCGTTGCCTACAACCGCGCTCTGACCCTGGCCCGGCTGCACCGCCCCGAAGAAACGGCGGCTGCTTTTGCCGGTGTTTCGGGCTTTGCCCACGCCCAGGTCAACCTGGCCCTGACCCAATGCCGCGCCGGAGACTGGATAGCCGGGCGCCGACTTCTCGAAACAGCCTTCGCCCAAACCGAATGGGCCGACGAACGCGCTTTTAACCTGGCCGTAGCCGCGCTGCAAACCAACGATCCCGCAGCAGCCGGCCGCGCCTTAGACGAAGCCATGCGGCTACGCGGCAACCAGCCGATTTTTAAACTCCTCAACGGCGACCTGGCCCAAATGGAAGGCCGTCATGCCGAGGCTCTTCGCACCTACAAATCATTGAGTACCGATGCCGAAGCGGGCAAGGGAATCGGTGTGCGCATCGGAAACGCGCTGCTCAGCGAGAGAGAGTGGGACAAAGCCGCCGAAACGTTTGAGATGCACCTTGCCAGCCCCAACCGGGCTAAATACGGATTTCTGGCTCATTTTGGCCTGGCAAATGCCCGCTACGGTCAGCATGATTATGCCAAGGCCCTCGCCGAGTACCGGATTGCCGTTCGGATCGATACCAAATCGGCCCTGGCGCATACTGGGTTGGGGAACGCCCTGTGCAGTTTGCACGACTACAAAGCGGCCCAACTCGCCTACGAAAACGCCCTTGTCCTTAACCCGGCCAACCAACACGCGCACCTCGGTATGGGCGTAGTGGCCTATCGGTTGGGACAGTTTGAGAGCGCGTTTGAACAGTTCGACGCTGCCGGGCCGTTGTTCGACCCCAAAAATCCCGACCTGGCCGACTGCTTTCTGCACCGTGGTCTGAGCCGGTTGCAGGCGGGCGCGTTCGATGCCGCGCAAAGTGATTTGAACGTGGCTACCACCCTGCGCCCGCAACACCCGGCGGCTTATACTGGCCTAAGCGAAGTATTTCGGCGGCAGGAAGGCTTTGGCCGGGCCATGACTCAACTCGATGCCGCGCTGGGCAAAACGCCGGTTCCGGTGGCCGACGACAAGGCCAAATCAACGGCCATGCCCGCCATTGCCCGCGCCCGGATGCTGGCCAACAAGGGGAGTTTGTTCCTGAAAATGAATTTTATGGACGAAGCCTATCCGATTTTTAAGAAAGCACTGGCTCAGAACCCGGCTAACCTCAACGCCCTGAACGGATTAGCCATCGCCCTGCTCGAAATGGACCGATTAGACGATGCCCGCGCTATTTATGACAGTCTGCTGGCACGGGGTAACAAGCACGCTTTTCTGTTTAATAATCGAGGAATCGTCCGAACATATACCGCGCTGCGATTAGAAAAACAACGCGAACTGCACCAGGCCAGGCAGTACTTTTTTCGAGCCAAAGCCGATTTTGAGAAAGCGCAGGAAATAGACTCCACGCGGCAGTTTTACCAGAATAACCTGGGCAACGTGTTCAAGAATATCCAGGAATACGAAGCCGCCATCAAAAGTTATCAGGCGTATCTGAGCAAAACGGCCATCAACAACCTCGGCGTGTTGTTTGCCTGTAACCGCCGGGGCGAATTCTCGCGGCATTACATGGGTATCGCCCTGAAATTAGACACCAGCAACCGCGTTTATCATTACAACCGCTATAAGGTTTTTGCCGAGTACTTTAAAGATTCGCTCGCTAAACGGCCTGATATTCAGTTCGCTAAGCGGCTGATGCCCACCGAATCGATCAGCGCGAAGTACAGCCGCGACGGGTATATCAACGTGTATCTGTACGACTACGATTTTGACGAGTATGAATACCCCGCCGATCACGTTTTCCCGATTCGGCTGGCCCCTCCGCCCCCACCCGACCTGCTGCCCGTTGATGATTTTGTGCTGATGCCCGACGATTTACCCCCGGCAAAAGCCGCCCCGCCCGAAGCCCGGCCCCGCAGCCCGCACCAACGGATGCCTTCGCAACCCCGCGCCCGGCGGTGGGGCGGCACCAAATGCCCCACGTTTTAGCGCGGCTGATTTTACCAAAAATCAGTATCTTGCCCCCTTCAACCACCGTAATTGCGGGGCATATCGCCCGGCACTACGCTGTTTGCCTTACCTTTGTCTTTACATCGAAAAAGATTTTCGGCACTCGATTTTAACAGAATGGACATTCAGAAAAACGACGAACTCATCCGCATCATTGACCTCTTAAACGTAAGCTACGAAAGCGAAGAAGCCTGGCACGGCCCGTCGGTGGTAGAAACCCTGCGCGGGGTTACGCCCGACATGGCCGGTCGGCGGCTTACGCCCAACACCCACACCATTGCCGAACTCGTGTTTCACATTACAAGCTGGCGGATTTTTACGGTCAAGAAAATGCAGGGCGACGGGGAGTTTGATATTCTCACGCCCGAAAAAAACTTCGGCTCGTTCCCCGGCAAGATTGATGATTTTGAGTGGGAAGCCCTTCAAATGGAACTCAGCCTGAGTCAGGAAGAACTCGTGAATGAGTTGGATAAACGCGACGACGATGAGTTTCTGGAAGATATTGTGCCGGGCCGCGATTACACGTACTATGACCTGTTGCACGGCATCATCAACCACGATGTTTATCACTCCGGGCAGGTGATGATTCTGAAAAAATCCCTTACGTTTCAGGGGGCAGGATTACACGTCTCTGGAAATGAGGATGAGGATTTTAAAGGCGAACATTTCGGCAACCGATACGATCAGGAAGGATATTATTGATACCAAAATAAAATACCCCCTGCTCCTTGAACAGGGGGTTCTAAATCATGACAATGCAACCTCCTCCCCTCTTTAGGGGAGGTTGGGAGGGGTAGTTGGGGCTGTTGGTCAGTTTATTACCCGAAACAACCGGCTCCAGCGCACCTTGTTGTACCATGTATCGGGGTTGGGGTCGAGCGACATCCAGACGAAGACCGCCTTGCCTACAATGTGGTCTTCCGGCACAAAACCCCAATACCGCGAGTCGGCGGAGTTGTGGCGGTTATCACCCATCATAAAATAATAGTCCTGTTTAAAGGTGTACGTAGTGATGGGTTGCCCGCTGATTTTCACCGTTGTCGGGGTGATTTCTACATTTTTGTTGTCCTCGTATTTCTGAATTACGGTGCCGTAAATAGCGATTTTTTTCTCATCAAGCTGAATCGTTTCGCCCTTTTTCGGCACCACCAACGGGCCGTAGTTATCGCGGTTCCAGGCAAAAGTTGGCGTGCCGTAAAGACCACCCAAGCCGGTTTCGCCCTGTTTTTCCATATACGGAATCACCTCTTTTGCCCAGGGCATGGCCTTTATTTTGTCCACCACATCGGCAGTGGTGTTAATCCGGTAGCCGGTTAGCTTATTGGTTTTGGTCAGGGTATCTACTTCTTCGATGGGTTGCCAGTTGTAAGTCGGTTGATACGGATCGCGGTAATCATTCACGATGTCATACTGCCGAAAGAACTTCTCGTCTAACGGCTCCGTCGTCCGCACAAAATAATCCGATTCCATAAAGACCCCAGGCGACATCAGTTTGCTGTTCCTGAACACCTGCTGCTCGCGTACTTCCAGCACGTCGCCGGGTGCACCGACACACCGTTTGATATAATTGGTGCGGAGGTCAGCCGGATATTGGTCTTCGGGCGGGTAATTAAACACCACCACATCACCACTTTTGGGCTTGGTAAAACCCGGTAGCCGGTAACTCGGCAATTGAATGGCGGTGCTGTACGACGGAATTTTGGTTCCCCAAATAGTTTGGTGCGTGAGCGGAACCTGCAACGGGGTGCGCGGAGTGCGGGTGCCGTAGTGCAGTTTGCTCACAAACAGAAAATCGCCCACCATCAGGCTTCGCTCCATCGAAGGAGTAGGAATGGTGAAGGCTTCCATAAAAATCCAGCGGATGAGCGTGGCCGCCACCACAGCAAACACGATGGAGTCGAGCCATTCGCGGGCGACTGATTTTTTCTTTACCGCCGGAGTTACATCGGCTTCTGATTCTTGTCTTGTAATAGCCATTGGTTATTCGCTTAATAAATCATCCATCCCAAAAATACCCTGCCGCCCGGCCATCCATTCGGCAGCAATCACAGCCCCCAGCGCAAACCCCTGCCGACTGTGGGCCACGTGACTAATCTCAATCCGGTCAACGTCAGACTCATACCGAACAATGTGCGTTCCCGGCACGATGCCTTCACGGACAGATTCAATTGGCACGCCATAAGACGGTATCAGCCCGGCCTCCGTTACGCCCTCCTGCCCGATTCCTTCATCCCGAACGCCTTCGGCCAGCGTGATAGCGGTGCCGCTTGGTGCGTCTTTTTTCTCGGTATGATGAATTTCGGTCATCGAAACACCGTATGACGGGTAATTCCGCATGAAGCGGGCGAGCGTTCGATTGAGTTTAAAAAACAAATTTACGCCGATGCTGTAATTCGACGCATAAAAAAATCCACCAGCGGTGGCGAGGCACTGTTTTTCAACGGTCTCGCGCTCATGCAGCCAGCCAGTTGTGCCGCAAACCACCGGCCACCCGCGCTCAAAACACGTTAGTAGATTCTCGACTGCCGATTCAGGACTGCTGAATTCAATAGCGACATCAACCCCGGTGAGTGTATCAAGATCGGCGCGGTTGTACAGGTCAATGCGTCCGGCAATGATGTGACCGCGTTCAACAGCTGTTTGTTCAATCGTGCGGCCCATTTTACCGTAGCCGAGGAGAAGAATGTACATTAAATATTAGTTTAATTCCCGGCACCGGCCCGCCTGTCAGCGATGGCAACACGGTTGGGTAAACCCGGAGCGATATGTCGTCAGAAAGATCAAAGGTTTTGAGGTGCGCGGCTACATTGGCTTCGATGGCTTGTAAAGCCCAGCCCGCTGCGGTCAGAATAATGGTCAGGTCGCGCTGACTCTGAAACTGGTCTGACGCGCGTTTCAACTGCTGAACGCCCAGCCGTACACCTGACACAACAGCCGTTTTCGTATTGTAAGGAGCAGGGGTTATCTCGGTGCTATTGTAGGCTTCGGCGTAGGCCGTACTGTAAAGCCGAAACCTGCTTTGGTTATAATTGAAGAAATAAACAGCCGCGCCCAACGCGCCGTAGATAAGCGGGATTTTCCAGTGTTGGCGGTTGTAGGCTTGTCCTAAACCGGGCAGCATCAGCGATTTAAGGGTTGCTTTTCGGGGGATAATCCGCTCGGCTTCGGTTTGTTTTTTGGTCAGAACCCGCCCTGTATCAGCCACGCGTTTAGCCAGCGAGTCGGCAATTGGCGCAATAATGACCCGGTTAGTCTGCTGACTTTTCAAC
>JBBRUV010000064.1:0-16610 GCA_038247465.1 Cytophagales bacterium
ATGTCGTTTCGTTTTCGTGTCGTTGCCCGTTTTCATACCGGACATCGTTGATGAGCAATACCTTAATCTGCTCCAGTAATGACTGCTGTTTATCATCGAGCAAGGCAAAGCCATTGGTTTTCAGCACGTTGCGTACCAAACTGAGCGTGGTGTCGGTTAGTGAACCGGCCACCTCGACTTCGCCCAACTCGACCCGCTGCACCGACAGGCCGAGTTGTTCGAGTTCATCCCGAACAACTCGTTTGCAACGGTCGCAAACCATATTTTTGATACGCAGAGTATGAACCATCAGAACGTTTGACATTAAGAACAACAAGACTGACCCGGCTCGGCCTGACGAGGTGGGCAAATGACCGAACCAAATGAGCAAAATACGCAACAATCACCTGATTTAGGGCGCAACACCGCTTGGCATGACGGACACTCGTAAAAGAATTGACAGGCATCCGTTGGCATTGTTTCGGTGTGTAAACCACTACAAACGGGACAGGTTATAGCTGATAAAAGAATCATGGTTTGGTGAGTTTATAGCGGAAACCGGCATAGACCATTGCGCCCGTGATTGGCCCCCATGTGCGGGCTGCCGCGTCAAAATCACCACTGAATGGCTGGTTTGCAGACACAATCGGGTCGGTTTGCCGGAAGCCGGTCAGGTTTTCTCCGCCCAGATACACCTCTACCCCGTTCCGAAACGCCCGGCTGACCTGCGCGTTGAGGTTTAAGAAACCCGGTGCCAGGTCGGTAGGCATATTCAGGTAGCTTTGGTGCGTGTAGCCGGGCCGCAGATACGGAATCCGTTTTGGGCCGTTGTATTGCAGCGTCGCGTCGAATTTCCACTTATCAAATGGCAAGGCATAGCCTGCGTTGAGCAGCACCCGGTCGCGGCTGACCATCATCCGGGGCAGCAGCCGGGCCTCGCCAAAGTCTCCGCCCATCGTTTGCTTCACATCAAAGAGCCGGTATGCCGCCTTGATTTCCAGCCGTTTAGCCGGCGCGTAGTTCGCTTCGATCTGAAAGCTATTGGCGTAGCTTTTGGCCCCATTGGAGTTATAGAAATAAATCTCGCGGGGATGCTCGAAATCAGCCACGAGTTGATTCTGGAAATCTGTCCGGTGAAAATCAGCGATGAGCGTTAGCTTCTTGCCAAACAACTCGGTGTCCTGCGTCAGGCTGATGCCATAGTTCCAGGATACTTCGGGCCGGATGTCGCGGTTGAGACTAACCGCCCGCGAGCTAACTAAGTAACCAAAATTTTCGGCTAATTGGTTGGGTGTCCTGAAACCACGCCCCGCCGAGAGCCGCACGGTCAGCCCGTCCGTAGCCTGGTAACGCAGGTGGAGCCGGGGCGTTGCCTGCCAGCGAAAGAGTGTGTTTGGCACGAGCAAAAATCGGTTGTGCGTCGGCTCCACATATTGCTGATTTTGTAACGTGTAGGCATCCATTCGCCCACCCAGTACGACCGTCAGTTTACTCAGATAATTGAAGGTGTATTCCAGAAACGCACCCGGCACCGACTCCGTCCGGTCTAAGGGTTGCAGCGCGTAGCTTTCGCGGTAATTGTCATAGACGTAACTCAGGCCGGTTTTTATGCCGTGATCTGTCGTGCCGATGATGGTCTGGTAAATCAGATTGGCGTACAACGACTGTTGCCGCCCGGCGTAGGGCGTGAAGCCAAATCCGGCGGTTTGGTCATGGTATAATCCATTGACAATCAGCCCTAAACCTTTGTAGGGTTTGTCAGGAAAGAGCCGCGCCGTTTTACTGAAGACCTCAACCCGACGGGTGTCGTTGGTAAACCGATACGGTTGCAAACCGCCCGCCGACTTGGTTTGGCCGCCTTCGCGGGTTTCGGTCAGGGCTTTTATGCCAAACTGCGCCATCCAACGGTCAGCGGTGTATTTAGCCCGGACAATGCCATTGACCTGGGTGTAGAGCGGCAAATCACGGAAACCGTCGCGATTTTGGTCAATCTCAGTTTTCAGGATGCTGGCGTGTCCCAGTCCGGCCACGCTCCAGTGCTTGTTGAGGGTTTTTGAGTAATTCAGGTTGCCCTCGGCCCGCCCGAAACTATTCACGTAGCCGTTCAAAAACAGGTTCGGCTTCCCGATGGCGATGTCTGGCTTTTGCAGTTCCACGTTGATTTGTCCGGTCATGGCTTCGTAACCATTCACCACAGAACCGGCTCCTTTTCCCACGTCAATGCTGTTGATCCAGGTGCCGGGGATGTAGTTCAGCCCGAAGGTAGAAGCCAGCCCGCGCACGGTTGGAATGTTCTCGACGTTGGTTTGTACATATTGACCGCCAAGACCCAGAAACTGAATTTGTTTGGCCCCGGTTACGGCATCGCTGTATGACACACTGACGGAAGCATTAGTCTCGAAACTCTCCGACAGGTTGCAGCAGGCCGCTTTGGCAAGGGTTTTTATAGTCAGTAATTCGGTTTGGATGGGTGCAGTCCGGTCAATCTGACTCGATGCGCCCGACACCGTAACTTCCTGCAACGTTTGTGAAGCCCGCAGTATAACGTTAATAGTCCGGGCCGGGCTGGTAATGGTCAGCGTATCGGCTTCGTAGCCTACATAGCTGATAACGAGTCGGTTGGTTTGTGATGTAGTATCAATAGAAAACCGCCCCAGCGAGTCGGTAATCGTGCCAAGCGTGGTGCCAAGCCAGACCACACTGGCCCCGTTCAACGGAACGGCACGTTTGTTGATTTGCTCCGATACTGTGCCGGAAACAGGATTGGTTTGCGCCCAAAGTGGCCCGAAAGCCAGCCAGAAGGCAAGAAAAATAAGAGATCGCATGAGATTGTAGCAACGGGCCGGATGACCCGTTTGGATAGTTGAGTGAAACTAAACAGAAATAGTCAGCCCCTTGCAAAAAGAAGGCCGACATTGATTGACCGGGCGAAAGCCCGTCGCTACGATCAAATAAGGAGAGACTGAATCAGGGCCAACAGTGCGCGGCCTGACGGTAAAGGGGGAGAGGAAACAAGCGCAATGGATGATGACGATTCGCGGTCAAAAACCCAGTTGGCAACCCACGTCAGTATAGCTACCACACCGCCCAGCAGGGTATCAGTAACGGCTTTTATAAACTTGGCAACGTACTGAGTCAGTGACGAACCAAAATCAACGTTTTCGTAGCGGGTCTGCTCATCACAGCACGTTGATTTCTTAACGATTGGCTTGCTGGCCGACTTACGCTGGCTTTCGGTACAACCGGCACAGAGATGGCCCGTTTGCGGTTCTGTTCCAACAAGGTGGGTGCGTTTGCCCCGCATCCGGCACGACTGATCTACCAGCCCAAAGCCTGTGCTGCTCATCAGCACAAGCCCGACCATAAACAGATTCAATAATTGGAACAGGGCGCGTTTCATCGTGCGGTAAAGGTACTGGTGTAGTCGGCAAAAAAGCAAGCGAATCCTGCATTTGTTACTGACTGGGGAGCGTTTGTCGTTTCCCGACTTGCCCTTTCTTAGAGAAACACTAAGTGCGGTATTATCTTAATCCAAAAATGACAGTATTGCTTTCAATTTGATAATATCAACTATTTATTGCCAACCGGGGGCAACAGTACCCGTATTGAGTACATAGCTCCCGGTATTACGGTCTGGTCAGATAACCTGGTAAACCTGGCGCAGACGGTCAGCAGCGGCCTTCGCCACGTCCTAAACCAGTCAAGTTGCTGGCCAGGCAATCGGGCCGCGAGGTATCGCCGGACTGGGATATGCGAACAGTATGCCAGAAATCGGCCCGTGTGGGTATTGACCGACAACATAATGGTACATAGCGATCTGGCAATGCCAGACCGCTATCGTCTTACTCAGTAGCCCGTTTAGCTACCCGTTTGTATATAGCTGAAAATGAGATAAATATGATTGGTGTGAAAATTAAATTTTGACTTTCCTGGAAAAAGTAGGACTCAGAATTTGAATGATTACTGAAATAGTTTAGTTTTGTAATCAAGTATTTACATTGTAGTCTGTTTACTCATTTATTTAACCCTTTCTTTATGAAAGTCATCTACAAGTTATGTCGGGGATTCACCCTGATTTGGGCGGTGTTATTGTTGTTCCAGACGGCAAGTTTTGCTCAGGATCGCAATGTGACGGGCCGCGTCACCTCAAAAGGTGAGAGCAGTGCGTTGCCCGGTGTAAACGTGTCCATTAAAGGCACCGTGCGCGGAGTTGTTACCGACGCTGCCGGCGAATACAGAATCGCCGTGCCAGCTAATGCCGTGCTTGTTTACTCGTTTATTGGGTTCCGGGCGCAGGAAGTAACCGTTGGTAATCAGTCAGCAATCAACGTATCGTTAAGCGAAGACATCTCAACGCTGAACGAAGTGGTTGTAACGGGTTACAGCGCACAGTCGAAGCGCGACATTACGGGGGCCGTTGCTACGGTGAACACCAAAGAATTGTTGTCTATTCCGGCAACGGATGTAGCCCAGCAGTTGCAGGGTCGGGTGGCCGGGGTAACGGTTACGAACGATGCTACGCCGGGTGGTTCGGCAACGGTACGGATTCGGGGGTTTGGTACCATCGGCAACAACGATCCGCTGTACATCATTGACGGGGTGCCGACGCAAAACCTCGGTACCATCAACCAAAACGACGTAGAAACGATTCAGGTGCTGAAAGACGCATCGGCTTCGTCAATCTACGGGTCACGGGCGGCCAACGGCGTGGTTATCATCACCACCAAGAAAGGCAAAGCCGGTGTGTCTCGGATTACGTTCGATGCCTATTACGGTTCGCAGCAGTGGGCCAGAAAAGGGGAGGTGCTGAACTCGGAAGAATTGGGCCGTTATCTGTACTTAGCTGATGTGGGCGCGGGCAAAGTGCCATCGCACGGACAGTACAACTTCGGGCCGACGGGTCAGGTAACGATTCCGGCGTATGTGTTTCCCAGCAAAGGAGCCGAAAATACTGCCGCCGTTGACCCGGCCAGATACTCGCTAACGCCTGACAATATTTACCCCATCACCCGGTCGGCCAATACCAACTGGTTTGATGAGGTGTCGCGCACGGCTCCCATCCAGAACTACCAGCTTGGTGCAACGGGCGGCTCAGAAACAGGCCGTTACGCGCTGTCGGTTGGTTACTTCAACCAGCAGGGAACAGTTCGGGACATTGGCTATGATCGGTACTCGATTCGGGCTAACACGGAGTTCAACGTGAAGAAGCGCATTCGCATTGGTGAAAACCTGACCGTTGCATACAGCAGCCGGAAAGGTGGTTTCAACAACAACGAAGAGCAGAACGCGGTTTCGGGGTCTTACAAGCACCACCCGTTGCTGCCGGTGTATGATATTGCTGGCAACTTTGCCGGATCACGCGGTTTGAACCTCGGTAATAACTCAAACCCGGTGGCAGAATTGTTCCGTCAGCGCGACAACCGCTACAATAGTCTGCGGGTGTTTGGTAACGTATATGGTGAAGTTGATTTACCCGCCGGTTTCACGGCCCGTACCTCGATGGGTATTGATGCCAACGGTGACCGGGCCAAATACCTCGGACGCGCCAACCCCGAATACATCGAAGGTAACTTTAACAATAGCTTGAACGACCAAAACCGCTACTTCTATCAGTGGGTCTTTACCAATACGTTGAGCTACACCAAGACGATCAAGTCTATTCACAAGATTGATGCGTTTATCGGTACCGAAGCTATCCGCCAGTATCAGGAGTTTTTTGGTGCTGCTCGGAGTGGCTTTTTTACGGAGCAGAAAGATATCCAGAGTTACCTTGACCTCGGCGCGCAGGCATCGGCCAGCAACGAAGGTCGCATCGAGCAGGATTACTCGCTGTTCTCGGTATTCGGTAAAGTCAACTACGCTTATGGCGACAAATACCTGTTCCAGGCTATTCTGCGGCAGGATAAATCGTCGCGGTTCTTGTCAGCCTCAAACAGTGCCTTGTTTCCGGCAGTATCGGGTGGCTGGCGTATCTCGCAGGAGAACTTCTTCAAGAACAGCCTGACGTTTGTGAACGATATGAAAATCAGAGCAGGATGGGGCAGAACGGGTAACCAGTCTATTGGTGACTATAACGCCTACACTACGTTCCGGTCAAACACGTTTACGAACGGTTATCCGATCAACGGTAGCACCTCAACGCCAGGGGCAGGGTTCAGTCCGCAACGTTTTGGCAACCCGAACGCCAAATGGGAGGCAACGGCTTCGACCAACGTTGGTTTTGACCTGGTGATGCTGCAAAATAAGTTAGACATCAGCTTTGATGTTTGGGGGCGTAAAACAACGGATATGCTCTTTTCGTCGCCGTTCACCTTTACGGCGGGCGATGCCGAAATTCCGGCCTACAACGTGGGTAGTATGCAGAATCGGGGAGTTGACCTCGCCATCAGTTACAAAGACCGCAAAGGTGATTTTCGCTACGGCGCGAGTGTAAACTTCTCGACCTACCGGAACAAGGTGCTGAAACTCGACGAGAGCGAAAACACCCAGTATTTCGGTTATGGTTCGCGGGTGCCGGCGGTGACGCTGACGAAGGCTGGTTTGCCAATTTCGTCGTTCTTCGGGTATCAAGTGCTGGGTATCTTCCAGACTGCCGAAGAAGCCAGAGCCTGGGCTCCGTATGATACCTACAACGCAGTAGGCAAATTCAAAATGGCGGACATCAACAATGACAAATTTATCACAGACGCTGACCGCACCATCATTGGCAACCCGCACCCTGATTTTACGTACGGCATTAACCTGAACCTCGGCTACAAGAACTTCGATTTGACGGTTTTCGGTAACGGTTCGCAGGGTAACGATATTTTCAACTATACGCGGTATTTCTCGGATTTCAACACATTCCAGGGCAACCGCTCACGCCGGTCTTTGTATGATGCGTGGTCGCCGACCAACACCAGCGGTACCGTGCCGACTCCTGATGCCAACGACCAGATCAGTAGCCGTCCATCGTCTTACTTTGTGGAAGACGGATCATACTTCCGGCTGAAAAACCTGCAATTGGGCTACACCCTGCCTACTAACCTGCTCTCGCGGATTGGGTTAGGTACGGCTCAGGTGTATGTGCAAAGCCAAAACCTGTTTACGATCACAAAGTATGAAGGGCTGAACCCGGAGATCGGCATCTCGAACAACTTCAATGGCGACAAAAACCGGAACCTCGGCTTCGATGGCGGCTATATGCCTGCATCACGGACGCTGCTGTTTGGCCTAAGCGTAGGATTTTAATTAATCATTACACAAACAACAACTTGTTAAAAACAACCATGCGTACATTTCATAAAAAACTCGCATTGTCTGCTCTCACCCTTGCCAGCCTGCTTGTGCTGGAGGGTTGTAGCGACACGTTTCTGACCCGCCCCCCACAAGGGCAGTATAGCCCCGCTTCGCTGACCAACAGCAAAGGCATTGAGGGCATTTTGATCGGGGCATACGGTATGCTCGACGGAGAAGGCATTAGCGGACAGGCTTCCTGGGAAAACGAGGTGCAAAACTGGGTATTTGGTGGTATTCCGTCTGACGATGCCTACAAAGGCACCGATGCCGGTGACCAACCCGAGCAGTCGTTTATCGAACGCTATGATTTCCAGGCTACCAACGGACACATCCGCAACAAATGGCGCGGCTTGTATGAAGGGGTTGCCCGGACAAACAACGTGCTGGACAACCTCGTAGGCGTGAAAGATATCACCGATGCCCGCCGGAAGCAGATCGAAGCCGAGGCTAAGTTTTTGCGGGGGTATTACCACTTCGAGGCCCGGAAAATTTTCCGCTATGCGCCGTACATTGATGAAAAGATGTATGACATCAGCGACCCGAACTCAACCAAGGTTCCCAACGATAAGGAGATTTGGCCAAGCATTGAGGCTGATTTCACCGCAGCCGCAGCCGGATTGCCCGAAACGCAATCGGAGCCTGGTCGCCCAACGAAATCTGCTGCACTGGCTCATTTGGCCAAAACGTATATGTATCAGGGCTTCGACGTGGCTACCGGCACACCCAACGCTGCCAAACTGCAACAGGCCAAAACGGTGTTGGATCAGATCGTGAACAGCGGTAAGTACAAACTGATTGACAATTTCTCGCAAAACTTTGATTCTGACACGCGCAACAACGCCGAGTCAATTTTTGAGGTGCAGTATGCTAAGTCTGCTTCTGACGATGGTGCTTCGACGCGGGGAATGGGCCTGGCTCACCCGTATGCATCACCCTGGGGTTGCTGCGGCTTCTACCAGCCGTCGCAAAATTTAGTGAACGCCTACAAAACCGACGCTAACGGGTTGCCATTGCTCGATACATTCAATAGTACTGACGTGAAAAACGATCAGGGTGTACCGGAGGCAGCAGCCTACACGCCCGAAACGGGCCGGCTCGACCCGCGCCTTGATTGGACGGTGGGTCGCCGGGGGATTTTGTTCAAAGACTTCAAAATCCACAACAGCGATTTTATCCGGGATCAGACCTACGCCGGGCCGTATTCGCCTAAAAAGCACGTTGCCTCGAAAAACAACACGCTGCTTGGTGTTGGCTGGCAGAACCTGACGGCCAATAACTACCGGCTGATTCGCTATGCCACTGTATTACTGTGGCTGGCTGAAGCTGAAGTAGAAGTGGGTAGTCTGGAACGTGCCCGTGCGCTGGTGAATCAGGTACGGAAGCGTGCTGCAAACCCGACCGACTGGGTTAAGAAATCAATCCCCGGTGTTACCCGTGATGATTATACCGTAATGCCAGAGCCTGCCGCCAACTACGTGATCAGAGAATATACCGCTGCCTGGGCCGATAAAGTAGTTGCCCGTAAAGCCGTTCGGCACGAGACCCGGTTGGAGTTCGCCATGGAAGGCCACCGTTTCTTTGACCTGGTGCGCTGGGGCATTGCCGCCGATGCCTTGAACGCCTACACCGCCGTTGAAGGAAATAAGCGGACATACCTGAGGGGAGTTCGGTTTACGAAGGGCAAGAATGAGTATTATCCGATACCGCAGGAAGCCATTGACAACTCGTCGAAGGCCGGTGTGACAACACTGACGCAAAACCCGGCTTACAAATAAGCTGTTCAGAGTTTAGTTACAGAGAAGGCCCGGCATTGTTGCCGGGCCTTCTTTTTTTACCTTTGTTAAGACTCTTTATTTTGCTCGACCCATGTTCCGTAACGCGCTGCTGTACCTGTTCCCCACTCTATTCCTACTTACGGGTTGCGATAAACCGATGTTCACCGCCCTGCCCGCCAACGAAACCGGCATCACGTTCTCGAACCGGATCACCGAGAACGACACCCTGAATATCATTGATTTTGAATACGTCTATAACGGCGGGGGCGTGGCTATGGGCGATTTTGACAACGATGGCCGAACCGACGTGTTTTTTACCGGCAATCAGGTGCCAAATCGGCTCTACATGAACCGCACTGAACCCGGCACCAACATCCTCAACTTTGATGATATCACGCCCAAAGCCGGGTTAGATAACAAAGGCCGCTGGTGTTCGGGCGTGGCGGTGGTTGACATTAACAACGACGGCTGGCCCGATATTTACGTGGGTGCAACGGTCAAAAAAACACCCGCCGACCGCCGGAATCTGCTCTATATCAATCAGAGTAAGAAACAAGGCGACGTTCCCACATTCAAAGAAATGGCCGAGGAATACGGCATCGCCGACGATAGCCACACGACCAATGTCGCTTTTTTTGATTACGATAACGACGGCGATTTAGACCTGTATGTACTGGTTGATACCATTGAACTGTACCCCAATGCGTACCGAAACCGCGTTTCAGATGGCTCGTCGCCCACAACTGACCGGCTTTACCGCAACGATTTTGATGCCCGGCTCGGCCACGCCGTTTTTACCAACGTCTCCAAACCCGAAGGCATTCAGATTGAAGGCTACGGCCTGGGCCTGAACATCGCCGACATCAACCGCGATGGCTGGCGCGATATTTACGTAACCAACGATTACCTCAGCGACGATTTGCTATACATTAATCAGCATCAGGCCGGGCAGCACACCGGATTTGCGGAACGGGCTAAAGAATCGCTGAAACACACCAGTAATTCGGCGATGGGCAACGACGTGGCCGACCTCAACAACGACGGCCTGATGGACATTGTGGCCGTTGATATGCTGCCCCGCGACAACTTCCGCAAAAAAATGCTGATGGGACCAAACAGTTACCAGACGTATCTGAACAATGAGCAGTACAGCAAAACCTACCAGTATGTCAGAAATACGCTGCAACTCAATCAGGGAACAAAACCGGGTTCAGGGTCTTCGGTGGCAGAATTGCCCCAGTTTAGTGAGGTGAGTTTAATGAGCGACGTGGCCGAGACCGACTGGAGCTGGACACCGAGCGCGGTGGATTTTGACAACGATGGACACCGCGATCTACTGATTACCAACGGTTTCCCTAAAGATATCACCGACCGGGATTTTCAATCGTTCCGGGCCAAGAGTTCATCCGTGGCCAGCAAATCGTTTCTGCTCGAACAGATTCCGGTGGTGAAAATCAGCAATTACGCCTTCAAAAACGATGGGGGCAATGTGCCGGTGTTCACCGATGTGACCGAAAAATGGGGCCTGAAAACGCCATCATTCTCGAACGGCGCGGCCTACGGAGACCTCGATAACGACGGTGATCTGGATTACGTCGTGAACAACATCAACGACTCGGCTTTCGTCTATCGCAATAACCTGATTGAGAGCAAAGCGGAGAACGCCAGTTATCTGCGCCTAAAATTCGCCGGGCCATCGCCAAACCGGGCCGGGCTGGGCGCGTTTGTTGAGATTCGGTACAAAAAATCCGATGGTTCGCCCGCCATTCAGGTTTATGAACACTCGCCGTATCGGGGGTATCTGTCAACGGTTGAACCCATCGCGCATTTTGGCGTAGGAGCGGTGAAAACGCTTGCTGAGGTGCGGATTATCTGGCCCGCAACGGCTACCAAACCCGCCCGGCAGCAAACCCTCCGCAACGTAGCGGCTAATCAGGTGCTGACCGTCAGCGACTAAAACGCCCGCGAAACGCCCGCCAAACCTGCCCCACCCAAGCCGTTGTTGACCGACGTGACCGACTCGCTCGGTATTACCTACCGACACACCGAACCGGAGTTTATTGACTTCAACACCCAAAAGCTGCTCCCGCACAAGTTCTCGCAGTTTGGTCCGGCGGTGGCCGTTGCCGACGTAAACGGCGATGGACTGGAGGACGTGTTTCTGGGTGGCTCGTTTCAGAACAAAGGCCGGTTTCTGTTGCAAACCACAGCCGGGAAATTCACCGAGTTTGATGGCTTGCCCGAACCCGCCGTACCGATGCTCTACGGCGGCAGTGCCAAAGATAAAATCACTGAAGACGTGGGCGTATTGCTGGTTGATGTTGATGGCGATGGCGACAACGACCTGTATATTGCCAGTGGCAGTTGCGAAGCGAAAGAAAATCCGGCAGCGTATCAGGACAAACTGTATCTGAACAATGGAACAGGTACGTTTACGCTCGCAACGAATGCACTCCCGATGATTTCTGCCAGCAAGTCCTGCCTGAAAGCGGCTGATTATGACCACGACGGTGATCTGGATTTGTTCGTTGGCGGGCGCGTTGAACCCGACCAATACCCGAAGCCAGTGAGCAGTTACATTTTGCGGAATGACACCCCACCCCCCGGCCCGGCCCCTGAAAACAGGGGAGGGGTGAGGTTCACCGATGTAACGGCGCAGGTAGCCCCGCAACTCGCAACCATCGGTTTGGTGTGCGACGCACTCTGGACTGACCCCGACAACGACGGCTGGCCCGACCTCCTGCTCGCCGGTGAGTTTATGCCTATTACCCTCCTCAAAAACCAAAAAGGCAGGCAATTCAAAACTACAAACCACAAACTACAAACCAAACTTGGCTGGTGGAACTCTCTGCTGGCTGGTGATTTCGACCGCGACGGCGACACCGACTATATTGCCGGGAACCTCGGCCTGAACGCCAGGATGCGGGCTTCTGACAAGGAACCTGCCCGCGTGTATGCCGCCGATTTCGACAATAACGGCTTTTATGATGCCATCCCGACGATTTATATACCCGACGAAACCGGCAAACGGCGTGAGTTTACGTTTCATGGCCGCGACGACCTGATTAAGCAGATGATCTCGATGCGTCGGCGGTTTCAACTGTACCAGGACTTTACAACGGCCAGTATCGAAACACTACTCACGCCCGAAGAACGTCAGAAAGCGGTGGTGCTGACAGCCAACGAGTTTCGCTCGATGTATATCGAAAATAAAGGGAACGACAGCAACGGACAGCCAACGTTTGCGATGACACCACTACCCGCCGAAGCGCAGATGGCCCCGATTTTTGGGATGGTGGCCGATGACGTTGACCGCGACGGGAATTTAGACGTGCTGTTGGTTGGCAACGACTACGGAGCCGAGGTTTCGATGGGCCGCTACGATGCGCTGAATGGCCTGTGGCTCCGGGGCGACGGACGCGGAAATTTTATGCCGAAAACCATTGCCGAAAGTGGTTTCTACGTGCCGGACAACGCCAAAGGCCTGGCCCAACTAACGGACGCTCGCGGGCGGCAGTTGTGGTTTGCCAGCCAGAACCGGGGGTCGTTGCGGGTGTTCCAGCATGTCAAACCGCCCGCTAAAATCCTGAAACTGCAACCCAACGATGCCTGGGCCAACCTGATTTTTGCCGATGGCCGCAAACAGCGCGTCGAACTCAGCTACGGGCAGTCGTTTTTGTCGCAATCGGGCCGGACGCTGGCGTTGGGCGCGGGCGTGAAATTAGTTGAAATCTGGGATGGGCGGGGGAAACGACGGATACAATGATTATAGACAACTTTTAAACAATCTTAACACGTCGCATCAACAACTGCCAGTTCGTTCAGGCGTTAGTGGTGATATGATGCGTTCACTTTTTTCTGTTATATGCGTGTTCTGTACACAGTTGCTCTTTTGCTGTTCATCGCCTTTCTGCTGCCCACCGTTGGCCGGGCGCAGGGCCGCTACATGGTTGGCACCGCCCTCGACGCAGCCGCCGGGCGCGGCATTGACAAGGCTACGGTGATTAACCAGCGAACCCGCCAACGCGCCCGAACCAACGCAACGGGCCGGTTTTTTCTGATATCACTGCCCGGCGATTCGCTGATCCTGACGAGTTATACCCACAACCGAACCGGCATCAAGTGGGACGGTTCAGACAACCCGGTGATCTTGTGCGACCGCCAGCCGTTTTCGACCGAACGCACCATCGAACTCAACGAAGTGACGGTTACGGCCAAACGGTATGAAGAAGTAAAACGGGAAATTCGACAGGTGTTAGACGAACCCACCGCCAGCGCGAAAGTGACCGGCGAGCAGGCGTTTGACCGATTAGCCGACGGTGCGGGCCTGACCCTGCTCTACGAAGCGTTTAGCAAACGGGCCAAAACCGACCGCAAGGCGGGCGTTGTTATGCAGGAATACCGGCGACACACGCTGGCCATAGAACGTCTGCGGATTATTGTGGATCAGGCCACGGGCTACTCCGGCGAACAGGCTGACCGCTTTATGACGTTTTGTAATTTCGATGATGATTTCCTGCTCCGAACGTCCGACTACGACCTGATCTGGAATGTGCTTGAATCCCAGAAACAGTTTAAGAAATAACCCGCACCGCATCTCCCACCCGAATCAGTCCGCCCTCTACTACCCGCGCCGTCATGCCGCCGTGACCGCGCAGGGCGTTATAGCCGCCCGGCCCCAGGGCGGTTTCCATCTTGGAGCAGGGGTGGCATTGCCCCGTGATTTCCAGTACAACGGTCTCCGGGCCATCACCGATTTGCACCCGTTGGTCTTTCAGGGCCAGCAGATTAATGCCCGAAACAACGAGGTTCCGGCGTAGCAGTTCGGGCGAAATCTCAGATAAACCCACAAACGACGCGACAGCGGGCAGGTGTTCGGCCTGAATCAGGGTCACGTGGCGGTTGCCGTTTTGCCCGCCGTAGTGATCGCCAGATAAGCCAGTATCAGGCGAGGCCGAAACTTCATCAACACTGACAACCGGGTCCCGCCGTTCAGGGCGAATACTGATCCAGTCAATGCGGCCAGCGCGGGGGAATGTTTGAAGGAGGTTAGCGATCATGATGGTGTAGCGTGGGCGGAAGCCCGCAAGCCGCTGTAGTCTGCCTTTATTTGTCAAAAACTTAATTGTCAATGGCTCACTGGCTTCCGCCCACGCTACATTAAAATTAGGCCCACCGTTTTTTCAGGAAATCTTTCATAAACACGTTTACATCCCACTGACTCGTAACGGGTTGGTTGGTGTAGGGCAGCGTCGGCAGGTAGCCCGGCGCGGGGCCAAATTCGCAGGTAACGGTGAGCGTTGGAGCGTTGGCTTTTTGCATCCGGGCACGGATAGCGTCCCACCACTTGGCGTGCGTTTCGAGGGCATTGGCCCATTCAGGGGCGCGGGGGTCGCTCACCTGCGGGGCTTCGGGTTGCCCCACCCGGCAGTGGATATGCTGGCTTTGGGCAATGGCGCGGCTCATATTGTCGGCCTGATCGCCGAGGTACGATTCGGCCACGTTTACCCAGTGAGAATAGTCGGCGGTAAGTTTCATGTCCGGGAATTTCTGGAGGTAGTATTGAATCCCCGGTGCCGAGTAGCTGAATCGCCCCCGGTGGGTTTCGTGCAGAACCGGAATCGTTGTCTGTTTTTCAACCAGAGCCGCCACCTCGATTAAAGCAGCGTTTTGCTCAAAACTCATAAAATCTTTACCCGTATGCGAGTTGATAAACAGCGGTTTGTGCGATGCGGCATCGAGCAGGTCGTCTCGGTAGCGGTTGGCATAATTGGCCAGATCGGGGCCACCGCTGAATACCATCAGCACCAGATCAAGGCCGTTGGCTTTGGTGACCTGCACCGCTTCGGCGCGTTTGGGGGCGGGGGCGGCAATTTCCATACCGTCGTAGTCGGCGGCTTTAACCCGGCGCGCGGCTTCGGCGTAGGGCAGGCTCTCCATGCCCCAGAGCGGGCAGAAAAATTTGGTGATCATCAGGCGGTTTGGGTTAGCTTGGTTTAGGGTGCTAAGTTGGCCCCAACTGGCTTATCATGCAAATCAGTCAACACTCACTCCCCAAAAACCCGTATTTTGCCGATCCTAACCTGTTCTGTTGGTTGAAACGTAGTTAATCCAATATTTTTTTAAACGTATCTAAGCATGATGAGCGAAACCGCCACCCGCTTTGCCGCTGAGCGGACACAACCCGACCGTACGCGGCCCGGCGTAATTACCGGAGACGGTGTTTCCGAAATTTTCCGCCACGCCAATGCCAACGATTATGCGCTGCCCGCCGTAAACGTGGTCGGTACCGATTCGGTCAACGCCGTTCTCGAAACGGCCCGCGCCGTAAACTCACCCGTTATTATCCAGTTCTCGAACGGGGGCGGCATTTTTTATGCCGGTAAATCACTACCGAATGATGGGCAGAAAGCCGCCATCACCGGCAGCGTGGCCGGAGCCTTGCACGTACACACGGTGGCTGAGGCATACGGCGTTCCCGTGATTCTGCACACCGACCACTGCGCCAAAAAACTCCTGCCCTGGATTGACGGCCTGCTTACGGCCTCAGAAAAGCATTTCGACCAGACGGGCCAACCGCTGTTCTCGTCGCATATGCTCGACCTGTCGGAAGAGCCGATTGACGAAAACCTCGACATCTGTTGCCGTTATTTTGAGCGGATGGCGAAAATGGGCATGACCATCGAAATTGAACTCGGCGTGACCGGGGGCGAAGAAGACGGCGTGGATAACTCCGGCGTGGATGACTCGAAACTCTACACCCAACCCTCGGAAGTGGCCTACGCCTACACCGAACTGAGCAAGATTTCGCCCAACTTTACCATTGCGGCAGCCTTTGGTAACGTACACGGCGTGTATAAACCCGGCAACGTGAAACTCTCGCCCGTGATCCTGAAAAACTCGCAGGATTATATCCAGGAAACGCTCGGCACGGGGCCAATGCCGGTCAATTTTGTGTTTCATGGCGGCTCAGGTTCCAGCCGCGAGGAAATCCGGGAAGCGATTCAGTACGGAGCCATCAAAATGAACCTCGACACCGATATGCAGTGGGCCATGTGGGAAGGCATCCTGAACTATTACAAAGCCAAAGAAGGCTACCTGCAAACGCAACTTGGCAACCCCGAAGGAGCCGATTCGCCCAACAAAAAATACTATGACCCCCGCGTGTGGCTCCGCAAAGGCGAAGACAGCATGGTGGCGCGGCTGAAAGTAGCATTTGAGGATTTGAACTGTATCAACCGGCTGGCGTGATGGCTTTTCAGTTGCAACAAAAAAAGCCCCGAATGATACGTTCGGGGCTTTTTTTGCGCGGTTTTCGGTACCTTTGGCTACACCATAACGACCAAAATATGGAAGCCGCCGTTGCCACCCACCAAATGACCGATGCGGAGTTTCACGAACTCGAACTCGATGATAATGACCCGTTGTCGGGCCGAGATCATTACGACGTATCGCGTAAAGCCCCGCGCCTTTAGGCCGGGCGGGGCGGCCCGTGCCGATATAAGCGAACAGGCGGGTCGCCAAGGCCTTGTGCGGTTGGTTTTGTGCGCTTGACTACTAGTTTAATTTCTGCTCCTC